>NZ_CP136865.1:966748-1288998 GCF_045689245.1 Congregibacter brevis | reverse complement strand
CGGTAGGCCGCTTCTGCCGCACCTTCAAGGCTGCGCAAAGATTCATAGCCTAGCTCTGCAGCGCGACGAAAATAGCTGGCGGCCTTCGCGTAATCCTTTGACGCATTCAAAGCAGTAGATCCGGCGATTCCGTAGATACGACCATCATCACGCTCCTCCAACAATCGATCCATAAGGACGAGGTAGCCACTGGCTCGCTCAAGACGCGAACGAGCAGGGTTTGCATCAACATAGTGATGAATAGGCAGGTCTAACGTGCCTCTGGCCGGTCCAGAGATGGTTCCATCCACAATTTCGTGAATGCTCCCCTCATAACCTATAAATTCGTTACGACGGAAGAGGCGAAGAATAGGATTCTCAGTGTAGCCGGTCCAAGGGCCCGACCATTCATCTGGCTCAGTTACCGCGATCCAGTTTAACTGCAGCTCCTCGTCGCTATAGTTCCGCTGAATCAAGTAATACCCGTCAAACTCAGAAGTCGACATTGCCTCTCTGAGCTTCGGATAGTCCTCAGCGGCGATGCGCTCATCTGCGTCGAGGACCAAAATCCAGTCCCCCGTTGCCGCGGCGAGCCCGATGTTTCTCGCTGCAGAGAAATCGTCAATCCATTCAAAATCCAGAACTTTACCCGCGTACCGCTCAGCAATCTCCCGAGTGCCATCAGTGGAACCCGTATCCACTACCACGACTTCATCAACAAAGGGCGCTGCTGATGCAAGACACTCCTCAATAAAGAACGCTTCGTCTTTGACGATCATGCATAGAGAAAGACGCATAGATTTAAACCGGCCACCTAATCACTAAACTGGAACGCAACTATAAAACACGGGCCATAAAAAAGGGCGCCGAAGCGCCCTTTGATACAGCTGATTAAGCTAAATCGATTAGGCGTCGCCCGCTTCTTCTGCAGGCGCAGCATCGTCTTCAAGGAGCTCCTTGATGGACAGCTTGATACGACCACGCTGATCCACATCCAGAACCTTAACGCGCACTTCCTCACCTTCAGTCAGGTGGTCAGATACGTTTTCTACGCGCTCGTTTGCGATCTGAGAGATATGCAGCAGTCCGTCCTTACCGGGGAGGATGTTCACGAAAGCGCCGAAGTCGACGATACGCTCAACCTTACCGGTGTAGATAGCACCCACTTCAGCTTCCGCAGTGATCTCTTCGATCATCGCTACAGCCTTATCGCGTGAAGCCTGGTCCTGACCGAATACGCGTACCGTGCCGTCATCTTCGATATCAACTGTAGCGCCTGAGTTCTCGGTGATGGAACGAATCATCGCGCCACCCTTACCAATGATGTCGCGGATCTTGTCGGAATCAACCTTCAGAGTCACCATGCTCGGAGCATTCTCAGAAGTCACTTCCCGCGGTGCTGCAAGCACTGCATTCATCTGACCCAGAATGTGCAAGCGAGCTTGCATGGCCTGCTCCAAAGCAATCTCCATGATCTGCTCGGTGATGCCTTCGATCTTGATATCCATCTGCAGGGCAGTAACACCCTCAGCGGTACCAGCGACCTTAAAGTCCATGTCACCCAGATGATCTTCGTCGCCCAGAATGTCGGTGAGAACAGCAAACTGGTTGCCTTCCTTCACGAGACCCATGGCAATACCCGCAACGGGAGCCTTCAGAGGCACACCGGCGGTCATCATGGCGAGAGAGCCTACACATACCGACGCCATAGAGCTGGAGCCGTTGGACTCTGTAATCTCCGACACAACGCGGATCGTGTAGGGGAATTCCTCCAGGTTAGGAAGAACCGCCGCTAGACCGCGACGCGCCAAACGGCCGTGGCCGATTTCGCGGCGGCTGGTAAAACCAACACGACCAGCCTCACCTACAGAGTAGGGAGGGAAGTTGTAATGCAGCATGAAAGGATCACGACGCTCGCCTTCCAGCGCGTCAATGATCTGGGAGTCGCGGGTAGAACCGAGCGTTACAGCACCAATAGCCTGAGTTTCGCCACGAGTGAACAGTGCAGAACCGTGGGCTTTGGCCAATACGTCTACTTCGCAAGCGATTTGGCGTACAGTGCGTGTGTCGCGACCATCAATACGCGGCTCGCCGGCAATGATGCGGTTTCGTACCAGAGACTTCTCGACCTTCTTGAAGTATTCCTTGACCAAGTCAGCGCTAGGACCACCTTCCGTCGCAAGCTCAGCAACGCAAGCCTCGCGGATCTCTCCGACGCGTGCGTAACGCTCAGCCTTGTCCGTAATACGATAAGCCTCACCAAGATCGGCTTTTGCTTTCTCTTCAACCGCGTTGACAAGCCCTTCATCGATGGCAGGTGCCTGCCAGTCCCAACTAGGCTTGCCAGCTTCTGCAGCCAGCTCCTCAACCGCTTTTATAACGACCTGCATTTCCTGGTGTGCAAATAAAACCGCACCAAGCATCTGATCTTCGGTCAGCTGGTCGGCCTGAGACTCAACCATGAGTACGGCGTCCTGCGTCCCTGCAACGACCATCTCAAGCTTGCTCTCGGGCAGTTGGTCATAAGTTGGATTGAGGATGTAACCCTCAGCGTCGTTGAATCCGACACGCGCTGCACCAATAGGTCCATTGAAAGGACATCCAGAAATCGCGAGTGCTGCTGAAGTACCAATCATTGCAGGGATATCGGGATCGATGTGCTTGTCGGCAGACATCACAGTACAGATAACCTGTACTTCGTTCATGAATCCGTCCGCGAACAACGGACGGATGGGCCGGTCAATCAATCGAGATGTCAGTGTCTCTTTTTCGCTGGGGCGAGCTTCACGCTTAAAAAAACCACCGGGGATCTTGCCCACAGAATAAGCCTTCTCGGTGTAGTGCACGGCCAGAGGGAAGAAGTCACGACCTTCGCGAGCAGTCTTCTCGGCAACAACGGTTACCAACACACTAGTGTTTTCAACGGTAACAAGAACGGCGCCGGTCGCCTGACGGGCGATGCGGCCTGTTTCCAGCGTGACGGTTTGGCCGCCATACTGAAAGGTTTTAGTAACTGGGTTCACAATTTTTCTCCAATTCAAAATAAAACGACCGGAGCCCATGCCCCGGTCGCGTCAGCGGTTATCGGCGTAGACCGAGTCGCTTAATCAATTCAGCGTAGCGCGCTGAATCTTTTCGCTTGAGGTAATCCAGCAAATTTCTGCGCTGATTAACCATGCGGATGAGGCCCCGTCGAGAATGGTGATCCTGTTTGTGGGACTCAAAGTGATCGCGAAGCTGCTCGATGTTTGCTGTGAGCAGGGCTACCTGTACTTCCGGGGAGCCGGTATCACCTTCGCTTTGCTGATAGTCACGGACGATTTCCGCTTTGCGTTCTGCGTTTAAAGCCATTTCAATTTCCTTGTAATAATCTGCTCTGGCCCTCTTTGGCCGGGTTTCTCATTGAAGGAATACACCGGGACCCATTAAGGTAACCAACTAAGAAAAGAGCCTGCCCGTGCAGATTGACAGCCAGGTTCTCGTCAGCGCCTGCAGAAATCACCCTAGTTTTAGAGCGTTATCCACCGCTGACAACCAGTCGACGGGGCGCCACGCGCCCGTCGTCCAGAATTTCTCCAAGCCCCAGAAACTCACCGGTCTCTAAAGCGACGCGCACCATACCATCACAGGGCGCATTTGGCACTAGCACCGGCTGCCCCTGACGGAGGTAAAATCCACTGGATTCAGGGAGTTTCAATAGCGGCATATGCGCCACCGCGGTATCTGTAGGCCTTAAAAACGCGTCCATTTCTGCGATATCTTGATTCCCATGAAGTGCCTCAAGGGCCCCCATAGTTACGCACTCGGCAAGCTCAAAAGGGCCCGCCTTGGTTCGGCGTAGTGCTGAAACATGACCACCGACACCCAGTAGCGCACCTAAATCCATAGCGAGGGAGCGGACATAGGTACCCTTGCTACACAAAATACGCACATCAAGTTCTGCGCGGACACCGGGGCGAAATGCCAGAACTTCCAAAGACATCACGGTCACGGGCCGAGGCTCACGCTCTACTTGAATGCCGGCCCTGGCTAACTTGTAAAGCGGCTGACCATCGCGCTTGAGTGCGGAATACATCGGCGGAAGCTGGTGGATAGGGCCCCGAAAATTGTCCAGCGCTCGCTCAAGGCGCGCTAAATCCAGCGCTGACGCGTCAGACTCCTCGATGGTTTCTCCCTCGGAATCACCTGTCTCAGTACTTTGACCGAGACAAAAGGTACTGTCGTAACCCTTATCGGCATCGAGCAGGTATTGAGAAAACTTGGTCGCCTCGCCAAAACACAGCGGTAGCACACCGGTAGCAAGCGGATCGAGACTGCCCGTGTGTCCGGCTTTTTCTGCACTAAACAGCCACTTGGTGCGCTGCAAAGCCTGATTCGAGCTCATGCCCATCGGCTTATCGAGAAGAAGGATGCCGGAGATAGCTCTACCGCGGCGCCGTCGCGCCATGACTATTGCGCCTCGCCCTGATCGCCTGAGCCGTCATGCCCGTCAAAGCCGTCATGCTCATCGGATAACTCAGCGTCACGCTCAACATCCGCGTAACGACGATCATCTGCGGATCGTGCACGACTGATCAATGCTTCAAGGTCTCGCCCGCGCCCAACGCTGCTATCAAAGAAAAAACGCAGCTTAGGAACGCTTCGCATAGAAGCGTCCCTCGCGAGTGCTGAACGCAAAAAGCCTGCGGCTTTATTGAGAACGTCCGTGCAAGGCTTCGCTTCTTCGGCGGTGTCCGAACCCAACAGAGTGAAGTGTACTTTAGCGTGGGAGATATCCCTGCTTACATCGACAGCCGTAATACTCACCATACCCAAACGAGGATCACGCACTTCCCGTTGAATAATCAGCGCAAGCTCGCGACGCAGGTAATCACCTACTCGCTCTGTCCGACTAAACTCTTTGGCCATGGTGTTTTAAGTAGCGAAAGCAGCCCCTTAGAGGCTGCGTGCTATCTCTCGAACCTCGAAGACTTCGATCTGATCGCCTACCTTCACGTCGGTGTAGTTCTTAACGCCGATACCACACTCCACGCCGTTGCGTACCTCATTGGCGTCGTCTTTAAATCGACGCAGAGATTCCAGTTCGCCCTGATAGATAACGACATTGTCGCGAAGGACGCGAATAGGCTTAGAGCGGTAGACCGTGCCTTCGGTGACCATGCAACCCGCGATCTGTCCAAACTTCGGAGAACGGAATACATCCCGAACTTCGGCAATACCGACGATCTCTTCGCGCATTTCTGGCGGCAACATGCCCGACAAGGCCTGCTTCACATCATCAATCAAATCGTAAATAACATTGTAGTAACGAAGATCAACACCTTCAGCTTCCACCAAACGCCGCGCAGAAGAATCCGCTCGAACATTAAAGCCAAACACAACCGCCTCAGAGGTCATCGCCAGATTGATATCGGTTTCAGCGATACCACCCACGCCACCGGAAACGATGTTGACCTGAACTTCGTCGTTACCCAGCTCGAGGAGTGCTGTTTGCAGTGCTTCAAGAGAGCCGCGAACGTCAGCCTTGACCACAACATTGAGCGTCTTCTTCTCACCGGCCGTCATACTCTCAAACATGTTGTCGAGTTTGGCTGCCTGCTGGCGCTGGAGCTTACTATCGCGCATCTTCTCCTGACGGGAGTCAGCCAGTTCTCGCGCTCGCTTCTCGTTCTCAAGCACCGCAAACTGGTCTCCAGCATCCGGCGTTCCATCAAGACCCAAGATCTCCACAGGAATACTCGGCCCGGCTTCTTCAATGGGCTGACCGTTCTCGTCGAGCATGGCCCGAACACGACCGTAATGCAGTCCCGCCAGACAGATATCGCCTTGACGTAAAGTACCGCTTTGAATCAGCAGTGTTGTTACGGGACCGCGTCCCTTGTCCAAACGGGACTCGATGACAATACCCTGAGCGGGCACATCACGAGGAGCTTGCAGCTCAAGAAGCTCTGCCTGTAACAAAATCGCGTCCAGAAGAGCGTCAACGCCGTCACCGGTTAATGCCGACACAGGAATGAACTGATATTCGCCACCCCACTCTTCAGGAATAACTTCCTGAGCGGCGAGCTCGTTCTTCACGCGATCAGGGTCAGCACCCTCTTTGTCCATTTTATTCACAGCAACAATCAGAGGAACTTCCGCCGCTTTGGCATGCTGAACTGCCTCAATGGTCTGGGGCATCACACCGTCATCGGCTGCTACCACAAGAATCACGATATCCGTGCTCTTCGCACCGCGAGCACGCATTGCGGTAAACGCCGCGTGCCCCGGAGTATCCAGGAAGGAGATCATTCCATGATCTGTTTCTACGTGATAGGCGCCAATGTGCTGGGTAATACCGCCAGCCTCGCCCGAGGCCACCTTAGCTTTTCGAATGTAGTCCAGAAGGGAAGTCTTACCGTGATCAACGTGACCCATTACAGTCACCACTGGCGCTCTAGGCTCCATCTCACCCTCGTGCATGGAGAGCGCTTCGCTGAGATTATCCTCAAGCGCATCCGCACTAACCAATTTCACGGAGTGTCCTAACTCTTCAACAACGAGGGTCGCAGTATCCTGATCGATCATCTGATTGATGGTCGCCATGACACCCAGCTTCATCAATTCCTTGATCACTGCACCGGACTTCACAGACATCTGCTGTGCAAGACCACCGACAGAAATCATGTCCGCCAGCTCTACTTCGTAAACTTTCTTCGCTGTGGGCATCTCGAATCCATGCTTGCCATGCTCTTCGTGCGTGGACTTACCTTTACGGCGGCCACCGCGACGACGAGGAGCACCAGATTCTGCGGCCTCCAGATCAGAGAGCGACAAATTGTGGCCTCGATGCTTTCCGCGACCCAGCGGCTCGGAGCCCACCCGACCCCGGGACTTCTTCTTCCGGGGCTCTTCACGACCGGGGGCTGCAGGCGCATCATGAAGACGCTTGGGCTTGCGAGCGATATCACCGCTTGGGGCTGACCGTGGTGCAGCGGCAGCCTCCGCAGCCTTGCGTTCTTCCTCAGCCTTACGCGCTGCTATTGCAGCCGCGCGCGCCTCTGCTTCCTCGGCTTCCTGCTTCTTGCGGCGCGCTGCTGCACGTTGACGCAATACCTCAGGATCGAGATCTTTTTCATCTTCAGGCTCGGGCTCGGGCTCCGGCTCAGGCGCAACGGGCTCCGGCTCAGGCGCGGCGACTACTTCCGGCTCTGCCGCTTCCTCTATAACGGGCTCTTCCACGAGATCGTCCAGGGCCGCTGCAGGCGTATCAGCTGCATCTTCCTCAAGGACATCTCGCTTCACGTAGGTGCGCTTCTTACGCACTTCCACGTTAACGGTCTTCTTGCCCTGGGAACCGCCGGCACCGCGCAAGGTGCTAATAGTCTTGCGCTTTAAGGTGATGCGCTTGGGCGCAGCCGTGGACTCACCATGGCTTGCCTTAAGGAACGCCAGCAGCGTCTGCTTGTCCTCATCAGACACGGCTTGTTCTGCCGCACTATGAGGCAAGCCCGCATCTTTCATTTGCGCCAGCAAGCGCTCTACCGGTGCGCCGACTGTTTCTGCCAGTTGTTCTACTGTTACCTGCGCCATCGCGCTGTCTCCCTTGTGACCCGTTTACCCTGCGTTACTACTACCAGAGGGTTAATCAGGCCGACTCTTCCTCGAACCACGGTGCGCGAGCAGTCATGATCAGCTCACCAGCACGCTCTTCGGTCATATCTTCGATGTCCATCAACTCGTCGACACCCTGCTCTGCAAGATCTTCCATCGTCACGATGCCGCGACTAGAGAGAATGAATGCAAGGTGGCGATCCATGCCATCCATAGTCAGCAGATCTTCTGCTGGCTCCTGGGCGCCAAGTTCTTCTTCCGAGGCGATCGCCAATGTCAGCAAAGCGTCCTTCGCGCGAGCGCGAAGCTCTTCCGCTATGTCTTCGTCAAAACCGTCAATGGAAGTCATTTCTTCCAGCGGGACGTAAGCCACTTCTTCCAGTGTGGTGAAGCCTTCATCAACAAGGATGCCCGCAACGTCTTCATCGACATCAAGCTTATCCATAAAGGTCTGAATAACCTGACCGGCTTCGGCTTCCTGCTTCTCCAGCGCTTCGTCGACACTCATGACGTTGATCGTCCAGGCAGTAAGCTCGCTCGCGAGACGTACGTTCTGGCCAGCTCGGCCAATAGCCTGCGCGAGATTGTCCTCGGCTACAGCAACATCCATAGTGCCGTTTTCTTCGTCTACAACAATGGACTCCACTTCCGCAGGCGACATCGCGTTGATCACCAGCTGCGCGGGGTTGTCGTCCCAAAGCACGATATCGACGCGCTCGTTATCCAACTCGTTAGAGACGGCTTGTACTCGAGATCCACGCATCCCAACACATGCGCCGACAGGATCGATACGCTGGTCGTTGGTCTTAACCGCAATCTTTGCTCGAGACCCAGGATCACGAGCGGCACTGCGAATCTGAATCACTTCCTCAGAAATCTCAGGTACCTCGATCTTAAACAGTTCGATGAGCATCTCTGGGCAAGCACGGCTGAGGATCAACTGCGGCCCACGAGTCTCTGTACTAATTTCCTTGAGAATGGCACGTACGCGATCGTTGATGCGGAACGTTTCCCGCCCCACCAACTGTTCTCGTGGCAGCAAACCTTCAGCGTTGTTACCAAGATCCACAATCACGTTGTCGCGAGTCACCTTCTTAACCGTGCCGGCAACCAACTCACCTACACGGGTTTCGTATTGCTCAACAACCTGAGCGCGCTCCGCATCACGGACCTTCTGAACAATCACTTGCTTCGCAGTCTGGGCGGCGATACGTCCGAACCCGACGTTCTCCACCTGCTCCTGATACACGTCACCGGGCTTGAGGGACTCGTCCTGCTCAATAGCTTCTTCCGTCGTGAACTGTGTTCCCAGTAGTGCCAGCTCATCATCAGGCACGACCAACCATCGGCGTACGGTCTCGTAGTCACCGGTTTCACGATCAATAGTGACTTCAATATCGGCGTCTTCGTCGTAACGCTTCTTGGTGGCCATGGCCAGCGCGGACTCTATCGCCTCAAAGATGATGTCTTCGGACACACCTTTCTCATTGGATACCGCTTCCGCTACCAGCAATATTTCTTTTGTCATCGTTCTAAAGCCTCGTAACAACAACCTCGAGGGTTGCTCAAATACGCAGTGTCAGCTGCGCCCGGTCCACGTCGCCATAAGGCAACAGATACTCGTGGTCATCCACAAGCAACACAATATCGTCGTCTTCTATGCCCCTAAGAATGCCCTTGAACTTGCGACGTCCTTCGAAGGGACTGCGTAAACGCAGTTCTACTTCCTGACCCACATACGCCAGGTATTGCTCCAACCGAAACAAACGGCGATCAACACCGGGAGACGACACTTCAAGTGTGTACTCGCCGCCTATGGGCTCTTCAACATCAAGCACCGCGCCCACCTGCTCACTCACTGCTGCGCAATCAGTTACCTGCACACCGTTTTCAGACTCTATATACAGCCTTAAAACACTGTGCTTGCCCTGAATAAGGAACTCCGTTCCCCATAGTTCAAAGCCTAATGCTTCTACCGTAGGCGCTAGCAATGCCTGCAGCTTGTTTTCTCGTGCACTCACCGCCAGCCTCCTCTTATCCGGTAAAACTTACTGTTTACATCTATCACTTGCTTAGCTGTCAGCGGGCCAGACACATCCACAGGGCGGACATATCCGCAAGGCCGACACAAAAGGCAAGCCAATAAAAAAGCCCCATAAGGGGCTTTTTTATTCACACCGTCGGTCTTTGGAGCTAACGGTGTTCTTGATAGTGTTGGTAGCGGGGGCCGGATTTGAACCGACGACCTTCGGGTTATGAGCCCGACGAGCTACCAGGCTGCTCCACCCCGCATCAAAACTTTTCTCTGCGAACCGAAAACTTTCTTCGACTCGCGGGACACTCCCTTAAGCTGCCCCCGTGAGAGGCCGCGTATTATAGGTGCGGCCAACACGTCACGCAAGCTCAACGGAGCCCACATTTGCCAGTAATGAAAATAAGTTCATCCTGGACTTCTTTATGGTGCCGAAGGGGGGACTTGAACCCCCACGCGCATAGCGCACTACCCCCTCAAGATAGCGTGTCTACCAATTCCACCACTTCGGCATATCTTTCTTAAGACTGCGGGATATCCTCCGACGCAGCCTCAACTTCCGCTTCAAACCCATCAGCACTCATTGACGGCATACTGTCATCCAGCACCGGAAGGTCACCCTCATTCGCCGGGAGCGTATCATCCACAGCTTGGATGTCTGAGTCCAGTGTCGTGGGTGCGGAATTTGTCGGAACGGGGATCACAAACTCATCTACCGTCGCCGTTTTGTTCTTTGCAATAATTGCCAAACCAAAGCTTGTTACAAAAAACAGGGTAACCATCCATGCCGTGGCACGAGTGAGAACATTGCCACTGCCGGTACTACCAAAAACAGTCTGCGATGCTCCCGCGCCAAAAGATGCACCCGCATCTGCGCCTTTACCCTGCTGAAGGATGATCAGACCGATAATCGCCAGTGACAGCAACAAATGCGTCACCAGTACCAGCTGTTCAATCAATTGCGCACTCATTTCCTAAAACCTCGTTGCAGCGGCGTTAATATCACCCCTGCTGTTTATATTGTTTCTACCTAAGCCGCACTTACGCCGCACTTACGCCGCACTTACAATGGCAGCAAAGGCTTCCGCATCAAGAGATGCCCCACCCACTAACGCACCATCAATATCCGTTTGGGCAAACAACTCCGCCGCATTGCCCGCTTTGACACTACCTCCGTAGAGGATCCGCAAGGCATCTGCATTTGCGGCATCAAATTCACGCAACACACTCCGAATAAACGCGTGCATGTCTTGCGCCTGCTCTGGTGTAGCGGTCAATCCTGTACCTATGGCCCACACAGGCTCGTAAGCAATAGCCAATCCCTTGAGATCCGACAGATCACTCAACGCGCCCAACAACTGCGCTTTGACGACATGCTCCGCCGCCCCGGCTTCGCGCTGCTCCTGCGTTTCACCAACGCACAACACAGGCGTTAAACCGGCCCGCTGCGCTCTCGTTAGCTTCGCCGCAAGCAAAGCGTCCGACTCCTGGTGATACTGTCGTCGCTCCGAATGGCCCACTATTACCCATTCACAACCGCAATCTCGAAGCATCTCTGCGGATACCTCGCCGGTATAAGCGCCTTCGTCAATATGACTGCAATCCTGTGCACCCAACATAACGTCGCGTGAACCCAGCAACTGTGCAACCTGCCCCAGATAAACGGTGGGTGGGCACAGAACACAAGCAGCTCGATACTCTTTCAACAGAGCCAAAAAATCGCTAACAAGGGCCTGATTAAAAGCGCCTTTACCGTGCATTTTCCAGTTGGCAATGACCAGCGGCTGTCGCATAGCTATAAGCTCCGCGTCGCGAGGGCGCGCAATACTACCCAAGCTGTCTGCTGGGGGCAAGAAAAGACGGCAGTCGCTTTCATAATGATCTTAGTCTCGGCAATGCGCTCAGGCTGCCGCCATAACACCCTCAACGGTCTGCGCAAGGGAGCGACAAAGCCGCTCAACCTGCTCAGCATCCCGCCCCTCGATCATTACTCGAATAACAGGCTCCGTACCCGAAGGACGCAAAAGTACCCGACCACTATCGCCTAACTCTTCCTCGACCTGGGCAACAGCTTTTATCACCGCTGGCTGCGAGTCTACGCTGCCCCCCGGGCTCACTCGCACGTTAATCATGGTCTGAGGGAGTAACGGAACATCGGCCAACACTTCACGCAAGCTTTGCCCGGCGCCTCGCAAGGCCCTAAGTACCTGCAACGACGAAACAATCCCGTCACCGGTCGTTGTCACGTCCGAGCAAATAATGTGGCCTGAAGACTCTCCCCCCAAATGCCAGCTCTGCGCTTCCATCATCTCGCGCACATACCGATCGCCCACCTGCGCTCGGACGAACTGTAGGCCCTCGTCTCTCAAGGCTAATTCGAGACCAAGATTGGACATCAAAGTGCCGACTACCCCGGTATCAGAACTGCCTTCGCGCAATCGATGCATGGCGATCACGTAGAGTAGTTGATCGCCGTCTACCGTTTCGCCCTGATCATCAACAAACAACACGCGGTCACCGTCGCCGTCGTAAGCAATACCCAAGTCGCAATCGTTCTCTCGAACAGTCTCCGCAAGGGTGCCCATATGGGTGGAACCCACGCCCTCGTTGATATTGAAGCCATCGGGAGAGATACCGATGGGAATCACCTGCGCGCCCAACTCTGATAATACGCTGGGTGCAATGTGGTAGGTCGCGCCGTGCGCGCAATCCATGGCAATCTTCAATCCGCGCAGGCTAAAACCCTCAGGAACCGTCGACTTGCAAAACTCGATGTAGCGACCCGCCGCGTCTACCACCCGCTGAACCTTGCCGATGTCGTGTGACTCGACACAGCTTAAGGGCAGGTCGAGCTCAGCTTCGATAGCAAGCTCAATATCATCGGGAAGCTTTGATCCGCTGGCAGAAAAGAACTTGATGCCATTGTCAAAGTAAGGGTTATGAGACGCGCTGATTACAATCCCTGCGTCTGCGTTTTGAGTACGCGTCATCAAAGCCACTGCGGGAGTAGGCATCGGACCCAACAGCTTTACATCAACGCCCGCCGCCACCAAACCCGCTTCCAGAGCAGACTCGAACATGTATCCAGAAACGCGTGTGTCCTTTCCGATGATGACGCTACAACGTCCCTCGGAACCCATGAGCCTGGTGAAAACTCGACCGCAGGCCCAGCCCAGCTTGAGTACGAAGTCAGGCGTGATCGGGGCCTCACCAACCAGACCGCGTATGCCATCAGTACCAAAATAACGTTTCTTCATGGAGTATGGACGTCCTTCACCGCCTGGAGTATTCGCAAAACATCGGTTGTTTCCGCAACGTCATGGACGCGCAGAATTACTGCGCCATGCTGCGCAGCAAGCATCGCCAATGCAAGGCTTCCCGGGAGCCGACTCTCCAGCTCGCGGCCGGTAAGTTTAGCAATGAGCGACTTCCGTGATAAGCCTGCCACAATCGGGAAACCCAGCGATCTAAGACGCGTAAGCTGAGCTAGCAGGACAAGATTATGCTCAAGTGTTTTCCCAAAACCGAAGCCCGGGTCCACAACGATTTGTGATTGCGCCAGGCCTGCGCTGATGCAGGCATTCGCCCTGTCTTGCAGAAACTCCGTAACTTCCCGCACGACATCACGATATGCGGGGGCGTTTTGCATAGTCTCAGGCGCACCTTGCATATGCATAAGACATACGGGCAAGCCCAGCTTTGCAGCGGTATCCAAGGCGCCATCTCGCTGAAGCGCCCTTACGTCGTTGAGCAAGCCTGCTCCCGCGGATGCGGCTGCTCGCATAACAGCCGGCGTACTGCTGTCCAGAGACAACACGGCATCAGTCTCGGCGCGCAGGGCCTCAAACACAGGTAGAACTCGATCCAGCTCCTGCTGCTCAGAAACCGCCACAGCACCCGGCCGCGTCGACTCGCCACCTATATCGAGAATTCGGGCTCCAGCATCCACCATCGCCGTGGCTTCACGCCGCAGCGCATCCAGGTCGGGGCGACCATCCGCCATCCAGAGACCACCGTCGGAAAAGGAATCAGGAGTTACGTTAAGAACGCCCATGACAATGGGCGAGGAGAGATCAAGAACGGTACCGGCGCAACTGAGCGTCGCGCCGGCGCCTTTACCGGCACCTTCAAAGGCGGTCAAAAGGTTACTGCTGCATCCGAGAGCAGCTCAGTGCTCGCCGGCTGGCCCACCGATGGGTCCACTGCGATCCGCAGTGTCGGACCCAGCCGCTGAAGAAGAGCCAGAATCGCTGTCGCCATCCTTCTTGCTCCAGTCGCTAGGCTCGCGAGGCGTTCGTCCCGCCATAATGTCGTCGATCTGATCCGCGTCGATAGTCTCGTAATGCATAAGTGCATCCGACATGACATGCAGCTTGTCCACGTGTTCTTCCAGGATGTCCTGCGCTTTACGGTAGCACTCGTCGATAATCCGACGGACCTCAGCGTCAATCTGCTTCGCTGTCTCATCAGACATCGCTTTGTGAGACTGGCCAGCGCTACGACCCAAGAACACCTCTTCGCCACCTTCGTCATACAAGAGCGGTCCCATCTTTTCGGACAATCCCCACTTGGTGACCATGTTGCGAGCTATCTCTGTCGCACGCTGAATATCATTGGAGGCACCGGTTGTAATGCCGTCGGGCCCCAGCGTCATTTCTTCAGCAATTCGCCCGCCAAAGAGGCTGCAAATCTGACTGATTATATGACGGCGACTGTGCGAGTAACGATCTTCCTCTGGCAGGAACATAGTCACACCCAGTGCGCGACCTCGAGGAATAATGCTGACTTTATAAACGGGATCGTGCTCAGGCATGATCCGGCCAACGATAGCGTGCCCCGCTTCGTGATAGGCGGTATTCCGTTTTTCGTCCTCAGACATCACCATGGACTTGCGCTCAGCGCCCATCATGATCTTGTCTTTCGCGAGCTCAAACTGCGTCATGCCGACGGTTCTTGAACCCGAGCGTGCAGAGAACAGCGCCGCTTCGTTCACTAGGTTAGCCAAATCCGCACCGGAAAACCCAGGCGTGCCTCTAGCGATCTTGGATGCTTCTACATCTTCAGCCAGCGGCACCTTACGCATGTGTACCTTAAGGATCTGCTCTCGACCACGAATATCCGGCAAGCCCACAACGACCTGACGATCGAAGCGCCCGGGTCGCAAAAGCGCGGGGTCCAGTACGTCGGGACGGTTCGTCGCCGCAATAACGATGACACCGTCATTGACTTCAAAGCCATCCATTTCCACCAACAGCTGGTTGAGGGTCTGCTCTCGCTCATCATGACCACCGCCAAGCCCCGCGCCACGATGCCGACCTACAGCGTCGATCTCGTCGATGAAGATGATGCATGGAGCCTGCTTTTTGGCTTGATCAAACATGTCACGTACACGCGAGGCACCGACACCGACGAACATCTCTACAAAGTCGGAACCCGAAATCGAGAAGAACGGCACTTTAGCTTCGCCTGCAATAGCTTTTGCAAGAAGAGTCTTACCCGTACCAGGCTGACCTACCATCAACACGCCGCGGGGAATACGCCCACCGAGCTTCTGAAACTTGCCAGGGTCACGTAGAAATTCCACGAGCTCCTGCACGTCTTCTTTAGCTTCGTCGACACCGGCAACATCTGCAAACGTTGTGGTGATTTGATCTTCGCCCAGCAGTTTGGCTTTACTCTTGCCGAAGCTCATCGGGCCGCCACGACCACCGCCACCGCCTTGCATCTGGCGCATAAAGAACATGAACACCGCAATGATGATGAGAATGGGGAAGCTAGCGACGAGAAGCTGTGTCCAAACGCTCTGCTGCTCGGGCTCTTTGCCTTCGACTTCAACCTGGTGGGTCAGGAGGTCGTCCATGAGCTTAGGATCTTCCACCATGGGGCGCGTGGTTTCGAAGTAAGAACCGTCAAAGCGCTCACCCGCGATGGTCAGCCCATCAATAGTGACCTTACGAACCTGATCGCGCTGGATTTCCTGAATAAACTCGGAGTAAACCATACGCTCGGTGGGCGTCTGCATGCTGAAGTTGTTGAAGATTGACAGCAGTACTGCAGCTATCACGACCCACAGCAGCAGGTTTTTGGCCATATCGTTCAAAATCGTTACCTCATTGCTGCGGCAGCTTCTATGGGCCACCGCCGAAAATTCATCGACCACCGCAGCGTTTTGCTGCGTGTCGCGGGACTCCATCGCCGAAGCGCATTGTCCAGCTGTTGCCGGTCGACCAGTATAGCGTTTTTTACGGGACAAACGCCTGCTTGGGCCACTCCAAACATTCTCTATTCGTCGTCCGGTGCTACCAGACGACCTCTAGCCACTAAATACACCTCTCGGGAGCGCGGTCTGGAGGCCGACGGTTTTCGGGTTAAAACCTTGTCGAACTGCTCGCGAGTTGCTCTAAACAGCTCGTCAAAACCCTCTCCCTGAAACACTTTGGTGACAAAAGAGCCACCAGGAGCGAGAACTCGACAGGCCATATCCAACGCAAGCTCAACCAGATAAATGGACTTCGGTTGATCAACAGCGCTCACACCACTCATATTGGGGGCCATATCCGATATTACAAGGTCCGCAGTTTTGTCGCCCATCTCCTGCAAAATTCGCTCAAATACTTCATTTTCCGTGAAATCTCCTTGAACAAAGTCAACTCCATCAATACTGTCCATGGGCAAAATATCTGAGGCAATGACCTGTCCTTTGGCCCCAACCAGCTCAACTGCTACCTGAGACCAGCCGCCCGGAGCACTTCCCAGGTCCAATACGGTCATGCCGGGCCGGATGATCCGCTCCCGTTCTTGCAGCTCAAGGAGCTTGTAGCAAGCACGGGAGCGATAGCCATCCCTCTGTGCCTGTTGCACGTAGGGGTCATCCCGATGCTCGCGCAGCCATGCTTTGCTGCTCGACCGCTTTTTAACCATTTCCCGTTCCTGAAAGATCAATCCGGGCACTCGCCCGGTATTTGGGTCCCATTGCCACTCTAGTGTAGACTCCGCGCCCCGCTGACTTAATCGGTTTACCCTAGCATGACTCGCAAAACCAATACGCGCCAACTTCGCGCTATCGGCCACAAACTAAATCCTGTTGTCACCATCGCAGGCAACGGTCTCAGCGAGTCGGTACAACTCGAACTTGAACGTGCACTCGAAGATCACGAACTCATCAAGATCAAGCTGGCGGTGGGCAGCCGTGAAGCTCGAGATGAGGTTATCGAGCAAATGCTCAAGGATAGTGGTGCGGAGCTGGTGCAACGGATAGGAAACACCGCGTTAATACTGCGCCACAGTGCAAAGCCGGACCCTAAGAAATCGAATTTACTCCGAATGCTGGGCTAAGCACTCAGCGTCAAGCTGTCCTCAACGCCCAAAAGATGCTCTCGTTGCCGTCGTAATCGTTCGTAGATAATCGTCGTCGACGGCCGGTCGCTGTCAGTCAAATATGGCTGATGTAATCGCTGCCGTTAAAGGTGGCGCACCTGATCAATCTCATACTCTCGGTCACCGCCCGGCGCACGCACCACAACGACATCACCTTCCTCTTTACCGATAAGCGCACGAGCGATAGGTGAATTCACCGAAATCAGATTCTGCTTTGCATCCGCTTCATCATCGCCCACGATGCGATAGGTCACCGTATCATCGTTCTCGACATTGATTAGGTCGACGGTCACACCGAAGATCACCTTCCCGGTGTAGGGAATAGTGGTCACGTCGATCACCTGCGCGTGAGACAACTTGCCTTCAATATCCAGGATACGGCCTTCGGCAAAACTCTGCTGCTCTCGTGCCGCGTGATATTCAGCGTTCTCTTTAAGATCGCCGTGTTCACGAGCCTCTGCAATCGCCTGCACAATGCGCGGACGATCTACCTTCTTCAATTGCTCGAGTTCTGCGCGCAAAGCTTCTTCCCCATGCGCTGTCATCGGCACCTTACTCATTAATGCATGCTCCTGTGGAGATCCTGTAGACGGCGAACCGTCTTATCCCCTTCTCGCTGCAAGGTCAGGCAGATAGCCTCCGCCGCGGCAAGCGTTGTTGTATAGAAAACCCGGTGCGCTTCAGCACTGGCTCGAATAGGGGCCGAATCGGCGATAGCCCGGCGCCCTTCCGTGGTGTTGATAATAATGTCTGCTTCGTCATTCTTGATCATATCGACGATATGCGGGCGGCCCTCGAGTACCTTCTTAACGCGGCGGACCTCCAGTCCTGCACCTTCAAGGGCGTCGGCAGTACCGCCGGTAGCGGCGAGGCTAAAGCCCAAATCAACCATTTGCTTTGCGAAGTTAACCGCGCCGGGCTTATCGACATCGCGCACGCTGATAAGCAGAGTACCGCTCCGCGGGGGAGGATCTCCCGCGGCCAACATGGCCTTAGCGAAAGCATCCGCAAAACTATCCCCGGTACCCATGACTTCGCCCGTTGACTTCATCTCAGGCCCAAGAATGGGATCGACTCCAGGGAATTTGTTAAAAGGCATTACCGCTTCTTTCACGCTGAAGAAGTCCGGCACTATCTCTGCGGTAAAACCTTGATCTTCAAGACTTACCCCAGCCATACAGCGTGCCGCGATCTTCGCCAAGGACGTACCAATACACTTGGACACAAAGGGCACCGTACGCGAGGCACGAGGGTTCACCTCGATCACATAAATCTTTTCGTCCTGCCAGGCCAGCTGCACATTCATCAAACCTTTAACACCCAGTGCTAAGGCCATTTGCTTCACCTGCTCGCGCATTTGATCTTGCACATCTGCGGGAAGGCTGTAGGGCGGTAATGAACACGCCGAATCTCCTGAATGCACACCGGCTTGCTCGATATGCTGCATGATGGCGCCAATCACGACCTGCTCACCATCAGACACCGCATCGATATCGACCTCGATTGCGGCGCTCAAAAAGCTGTCAAGAAGAACCGGAGACTCATCGCTCACCGACACCGCATCACGCATGTAGCGAAGCAGATCTTCTTCTCGATACACTATCTCCATCGCACGGCCGCCCAAAACATAGGAAGGGCGAACCACCAACGGATAACCGATACTGCGCGCCGCCTCAACAGCCTCTTCAACGCTGCGAACCGTGGTGTTAGCCGGCTGCAACAAGTCCAGATCCTGAATGAGGTGCTGGAACCGCTCGCGATCCTCCGCGCGGTCAATCGCATCAGGGGTCGTGCCGATAATAGGCACACCCGCAGCTTCAAGAGCGCGGGCAAGCTTCAGCGGCGTCTGGCCACCAAACTGCACAATCACGCCTTCGGGCTTCTCCTTGGCGACGATCTCGAGCACGTCTTCCAGGGTAACCGGCTCGAAATACAGGCGATCCGAGGTGTCGTAATCTGTTGAAACTGTCTCGGGGTTGCAGTTCACCATGATGGTTTCGTAGCCATCTTCACGCATCGCCAACACCGCGTGCACACAGCAGTAGTCGAACTCAATACCCTGGCCGATGCGGTTGGGGCCACCGCCGATCACCAAAATCTTGGGACGATCGCTGGGCTGTGCTTCGCACTCTTCGTCGTAGGTGGAATACATATAGGCGGTGCTGGACTCAAACTCTGCCGCACAGGTGTCCACGCGCTTGTAGACAGGCCGAATATCCAGAGCTTGCCGATGCTCACGCACCGAGGTCTCGCTCTCATCAAGGAGTGCTGCCAAGCGTCGATCGGCAAAGCCTTTGCGCTTGAGGCGGTACAAGCGCTCCGCATCCAGGTCCGCAAGAGAACCCTCTGCAATCAACTCTTCGTCTTTTACGATGTCCTCTATCTGAACGAGGTACCAGGGATCTACACCTGAGTGCCCGTAGACTTCTTCGACGGACATTCCCAAACGAAAGGCGTCCGCCAAATGCCAAATGCGATCGGCTCCCGGGTTAATCAATTCACTGATCAACTCATCGCTGGGTTCAAGATCATCGGGGCCCAAACGTGACTCCAGACCCGAGGCACCCACTTCGAGGCCACGCAAGGCCTTCTGCAGAGACTCCTGAAAATTCCGACCGATCGCCATCACTTCGCCTACAGACTTCATCTGCGTTGTTAAGCGAGCATCTGCCGCATTGAATTTTTCAAAAGCGAAACGTGGAATCTTCGTGACCACGTAATCGATAGAAGGTTCGAAGGACGCAGGCGTTGCTCCGCCGGTAATGTCATTCTTAAGTTCATCGAGGGTGTATCCAACCGCCAGTTTGGCGGCCACTTTGGCAATGGGGAATCCCGTGGCCTTAGAGGCCAGCGCTGACGACCGAGAAACCCTGGGGTTCATCTCAATCACCACCATGCGTCCCGTATCGGGGCACATGCCGAACTGTACGTTCGAGCCGCCTGTCTCCACGCCGATTTCACGCAGCACTGCCAGAGAGGCGTTGCGCATGATCTGATATTCCTTGTCCGTCAGGGTTTGCGCTGGGGCTACCGTAATGGAGTCTCCCGTGTGCACACCCATGGCATCGAAGTTCTCGATGGCGCAAATGATGATGCAGTTGTCGTTGTGATCGCGCACCACCTCCATCTCGTACTCCTTCCAACCGATGAGCGACTCATCGATTAAAAGCTCCGAGGTCGGCGAAAGGTCCAGACCACGAACGCAGATCTCTTCAAACTCTTCGCGGTTGTAAGCGATACCTCCGCCGGATCCACCCATAGTAAAAGAGGGCCGGATAATGCAGGGAAAACCGATAGAGTCGAGAACGGCGTGCGCCTCGTCCATGGAGCGGGCAAAGGATGCTCGCGGCGTTTCCAGCCCGATACGCTTCATGGCCTTGTCGAATAGTTCGCGGTCTTCAGCTTTATCGATCGCCTCTTTGGTAGCACCAATAAGCTCCACACCATTAGCTTCTAGAACGCCTTCTCTTGCCAGATCCAGCGCGCAGTTCAGAGCAGTTTGCCCGCCCATGGTCGGCAGCAGTGCATCGGGCTTTTCCACCTCGATGATCCGCTGCACCGTACGCCACTCGATAGGCTCAATGTAGGTAGCATCCGCCATCGCCGGGTCAGTCATAATCGTGGCGGGGTTAGAGTTAACCAGAATGACCCGGTAACCCTCTTCGCGCAGCGCCTTGCAGGCCTGAGCCCCGGAGTAATCGAACTCGCAGGCCTGCCCAATAACGATGGGGCCGGCGCCTACGATCAGAATACTTTGGATGTCTGTACGCTTTGGCATGTGCTTACCCCGCCCGCTGCTGCATCAGGCTGATGAAATGGTCGAAGAGCACACTCGGCTCATGAGGGCCGGGACTCGCCTCGGGATGGCCCTGAAAACTAAAGGCGGGCTTATCGTTTCGCTCAATACCCTGCAAGGTTCCATCAAACAGCGAGCGGTGTGTCACAGTTAGACAATCCGGCAGCGCGCTGTCATTCACCGCAAAACCGTGATTCTGGCTGGTAATCATCACCGTTTGATTGCGAAGATCCTGAACCGGGTGGTTGGCGCCGTGATGACCAAACTTCATCTTTAGCGTCTGGGCTCCGCTGGCAAGAGCCAGTAGCTGATGGCCTAGGCAGATCCCAAAGATAGGTATGCCCGTTTCTAAAAGTTCTCTAATGGCTGTTATAGCGTAGTCACATGGCTCCGGATCGCCCGGACCATTAGAGAGGAATACTCCGTCAGGGTTTAAAGCGAGCACCTCACTGGCACTCGTCTGTGCGGGCACAACGGTGAGGCGACAGCCGCGATCCGCGAGCATACGCAGAATATTGCGCTTCACACCAAAATCGTAGGCAACCACATGCCAGGGCATGTCTGAGCTGGCCGGATCCGCGAAGCCCTCGCCCAGCTCCCAGGTACCGGCGGTCCAACTGTAGCTTTCGGTGATGGAGACCTCTTTCGCAAGATCCAAACCTTTAAGCCCGCCAAACCCCTTAGCAAGGGCCAGAGCCGCATCGACATCCGGTGCATCGGTCGCCATGAGACAACCATTCTGCGCGCCTTTGTCCCGAAGCACTCTGGTAAGGCGCCGTGTATCGATCTCGGCAATGCCCACCACACCGCGCTCCCGCAGATAGTCGTCTAATGCTTGAGTGTTACGAAAATTACTCGCCAAAAGAGGGAGGTCGCGAATAACCAAGCCAGATGCCCAGATTTGCGACGATTCTTCGTCTTCGGGATTCGTGCCGGTATTACCAATATGAGGGTAGGTGAGCGTTACGATCTGACGGGCGTAGGAGGGATCAGTAAGAATCTCCTGATAGCCAGTCATGGCCGTGTTGAACACGACTTCTCCAACGGATGTATCGGCAGCGCCGATGGATATCCCATGGAATACGCTGCCGTCTTCAAGAACTAGAATTGCGGGACGGGTCAATCGTTCCTCCAGGGGCGCAGGCAGTCCGCTCGCAGGCTCAAAAAAAAGCGAGATGAGTGGTTCTCATCTCGCTTTCCTTGAATTGTTAATGTGCGTTAATGCCGGCAGCTCAGAATTTTGTGTCATCAATGTGTTACGCCAGACACGCAGTCTGGTCGTGGGTGCGCAGTGTACGAAATCGCCTGTTTTCTGTCCATACGGATGATCCACAAACTAAGCGCTGGCTGACGCTCGCCTCCCTGCCTATGATGGCTATATTCCCCGGCGGATTCTCAAAATGAACTATTTCAGAAATAAGCACGCTGCAATCACAGGTGCCGGCTCCGGTATTGGCCGCGCGCTCGCCCAGCAACTGAATGCCGCAGGCTGTCACTTATACCTGTCGGACGTGGACGAAGCTGGTCTAGCCGCCACTACGGCCAGTTTTACCAATACGACAGTAAGCACCCATAGCACCGTGGTGGATGTATCGAATGCCGAGGCCGTAAAAAGCTGGGCCACGGCGGTCGGTGAGATCACCCCTGCCCTGCATCTGGTGGTTAACAACGCCGGCGTAGACCTTATGGCTTCCGTCGCAGAAACCAACCTGGAAGACTTTCACTGGCTGATGAACATCAATTTCTGGGGCGTAGTACATGGCTGTCAGTCGTTCATCCCAGTCCTTGAAAAGGCAGAGCGCAGCCATCTGGTCAACATTTCGTCGGTTTTCGGTCTAATCGCGGTGCCTCATCAATCAGCTTACAACGCTGCCAAGTTCGCGGTTCGGGGTTTTAGCGAATCTCTCCGCCAAGAACTGGACCTTGAGGATAGTCCTATTAAGCTGTGCTGCGTCCACCCTGGCGGAATAGATACCAATATCGCCCGAAGGGCTCGCAACGCTGACCCGAATGCGACTCCCGAGTCTCAGCAGGAAATGTTCGAACAGCATGTGCGAACCAGTGCCGAAGATGCTGCTCGGCAGATTCTCCGTGCCGCGGAAAAAGGCCAGAGACGACTCCTCATTGGCGGTGACGCCAGGGTCATCGATTGGATTGTGCGTTTGTTCCCGACCGCCTATGCCCGACTGTTTCGCGACAAGACAGAAAGCGCTCTGACAGCTACTCGGTCGGAAACGCCAGCAACTGAACAACCGAATAGCTAATGAGCGAGACGCTTACACGCCGGCAACTATTGGTGCTCATCACAGCGCTCATGGCGACGGGCATTGGTCAGTCGCTCGTATTTGCGATTCTGGCGCCCCTTGGTCGAGAGGTTGATCTGGCAGAGGTGCAAATCACCTCGATCATTGCGCTATCCGCCTTGGTGTTCGCTATCGCTTCACCGTATTGGGGCCGACTGTCGGACAGGGTTGGTCGTAAGCCGGTGATCCTCATTGGTCTCATTGGGTACACCGTAGGCACACTGCTTTTTACCTCTGTATTTATGGCCGGGCTTGCTGGCGTACTGTCTGGGCTCTCACTCTATGGAATCGCCCTGATCACTCGCTGCAGCCAATCTGTTGTGATGTCGGCTTCAAGCCCCTCAACAACCGCTTACGCCGCAGATAGCACGAGTACCAGTGAACGCACGGCCGCAATGGCCAAGCTTGGCACGGCCAACAGCCTGGGTATGATTCTGGGGCCCGCCGTGAGTGGAGCCCTCGCGACGCTGGGTTTACTTGCACCTCTATACTTTGCCGGCGCCTTATCTGCCGCGGCTGCGCTCCTGGTTTGGAGGGCACTGCCTAGCATTCCGGCACCGCAGCGCGTCAGCCATACCCGACCAAAGCGCATGCGATTTTTAGATCCGCGTATACGACGTTTTGCGCTGACAGCAATTGGCTTGTTCACAGGTTTTTCAGCGATTCAACAGACCCTGGGGTTTCAACTTCAGGACCAGCTGGAACTCACCGGCGTAGAAACCGCCCAATATACGGGCGCTGCTCTGATGGTGTCCGCAGTATTCACCTTCATCGTTCAGGTGACTGCCATGCAGCGGCTAAAGCTCCCACCTCACGTCTTTGTACGCACGGGGCTGGCGTCCATGGCCTTGGGGTCACTACTGATCGCGAGTTTCCCCAATTTCACAATACTCGCCATGGGAATGGCTCTACTGGGGACAGGTCTGGGCTTGTCCATGCCCGCTATCACTGCGGGCGCCTCTATTGCTGTGAGCCCGGAAGAACAAGGAGGCGCGGCGGGAGTGATTTCTGCCTGCCCTGCCGTGGGATTTGTGAGCGGACCCATCATTGGGGGCCTGCTCTACCCTTTGGCGCCCTTCGGACCGGCTTTGTTCTCCGCGCTCATGTTCAGTGCGACGATTGCATTTTTGGTGGGTACCTCGAAGCGCTAGCGATCTAGCGCAATCGCCGCCAGCGCTTCGCGCATCCGTGCGGGAATGGGGACTGGCTTGTTACTGGCGCGATCAACAAAAACATGCGTGAATGTGCCATTAGCACAGGCTTGATCATGTCCCTCGCGAAAAATGCCAATGCCGTACTGTACTGAGCTGTTGCCTAATCGATCGACGCGCAACGCTCCCTCCAGGGGTTCGGGGTACGCCACCGGCGAGTAGTAATCGCAGCCAGAATTCACCACAAGCCCTACGGTTTCGCCATCGTGAATATCCAAGCCGCCCTCATCAATGAGGTAACGGTTAGCCACGGAATCAAAGTAGCTGTAATAAATAACATTGTTTACGTGCCCATAGACATCATTGTCGGACCAGCGTGTCGTGATAGCCGTAAACCAGCGGTAGGACCTGCGCGCGGGCGGCTGAGCTCTGGACATTCAATTACCTCGCTGTGATTTAAGCGGCAGCAGCTTTTGCCGGGATGGCGCGTTCAAAACGCTGCGCGATAGATTCCCAGCGCATCATCGTAACTAACGTCTCGAGGATTGTTGATTAACAAGCGCTGCTGGAGCATGGCATCCTCTGCCAGAGTCTCAAGACTCTCTTCCCCCACACCAGCGGCGCTGAGCGTGGCGGGCATGGATAAATCATCAATCAGTTTTTCGATAGCGACGATCAAGGCCTGTGCGCGGGCCTCCTCACTCCCCGATACAGAGACTCCCGCGACTATCTCTGCAAGCTCAGCGTAAAGACTCGTCGCCATAGGCAGATTGAATCGCATCACCGCTGGCAGCACGAGCGAGTTGCTTAACCCATGGGGAATATGAAAATGTCCACCCAGCGGGTAGGCCAGAGCGTGCACCGCGCCTACGGGCGCATTGGCAAAAGCCTGTCCGGCCTGCATTGCCCCCAACAGCATCGCCGCACGCGCATCGCGCTGACGACCATCATGCACCGCAGTGCGAATATTGTTCGCAAGCAGTGCCAAGGCACTGCGCGCCAGGTTGTCCGATACAGGGTTTTTCTTAATCTTGGAGGTATACGCCTCGATGGCATGCACCATGGCATCGACGCCGGTCATGGCCGTGATATGGGGCGGTAGCCCCAGAGTCAGGTCCGCGTCCAAAACCGCAATGTCCGGGAGCAAGACCGCTGAGCTCACGCCCGCTTTCGTAGTTTCCCCGGTGGTGACAATAGCGACCGGCGTTACCTCAGAACCCGTCCCAGCGGTGGTAGGTACCAGGATAAGCGGCAAGCGTCCGCCGCTAAGCTGCTCAACGCCATACATGTCGCTCAGCGGCTGATCTGAGCAAAGCAGCGCAGCCGCCACTTTCGCGACATCCATCGAGCTGCCACCGCCCACGGCAATTACGCCATCAACTCCGGCAGCTTTGCCCGCATCTACCGACGCAAATACCACCGCTTCCGGCGGATCTTCACTGACTTTGGGAAACAAACAGACACCCACGCCAGCTGCACTGAGCGCATCCTGAACCGGGCCAATGAGGCCAATAGCTACAAGCCCGGGATCGGTAACCAACAGGGCGTTCTTAACACCCAGTTTGGCGCAGTGCTCTGCCAGCTTCAGTGCTTCACCACTTCCACTAACAAGACGCGCGACGGTATTAAAGGCAAATGACTGCATGCCGTACCTACTCCATCGTGATGATGACCTTGCCCCGTGCTAAGCGCCCGGTCATCACATCATAAGCTTTCTCGTAATCCTCAAGGGCAAACACATCGTTAATCGCTGGCTTCAGTTTACCCTCGGCAAAAAGACCCCACAGGTCTTCGATGTTCTGGAGGTGAACAGCGGGCTCTTCAGCAATGAAACGCCCCCAAAACACACCAACAATAGAGCAGCCCTTTAGCAGAGCAAGATTCAAGGGGATTTCTGGAATAGGCCCGGCGGCAAAACCTACCACTAAGTAACGACCGTTCCATGCCATACCGCGCAACGCTGGCTCAGCGTAGTCGCCGCCTACAGGGTCGTAAACAACATCGACGCCCTTTCCACCGGTCAGCTCTTTAACAGCTGCCTTTAAGTCCTGCTCGCTGTAGTTGATGGTCTCATCTGCGCCGAGCTCGCGACACATAGCCAGCTTCTCTTCAGAGCTTGCCGCCGCAATCACTTTCGCGCCCATCATTTTACCGAGCTCCACGGCAGTGGAACCCACGCCACCCGCAGCACCAAGTACCAACAGGGTCTCGCCCTCTTTGAGATCAGCGCGTTGCTTCAACGCGTGGTACGAGGTGAAGTAGGTCATGGCAACGCCCGCTGCCTGAGTAAAGTCCAGACCTTCCGGCATGGGCATCACGGCATTTTGATCCGCCGCAACTTGATCACGAAAAGCGCCGCTACCGGTCATCGCGATCACTTTGTCGCCAACCTTGTAGCGCTCAACGCCCTCGCCCACAGATAACACGACGCCCGCGCACTCGCCACCGGGAGAGAACGGCATATCTGGTTGAAACTGGTACTTACCCTGGATGATCAGGACATCCGGAAAATTAAGGCCGGCTGCCTTAACGTCGATAACAACCTGACCCGCCTCGGCGGTTGGCTCCGGGTGATCGGTCGCAAGCTGCAGCTTGTCGGCCATCCCATGTTCTGTACAAAGTAGTGCGCGCATCCTCTCTCTCCATGACCTGGTCAGTAATTCTTAGCATGGCACCGTGCGCAGCCTTGAACTGTGCGCGGGGCACCAAAAAACGTCATCCATAACAGGCTCGGCGCTCGCCATCCATGGCTCGCGACGCCCGCGCGCAGCTCAAGGCTCCGCGCGGCTCGGTGCTTAATCTCTCAGCACGGAGTACTACAGTACTTCGAAGAGTCCTGCTGCGCCCATACCGCCACCCACACACATGGTGATGACAACGTACTTAACGCCGCGTCGCTTACCTTCGATGAGTGCGTGGCCAATCATCCGCGAACCGCTCATGCCATAGGGGTGACCAATGGCAATGGCGCCGCCACTGACGTTGAGCTTGTCGTTATCGATGCCCAGAGTATCGCGACAATGAAGTACCTGTACCGCAAAGGCTTCGTTCAGCTCCCAAAGACCAATGTCATCGACGGTCAGGCCGTGCTGCTTGAGCAGTTTGGGTACGGCGTAGATTGGGCCAATGCCCATTTCATCAGGCTCGAGACCCGCTACGGCAATACCGCGGTAAAGACCGAGCGGCTCCAGGCCACGTTGCTCTGCGAGCTTCGCATCCATAATCACTTGCGCAGACGCACCATCAGATAGCTGCGACGCGTTCCCGGCGGTAATCGTGCCGCCTTCTACAACGGTCTTAAGACCAGCGAGCGCCTCAGGCGTCGTTGCACGGATACCTTCATCGCGGCTTACGGTAGCTTCGGCCTCAGATTGCTCGCCCGTCTCTTTATTCCAGACGATACGCTTGCACGTTACCGGCGTGAGCTCTGCGTCGTATCGGCCCTGCTCGTACGCTTCGGCGACACGCTGCTGTGACTGAAGACCGTACTCATCCATAGCATCGCGGCTAATACCGTAGCGCTTGGCAACCACTTCGGCAGTCTGGAGCATGGGCATGTAAATGTTGGGGTGCATGGCCATGAGCTCTTCATCGGCAGCACGATGCAAGTTCATGTGCTCGTTCTGCACAAGGGAGATTGAATCCAATCCACCACCGACAACCACGTCCATGCCGTCGTACATGACCTGTTTGGCCGCCGTAGCTACTGCCATCAAACCGGAAGAGCACTGGCGATCAATAGTCATACCGGAAACGGTTACCGGCAGGCCGGCACGCAGCGCAATCTGACGAGCAACGTTCTGACCGCCGGTACCCTGCTGTAGTGCAGCGCCCATTACGACGTCATCAATCTCTGCGAGGTCGACACCTGCTCGGCGCACAGCTTCGCTTACTGCAGCGGCGCCCAGCGTTGGAGCCGTTAGGTTGTTAAAGCCGCCACGATAGGCTTTTGCGATCGGCGTTCTCGCCGTCGATACAATTACTGCTTCTTTCATAACTTATCTCCTAAAAGACGGCGAAGACTCGCCGTCAAAAAAAAATGCGCACTTAAAACCCGCGATTTACTCGAGGGAAATACCCAAACCTGCGGCAGCCTGAGTCAACATCTTGCCTGACTGCTCGAAACCAGCCTGCAACGCGCGTCCACCCTCGGCAGCTGCAATCACACTCCAGTGCGCAGCGATGCCTTCGGGCGTTTGTTCTTCAGGTGTCAGCCAGCAGCCTTCACTTTCAACAATTTTCGACACAGCGTAGGAGCCCGCTCCTGCACAGAGAATCGTGCGGTTCGGACCGTCCTCACTCACCAGGTACAGCACAGCAGGGGTTACGGTCTCGGGGGTCAGCAACTCGAACATTTTCTCCGGCATGAGGCCGTCGGTCATGCGTGTTCCCGCTGTCGGAGCCAGTGCGTTAACTCTGATGTTGTACTTCGCGCCTTCGAGAACCAATGTGTTCATCAGCCCGATAACGCCCATCTTGGCAGAGCCGTAGTTGGTCTGACCAAAATTGCCGTAGAGACCAGAAGAGGATGTGGTGACCACTACCCGACCGTACTCCTGCTCTTTCATGATTTCCCAGCAGGCTCGCGTGCAATAGACGGTCCCCATGAGATGAACGTTTAGTACAAGCTCAAAATCTTCCATGGAGCCTTTGATGAAGCTCTTATCGCGAAGAATGCCTGCGTTGTTCACCAGAATATCAACGCGACCCCACTTTTCCATTGTCGCGGCAACCATGGCTTCGACTTGCGCGTAGTCGGCGACATTGGCGCCGTTGGCCATTGCCTCTCCGCCCGCTGCCTCGATCTCGGCGACAACTGCCAGAGCAGCATCAGACGAGGATCCCGTACCATCTTTGGAGCCACCCAAATCGTTTACTACAACCTTGGCACCACGCTTTGCCAGCTCGATGGCATGACTGCGACCCAGTCCTTGTCCCGCGCCAGTGACAATAGCTACTCGACCGTCATAACGAATCGTCATTCTCATTTACTCCTTTTGTGTGTATCAGCCGCAGACAATCATCGCGAGAGACTCAGCGACAAGCGCGGGTGTTTCTACACCTTCAATCTCAACCGTGACCGACGATGTCAGCAGGAATCGATTGTCATCTTTCTGATCAACGCTGATCAATTCGCTGTGAGCGCGGATTCGCTTGCCCGCACGGACTGGGTTCAAAAAACGTACTTTGTTAAGGCCATAGTTAATGCCCATCACTACGTTCTCTGGTACCACACCAGTGCCTTCGCTCAGCTTTGGCAGCATAGACAACGAAAGGAAGCCGTGAGCGATGGTGCCACCAAAGGGCGTCTGCGCAGCTTTTTCCTCGTCGATGTGAATAAACTGATGATCTTCGGTGCAGTCCGCAAAGGTATTGATGCGATCCTGATCCATCGTGGCCCACTCGCCGACCGTCTTATTGCCCACCTGATCCACAAGCTGCTCTTTTGGTACGACTGTAACTCCCATGTGCTTCCCCTATTACTGATTGAATTTTGTCTTCAATGAGCGGCGCCAAGCGCCGCACACCCTTAGCTATCTATGCCTATTAACCGTCGCGGAAAGTCGCGTTAACCGGTTCCTGATCCGAGTACTTTTTAAACTCGTTACGACCAACAACCATGCGATGCACGGCATCAGGACCGTCAGCAAGACGCAGGGTTCGCTGCCCCATGTACATAGTCGCCAGCGGCGTGTCCTGCGATACACCCAAACCACCAAACATCTGAATTGCTTCGTCGATCACCTTCAGAGTTACATTTGGCACGGCGGTCTTGATCATCGAAATCCAGATACGCGCTTCCTTTGGATCAACGTTGTCCATCATCCATGCTGTCTTGAGGGTAAGCAGTCGTGCTTGCTCAATGTCCATGCGGGCATTGGCAACGATGTCGATGTTGGCACCCAAACGAGCCAAAGGCTTACCAAAGGCCACTCGCGTTGTCGCTCGCTTGCACATCAACTCCAAGGCGCGTTCAGCGGCACCCAAGGCTCGCATGCAGTGATGGATACGACCCGGTCCAAGACGACCCTGAGAAATTTCAAAGCCCCGTCCTGCACCGAGGATGACATTCTCTTTGGGTACGCGAACATTGTTAAAAGCCAGCTGCATGTGTCCGTGGGGGGCATCGTCCATAGAGAACACCTGCATGGGTCGAATAATCTCAACACCCGGTGTATTGATGGGCACCAGGATTTGAGACTGCTGTTTGTGCTTAGCGGCATCGGGATCAGTTTTGACCATCACGATCATGATTTTGCAACGTGGATCGCCCGCACCAGATATCCAGTGTTTCTCGCCGTTGATGACCCACTCGTCCCCTTCAAGCACGGCGCTGGTGCAAATATTGGTCGCGTCAGAGGAAGCAACACCGGGCTCGGTCATTGCGTAGGCGCTGCGAATCTCACCGTTCAGAAGCGGTGTGAGCCACTCAGCCTGCTGTGCTTCGCTACCGTACTTGGTCAGTACTTCCATGTTGCCGGTGTCGGGAGCCGCGCAGTTAAAGGACTCAGCCGCCAGGTGCGATCGACCCATTTGCTCGGCTAGATAAGCGTATTCAACCGTTGTTAGACCGCTCGCTTGCTCACCCTCGGTGAGGAAGAAGTTCCACAGACCTTCGGAACGCGCTTTCGCTTTTAGCGTCTCGATTATTTCGGTTTGTCGCTCGGTGAACTGCCAGCGATCACCTGTGGCGATTTCTGCCGCGTACTCTTCCTCAACAGGCACCACCTCGTTGTCGATAAAGGCCGTAACACGCGCCAATAAGGGTGCAACTTTTTCCGATACTCCTAGGTCCATGACCCGATCTCCTTACATGCATGCCTCACGTTCTTGCGAGGCAAATAAATAAAAACCCTCAAGCAGCCGCTAACTGTTCGCTCAGCTCCGCCTTGAGTTGTCGTTTAAAAATCTTGCCCGTAGCAATACGTGGCAGGGCTTCCTCATGAAAACGGACGTGCGCGGGAATCTTGAATCCCGCGATGTGCTCTTTCAAAAAGCTTTGCAGCTCCTCGGCAGACAAACTTTGACCCTCGCGTAAGACCACACTCGCTGCCACTGCCTCGCCCAGACGCTCATCGGGTACGCCATAAACAGCAGCTTCACTGACGGCAGGATGCTGATAGATACCGGCTTCTACTTCGATACAGCTTATGTTTTCGCCGCCTCGGATGATGATTTCTTTCATGCGATCGACAATGAACAAGAAGCCTTCTTCATCGATGTAGCCCACATCTCCCGTGTGGAACCAACCATCACGAAAAGCCTCCGCGCTGGCTTCGGGCTTGTTCCAATAGCCGAGGCAATTCGCAGGGGAGTGAATACACACCTCGCCGCGCTCTCCCGCAGGCACTGGCTGGTCATTCTCATCGAAGATCGCAATATCCGTAACCGCAGGTACTGGCCGTCCGGCACTGCCCGGCCTCGCGCGGTAAACTGCACCCGTATTGATGGTCCCAAGAGCATTAGTCTCAGTAAGCCCGTAGCCGATACCTGCCGATGAATGCTTAAAGGTGGTTGCGAGCTTCTCGACCTGTGCGGGCGGTCGAGCCGCACCACCACCATAAATCTCGGCAAGAGACGATAAATCCCGATCAGACTCAGCGGCAGCAGCTTGAAGTTCCGCAGACATCGTCGGTACGCCGGTGAACCAGGTAACGCGCTCCTCTTCGATCATGCGCAGCGCTTCCTGCACGTCCCACTTGTGCATTATCACTAACTTACGGCCCACAATAAGCGACAGTAAGAAAGCTGTGTGACTGCCAGTGCAATGAAACAGCGGAATGGTTAGAAGGCCTGATGCTGGAAACTTTGCTGGCTCGCTGTCGCCACCGGCCTGCTTTGCAGACAAGCCCAACAGCATCCAGCTGTAGAGTGCAGACAACATACCGCGGTGAGATGACAGTGCACCTTTGGGATGCCCGGTAGATCCCGAGGTGTACATAATTGTCGCGTGATCATCACCGGTCACCTCAACCTCGGGCATCTCGGCACCCGCATGAGCGGCTACCAGATCCTTAAACTTGCTGAAGTCCACCGCCAGACCATCACAATCGTCCACCGCGATGAGCTTAAGCTGCAGCTCATCCTGCAGAGGCAGCAGGCGCTCCATGCGCTGACGATCAACAATCACCAGCTTTGCGCCGCAGTCCTTCAAGCCGTAATCGAGCTCCTCGGTGGTCCACCAGGCGTTCATAGGGACGGCTACTGCGCCAATGGACAGTACTGCAATGAAGCCCATCATCCACTCGGGATTATTGCGGCTGAGAATCGCCACGCGGTCACCGGGTTGCACGCCGAAGTCATCAATAAGGGACCGTGCCAGAGCTGCGGACTGCGCATAGCTCTCACCAAAGGTCATGCGGTTATCGCGATAGACCGTGAATTCCTTGTCCGCGTGATTCAGCATAAAGCGGAAGTACGCTGCCATATTGTCTGGCGCTGAGGCGAAGCTTCGATACTCCGCGCCATCGATGGTTACGGTGCTCAACGCAAAGGGTGCGCCGTCCTGGGTTAGCTGCGCGACAGCTTCATCAATTTTCTGCAGTTCTTCGCTCATACTTTTTATAATTTCCTGTGCCTGCGGGGTTAATCAGCTCATCAGTATCCACCGATTCGCGCAAAACGATCCAGATGATAGTAGTAGTCACCCATCAAATGCTCCAGTACGCGGGAACGCTTCATGTACAAGCCGATGTCGTATTCATCGGTCATACCGACCCCGCCATGCATCTGAACGCCTTCGTTACTGGCTAGTCTGGCAACTTCACTCAGCTTAGCCTTGGCGGCACTGGCCAAACGCGACAGGTTTTCGTCATCTGCGTCCACTGCCTGCAGCGCTTTGAGGACGATAGACCGCGCCAACTCCAACTCGGCAAACAAATGCGCGGCGCGATGCTGCAATCCTTGGAACGAACCGATCACCGTTCCGAACTGCTTGCGCTCCCGAATGTAGTCCATCGTTCGCTCAAAGGCTTCTAACGACAGCCCGAGCAACTGGGCAGAAAAGCCAATGGCTGCTATATCCAGTGTGCGATCAAGCCCTGCCCACGCGTCACCTTCGCCTCCCATGAGCGCATCAGACGTCAATCGAACACCATCCAGAGCAACGGATCCGCATTGCCGGCTATCGACCATGTCACAGGACGTTACGCTCAGGCCCGCAGCATCTGCGGGAACTAAAAACGCGCTCAGCCCTTCTTGATCTCCCACTGCTCCACTACTGCGTGCAATCACGACAAAGGCATCCGCGGATTTGGCATCCAAAACCATGCGCTTTTCACCGGATACGACGTACGCATCACCGTCGCGCGTTGCCGTCGCAGCCACCGCCGCGGGATCGAAGGCGCCGGACTCCTGTAATGCCAAAGTCACCTGCCTTTCGCCAGCGGCTATTGCAGCGAGCCACGTCGCTTTCTGCGGCTCCGTGCCCAGACAGTTAATCGCCGTGGCGCCGACCAGCACGCTCGCCTCAAGAGGCGAAGCACTCAGATGACGTCCGGCCTGCTCCAGAACTACACCCAAGCCCGTGTACCCATAACCCAAGCCGCCGTAGGCCTCGGGAATCGCAATTCCCGCCCAACCCATCTCAACCATCTCTTGCCAGACCGCGGGTTCAAAGCCGAGCTCATCACCAGAATCTCGCAGCTTTCGAAGATGCCCTACGGTCGCCTTGCTCGCCAAAAAGCCTGCTGCAGACTCTTTGAGCATCTGTTGTTCTTCGTTTAGCACTAATGTCATGACAGCAATACCTCAGGCGTCGGGTAGGCCAAGCACGCGCTTGGCTACGATATTGAGTTGAACTTCGGAGGTGCCGCCCTCGATGGAATTACCTTTTGATCGCAAAAAACTGCGTACAGTTTCGCCGCCGTGGTATTCATCACCAGACCATCCCAACGCAGCTTCACCACCCACAGCGAGATTCAGCTCATTGCGACGCTTGTTCAGTTCCGTGCCGTAATATTTAAAGATTGATGATGCGGGTCCAAGCCCCTGCCCGGCTTTCACTTCGTCACCAACGCGTTCCATGGTTGCGCCAAACACCATGGTATCCAGCTGATGTTGGGCTATGTCTTGGCGCAGAATACCGTTACGAAGGCGGCCTTCTGCATCGGCGCCCATTTGTTCTACCGCCGTTTTACCCAGAGACTTACCTCCCGAGGTGCCAAACGCTGAAATCATCTCCCGCTCGTGTGTCAGCAGATACTTGGCAATCGTCCAGCCCTGGCCTTCTTCGCCAACCAGGTTCCGTTTTTCCGCGCGAGCGTCGTCAAAGAAGGTCTCGCAAAACGGCGAAGAACCACTAATGAGACGAATGGGCTTTGCAGTTACGCCGGGCTGATCCATATCAAAGAGCACAAAACTGATGCCTTCGTGCTTGCTGCCCGAGTTGTCCGTGCGCACCAGGCAGAATATCCAGTCCGCCTTGTCTGCGTAGGAGGTCCAGACTTTCTGGCCATTGATTACATAGTGATCACCATGATCGTCGGCGCGCGTTTGTAAACTTGCCAGATCTGAGCCTGCACCGGGTTCCGAGTACCCTTGGCACCAGCGAATCTCGCCGCGGCAGATGCGCGGCAGATGCTCCAGTTTCTGCTCTTCACTACCGAACTTCAGTAGTGCGGGCCCGAGCATTGAAATGCCAAAAGAGTCCAGCGGGCGCCGGGCACCAATGCTGTTCATTTCTTCTCTGAGAACCTTAACTTCTTCGGCAGAAAGACCGCCACCGCCGTACTCTTTGGGCCAGTGAGGCACGGTCCAGCCACGTTCGGCCATGCGCTCACACCAGAGTGGCTGTTCGGGGATGTTTACTTCGGGGTTTCGCCCACCGTTATAAATGTCTTCAAAGCTGCTAACGGGTTGGCGCATGGATTCGGGGCAGTGGTTGGCGAGCCACTCCCGGGTTTCCTGACGAAAGGTATCAATCTCGGTCAAAGCGGAAGCCTCCTGAGGGTTACGAAGTCGAATATGAATGGCTTGGACAGCCTGTGCCCGCACCGCAAAAAGTCGGATTTGAACATACAGTATGTTTTGCTGTCGCTCAAGTATTCTTCCCGGTAAAGAAAAGGCGCCGGTGCAATCCGGCGCCTCCAAACATGGGCAAAAGTGCCTTAACGAACTACCAGTTCAACGCGTCGGTTGCGCTCGCGCCCGTCCCGGCTGTCATTGCTGGCGATCGGATTAGCTTCACCGCGACCCGTTGCACGCAACTGGTCCGCATCAATACCTTGAGATACCAGATAATCCACTGCTGCTTGCGCACGACGCTCGGACAAGCCCTGGTTGTACTCCTCAGGACCCGAGGTATCGGTGTAACCGACAACATCCATCTTCACGCTGCTGTGGGACTTGATAACAGCAACCGCTGAATCCAAAGCTGCTCGCGACTGAGCGTCCAGAGTCGCACTGTCAAAGTCGAAGTTCAGACGGTCCACTGTTAACACCACCTCATCTTTCACCGGGCAACCTGTGGTATCAACTTTGACGCCCGCAGGTGTATTCGCACACTGATCTTTGTAGTCGGCAACACCATCCCCGTCACTATCAAGGGCGCAGCCGTTCATATCCACTTCCGCGCCGGCAGGGGTGTTTGCACAGCGATCCTTGTCGTCCATCACGCCATCGCCATCACTATCCGTAGGCGCTGCGGCAGCTGCCGCCATGGGCGCGGGCTCTTCGTAATCGCAGATAACAGCGCCTACACCGGCACCCACTGCTACGCCACCGACTGCGCCGGCTCCGCCAGCAGTTGCACCTACAACGCCTCCCACTGCACTACTGCCGACGATACAAGCTTCGTAATGACGTACATCAACGCTGCTACAAGCCGCGAGCACTGCGGCTGACAGAAGCACAAAAAGCCGAGTTAACAATTTCATGGTGATATCCTTTCTTTACTATTTTTTTAGCGGAAATTTGCATTTTGAGTTCAGGGCTTTTAAGGCCAAGCACGCACTAAACGCTGCTGTAATAGGTTCCCCGCGCCGGAGGGTACACCATTTGAACGACGGGTACACACTTCCCTCACGCGTTTTTATGGCGGTGCTAAACTTTAGCCCGTTAGCGATCTTAGGGAGTGAATCGATGTACAAAACACTTGAGATAGAGCGCCTGGGACAGACCGCGTCTCTGTGGCTGAATCGTCCCGATAAGCTCAACCCTTTGTCTTTAGAGACACTGGAAGAACTCACCCACGCGGCCAACGAATTTAATCGCGACAACACCATTAAGGTAATCACGGTAGGCGGCAGAGGGCGGTGCTTTTCAGCGGGGGCAGACCTAGCAGGCTTTCCTGCGCCCGGTGACGTTGGCGCCAGGGAAGCGGCTGATGCAGGAAGACGCATGGCCGACGCCATGGAACAGATTAACGCCGTTACCATCGCGCGTATTCAAGGCTGGTGCATTGGTGGGGGGTTGGTGTTGGCTGCCGCTTGCGATCTGCGCATAGCGGCTCAGGATGCGCGGTTCTCAATCCCTGAAATCGATCTCGGTATCCCGCTAGCCTGGGGAGGTATCCCCCGGTTGGTGCGCGAGATTGGCCCAGCCCTCACCAAGGAACTCGTCATGACCTGCCGACCGTTTGATGCGCTGGAGGCCTTGGGCGCCGGGTTTCTAAACAAGACAGTGGATATAAAAGAACTAGATGAGGCAGTAGATCGCATGGCAGAGTCCATCAGTTCTCGTCCAGCATTTCCGATACAGGCTACCAAGCGCCATGTCGATGCGGTAACCGCTAATCAGGTAGGACTCCCACGATCTTGGTCAGACGCAGACAGTCTTCTCGCCGGCCTTTCGGACCCAGAATGTCAGGAAGCGCGAGAGCGCTACGTTCAAGCAAGGAGCAAAAGCTGAGCAAGGTTTAGCGACCGCCGACCAACTCCCGATCGAGCATGACCTCCAGACGAAAAACGATACCCATCACCCCTTCTCGTTTTTCTTCATAGAGATCTCTTCGCCAGTTGTAACTCGGCTCTATCTCGTAGAACAAAAACTGTCGGAAGAACTGCTTGCGGTAGAGAAACCCGAGACGATAACTGGTCTCGTAGTTTTCAGGCTGGTCGCGGCCACTCACGGCAACAAAATACTCAATGGCGCTCGGAAACTTTGCATGGTCATCCAGCCAGCGTCGATAGGTAATACCGGTGTTGTAATCCCAAAACTCTTTATCCTCACGGTATCGAACCCGCCCGGCCCAACGAATCAGGCTTTTATCGTCCAGAATTCGGTTCGCCTCAAAGTTGGTAAGTGAGCGATAGCCATCCTCGGTGTGGTACTGCAGGCGCTGGGTGAATCGCGCCCAACTGTTATCGGTAATTGATTGCTGATAGCGAAAACGCACACCGGGTAAAATCGCCGGACCTGATCGCACGGAAATCGTGGCATCGAGGCGTGTGCGGCGACCATCTCGGACATTTACGCGCAGGCCTACATCATTTTCCTGCCCGCGCTCCTCCTCAGTCAGCGTTTGCTCAGACTCCTCGCCAGAAAACACCAGGTCGACGCGTTCTGAAATCTTCGGAAGATCCACCTGCCCCCGGAGCCGCACCTTGAGATCATGACCATCGCGTTGATCCCAATCATCTATAAAGATGGCACGAACAAAGGAATCCGCCCGCTCCGCATCGCGCACTTGCGCACCGAAAAAGTCATCCATCCATTGGGCTAAGGCTTGGGTTCGATTTGTGGCGTACTCGTGGCTTTTGTCGACCCAGTGCGGGCTCTCAGGCCCCGATACAGGCTCTACCGGTAGCTCAGTCAACTCTTGATCAATGGTGTCAGAGGCCGCCTCGATCGAATCGACAGCAAGCACCGCGCCCGAAGGAAGGCTACAGAGCACCGCGCCCCAGAAAACCGGCTTCGCAAGTTCTTCTATCAGATTCTTTACCGACAACATTTGCCTAGAATTATCACACTTAGCTACCCATAGCAGTATGAACATGCAATGTGCGATACATCACACTTTTGGCACGCAGCTTGCTGTTAAACTGGCCGGTGAACATAAGCGTCAAGAATGCATACAAAAAGAGCAGAGCCCGAAAAGTGTATATGAGACTAAAAGTCAGTGCTGGCCGTGGTGCAAAAAAAGCCCCGATGACCCCTTGTATCGGGCAGCGGCTTTTCAGCGTTTTAGGCGTTGCCCTTTTCACTTTCCTTGCAACACTGCCAGCTCACGCACAGATCCCGTCCGTGAGCCTGCAAGGTTTACCTGCAACACCCCTGATCGGCGAGGAGTTTTGCGTCGACGCCAGTTTCACGAACACAGATAGCACCACAGGCTATGGGCCGTACCTCATTACGGTTGTCGACAGCCAGATTCGACGACTGAGCATCGATTTTGTTGATATCCCCCCTCAGCTCACCCAGATCGGGACCTTTGACGCCACCGGCATGTTAACTGACCCCATCTCGGGCATCCCGCTCACCGGAAACCCGGGTGGTAGTGCATGGATTGCGCGGTACCCCGTCGGATCTGTTGACCAAGGACAACCCGCACTGGTTATGACCGTGTGTGCAGTTGTGGAGGCAGGAGCGGATATTGGAGTGGCGAAACCCGTAGAAGTGATTCCCGGGTTCGAGTTCGGTGACACAACAGTAGGAACAAACGGCGCAATAACCGGTACGCCCAGCAACTCCACTGTTACGCCCGAACTAGCGCGTATCACGAAGGCAAATTCAGCGCCTGAAGGCGAACGCCCCCCTGGACCCAGCCACGCTTTTGTCTACACATGGAACGTGGACATTTCAGAAGGCGTTGCGATAGAAAACATCGTCCTGAGTGACGTGCTGCCTGCACAGATTCAGTGGACGGGAGACCCCATAAGCATCGCGTCGCCCTTTGGCGTCGGCTGCTCGATAACCGGCGACCCCAACCTAGCGCCGACCACGGGCGGCACAGTGACGGCGGAATGTGCCGCGGTTCTTGGCACCGCAGGTACCGCAGACTTATCGGTTTCGGTACCGGTTTACATTTCTGATGTTCTTGATGAAACCCTGCCTGACAGCGAAAGCATCGTAAACACGGTGACTTTTGATTACGACTATCAGGGCACGGGATTCAATGACACAGCGAATAGCACCGTTACTGCAAAGCATGCGACGCTGCAAAAGTCCGTAGCGGGTACTGGACTCCCGGGTGGAGTCCTGACTTATGTAATGAACTTTCGTCTGACCGACTTCCCAGACGCCCCTCCCGGCTCCGGGGCCAACACCTTTATCATTGACGATGTGATCGCCGATGGTTTGCGCTTTGACGGCACAGTAGCGTTGGTCATAAATGGCGCAACCGTCCCCATCACCGCCACAGCAATACCGGGGCCTGGTGCTGGACAGACCTCGCTGACATGGGACATCGCTGCGGCAACAGGTGGCCAGCTTGATAACGGTGCTCAGGGTTCTTTGACCTACGAGACAACCATCCTCGACACCTATGCCAATGGCGATCCCGTATTGGCAGCAGACGGTTTCGACAACTCAGCCACCCTCACCTACGGATTAACCGAGGGCGGCAGTGGTTCGAACGGCTCAACGATCGATGCGGCAGTACAGCCAAACGTACCCGACAAAACCATTTTTTCACCGAACCCGGTACCGCCAGTACTCCAGCCGGGTGACGAGGTCATTTTTGAGCTCTCGCTGAGCATTCCCGCCGGGAATACGGGCAACGTGACATTCGTTGATTTTTTACCGCGGCCGGTGTTCACCGTCGCAGATTTTGTCGAAGCGAATGACCTTTCTATTTTGCCGCCCTTTGCAAGCCTCAACCCCACGGTCACGACGCAGGCGAGTAACAACTCGATTCGCATGGAGTTTGGCAATGTCGCAACAACCATCGCCACCACGCTGCGTGTACGACTGACCGCTCGCATTGTGGGCACGCCCTTCGCGGATTCACTGTTTCTCACCAACCTGTTAGAAACAAACTACGACACCACCGATGGCAGGACCATCACAGACCTACAGGCCGTTGGCGGAACCATCGGCGCGCCGTCTCTCACCATTACCAAAGGCGTTATCGCTACCGATAACAGTGACGCGATCATTGTCCCGACTCCGCCGGCGGACCCTAGTACTGAAACCGCGGAGAGCGACGTCAACGGCGTCGATGCCTTCGACGAAATCACCTATCTTTTGACCGTGGAGAACGTTGGCACAACACCCGCTTACAACGTGACCTTTGATGAACCCGTAGTGGGTTTACTGGCCTGCACTGAACCCACTGCAGGTGACGTTGTCGATGGCAACGGAAACGTTTTGTCGTTCACGGGCTCCCTAACCACCGGTATTGTTTTAGACGACCCATTAGCCGCAAACGATGGAATGGAAGGAGCGCCATACGGCACAGACACAGCTCTGGCGACCGTTCGATGTACTCTGGATGGCGCAGTTGAACCTTTGCAAACCGTAACCAACGAAGCCGGGGTAACTTGGACATCCGTGCCAGACCCTGCCGCACCGTTTACTCGCGTTACGGACACGGCCGAAGCGGTAATCGCGACCCCCCTTGTTACCAAAACGATTACGGACATTTCTCCCGGCTACAGCTCCCAAAACCTTCGTGCACACATCGGCGAGCTCGTCACTTATGACCTGGTAATCACTGTCCCCGAGGGCACGTCTACCAGCGTAAGGGTAGAGGATCGATTGCCTAACGGGATGGCCTTTACCGACGTCGTTTCGATTGTGCCGAGTAGCGCTGACATCACGACATCGCTGGGCAACTTCAACAACGTGCTTGCCAATGCTGGATTCAACAGTTTGGGCAGCGGAGAAACAGCCCCAGATCGACGTTTAGTTTTTGGTCCCGGTAATAACAATAGTGGTTTTGGGACGATAACTAACGCGAACAGCGACAACAGCGTTGACGAAACCATCACTATTACTTATCGAGCAAAGGTCCTGAACGCTTCGGTCAACACCTCGGGACAGCGACGACGAAACCGCGCCCGGTGGCTGTGGCAAACCAGCGGGGAGTCTCGGCGCAACGTTCAAGGACGTGCAGACCCTATTCGCATCGTAGAGAGCAGTCTTCAGCTCGCGAAAACGTTTACGCCTGATACTGGTGACGATGCGACTCCTCCGCTGGTCACGCTCACACTGAATCATGCGAACGGGACTACCGCTGACGCGTTCGATGTTAGCTTAAGTGATGTCCTCCCGAACGATATGCGGGTAGATGGGCCCATCGACGACAGTCTTTGTCCAGCGACTCCCGACAACATAACGGTCACGTCTCTCGCAGCATCAGATCAGGTAGAAGCAACTTGGGATACTTTCCCGCAAGGGGCTGTTTGTACGCTGAGCTTCCAGACTCAATTTATCGTAAACCCCATAGCCGGGATTCGATTAGAAAACTGCGCTGAATCACTCTGGGAGAGCCTTTTAGATAGCGACCAACCCGTGTTGCCCAGCACGCCGAACAACACCCTAGGGGTAGAACGTACCGGCAACGATGCCGACCCGGGACAGCAAAACAATTACCGCCTTCAGAGCTGCGACATCTTCACTGTGTTCGGTGTTGGCCTCACCAAAAACGTTACAGCAACCGATCAAAGCCATACGGACAATATTCCCGGCACACCCCCCGACGCCGAATCGCTTACTATAGGCGAAACGGTGACGTTTCAAGTTGTCGCAACGATCCCCGACGTCAACATCCCCAATCTGACCATCACGGATTTGTTACCCATCACCGACAACGTGCTGGAGCTTATCTCTGCGAGAACAGTTTTTGTCGGCAGCGATTTAACCGCCGCATTCCCCGACCCGACAGCTGCCATCGACGATCGTGATGGCGACGGCGTTAATGATCGTGCAGTGCTGAACTACGGTCCGGTAACGCAGGCCGCTGATGGCATAACAGATTTTCGCGATCGGATTCGCATCCAAGTGGTTGCTAAAGTAAAAGACGCGCTGGTAAACCAAAACAACGACAGCACCAGCAACGCCGCCATTGCGCGATTTCTTCCTTCGATCACATCCTCGGACAACGCTGCCTTGGAAGTCGTCGAGCCACTACTGAGCATCAGTAAAACAGCGAACACAGGACAGGCGGAAGCAGGTGATCTGGTTACCTATACCCTTCGTGTGGAGCACAGCCCCGCATCGCGCATCGACGCCAAAGACCTCGCTTTAAGCGACGTGATTCCTACAGACCTTAGTGTAGCGTCCGCCGACGTCAGATTAGGTGCTGTGTGTAGTGCCTCACCAGATACCGGACCTACGTTAACCGCCGGGGAAATCACCGCCACCTGGGCGACATTCCCGCTAGGAAGCGTCTGTGAAATCGAGTTTGACGCTTCGGTAAATGTAACAGCCGTAACCGGGCAGACGATAATCAATACTGCGGAAGCGGTGTGGACCACTTTGGATACCCAAGGCGACCCTGATGACAGAAGCTATGACCTTACTGACCAGTGGACACTGAATATCAGTGCACCTGGTATCACCAAGGAAATTACCGATATCGATATCGGCGACTTTGTGTTGGGCGCGTCCTCCCAAGATCTTACGATCGGCTCAACAGTTACCTTCACCATAGGTGCTGACTTCCCCGATGGGACTACAGAGCAAGCATTTGTCACGGACAGTATGCCTAACACCGACGTCGCCTTCGAGATAACAAGAACCGAAGTCGTCGCCATAGGCAGTGACCTTTCAATTAGTAGTGGCCTGTTAGTGGGTGACGCAGCTCTCGACTGCAGCCCAGGAGCACCGCAAACCTGTGCTGAATGGTTACTGGGCAATGTGGTGAACACACCGGACAACCGACCGGAGCCCGATGCCGACGATCGTGTCACCTTCGAAATCGATGCGATAGTGTTAGACAACGCACTAAACTCCGGAGCCCCCGGCGAAGACAAGAACCTGCAAAACCGCGCCCAGCTTCGCAGTAACTCCATTAACGTCGTCGCGACTACTAGCTTCGATCTCATTGAGCCGCAATTGCAAATTAGCAAGCTCACCGAGAATGGCACCTTACCGGCCATCGTTGTGGCGGCGGAGCAGAAGAGATTCGTACTGGAAATTAACCATACCTCCATATCCACCGCCACTGCTCGGTCCATCACGGTAACTGACGTATTGAATAGCGACATGCTGTGGGTAAACGACAGTACGGTGGTATCTGACTGTCCAGGCTTTGCGATCGTAAATAGCCCGGCGCCGCTCACCAACGGGAGTCTTGAATTTTCTGTGGACTCACTCAGTGTCGCGGAAAGCTTCTGTGAAATTGGCTACGATGTTCAGGCTGTCGGAGCGGGCTTCCCGGTGCCTAGCGAATTTCCCAATGTAGCCACCATTACCTGGGAGTCAGCCCCTACAAGCCCAGAGTCACGGGTGGGGAACGAGAGCGATCGCAATTTCCTCGTAAGCCTTAGCACAGCCTCGGTAAGTAAGGTTGTATCTGGTACCTCTGTTCCAGATACAGGAAGCGCGCAGGCGAATCCACTGCTTGAGGATCTCACCATAGGAGAGCAGGTACGTTACGAGATAGTGGCTGCGTTTAGCGAAGGCCAGCAAACGGGCGTCGTGCTTACAGATACGCTGCAGGCCGACGATCCGAGCGGCCCCATACTGGAGCTCATCGGTGGCAACGTGATTTCCATTGGCGACAACATCACAACCTCGTTGCCGGGAACACCTGTTGTTGCCGGAAACGTAATTACCATTGACTACGGCACGGTCGACAACGTGGCAGACATGGTTTTGAACGAAAAGGACACCATCGTCTACGAACTGATCGCACGAGTAGTGGACGTGCCGAACAATGTCGCCGGTATCACTTTGACGAATACGGCAGATTTAAACTTTACGGGTGCCGGACTACCTGAGACCAGCAGCGTAGATATCGACGTGGTTGAACCTGACTTAGCTGCGACCAAAAACTTTACTGACTTAACGGAAGGCATCGCGACTATCGAAATCACGGTGACCAACATTGGCACCTCCAGTGCTTATGAGCTCACGGTGACAGATGCGTTTGATGAGGCGTTCTGGATACCTGGAAGTCTTACACCGATCACGCTGCCGCCCGGCTTCACACTGACTGAAGCGTCCGCAGCAGGCACAACTACCGTCACCCTTGAGACGGAAGGTAATCCCGCGAAGCCCGAGGAAGTTTTGGCGCCGGGAGAAACACTGTCGCTAACATTCTCCATGGAGCTGGTAAACGGAGGCATCGTTGGGGTCAGCCAAATAGACAACACGGCGGACGTTGAAGCGACCAGCCTACCGGGTGTTGACCCTGCAGAACGCACTTACACCACCACTGCAACGGACAGTCTGTTTTTCCCAGATTTGGTGTTGGAGAAAACGTGGACAGGGCCAAACAATCCGGCGGAACCCGGGGACACAATTACTTACACCCTGACGCTGGACAACAACGGACTAGCTGCTGCTACGACGCTGGTGATTAGCGATACGCCGGACGCAATTGGAGAGTTTCAAGCCGGTTCTGTGAGCGCTTCTGGCATAGGTGTTGTGGGCACCGGCAACACGCCGGGCGACACCAGTATCAGTGTGAGCTACACCACCCTCGCGGCGACCGCGACTGCAACAATTACTTACGATGTTCTGCTGCCACTGCCGTATCCCGATGGGCAGACTTCTCCGGAAGAATTGAGCAACCAAGCCAACGCTGACTCTAAAGAGCAACAGGGCATCATCTCTGATGACCCAACTACGGGCACTGCAGACGATCCAACAGTTGTTCCGGTCATTGCGGATCCCGTGATGAACGTTACCAAAGACGATCAAGTGGTACTCACCGCTCCTGGGGCCGTAATCGAGTATCTCATCGCCTACAGTAACTTGGGCAACCAAGACGCCACCGGCGTCGTTATCACCGAAACGGTACCCGCGAACACTGTTTACACCGCGGCAAGCAGCGCCGCAGGTTGGAGCTGCGCTGACGGCAGTGGCCCCGGAACAAGCTGTGATTTCACCGTTGGAAATCTGTCGGACACGCCGGGCAATGTGGTGTTTGCCGTACTCGTCGATACACCGCTACCTCCAGCCGTTACACAGATCGACAACCTCGTTTCCATCACCGATGACGGAGATGAGTTCGACCCCGGAGCGCCGGTTATTCCGTCGACAGACACGGACACAGAACAAACACCGATTGGAGGTGCATCCCCGCAACTGCAGATCACCAAAGATGATGGCGGCATCGGCGTCACCCCCGGTCAACGTTATAGCTACCTCATTGATTACGCGAACATTGGCAATCAGGGCGCTACCGGCGTAGTGGTTTTGGAAACCGTTCCCGACGACGTGGCGTTTAGTGCGGTAGCCAGCTTGCCGAGTGTATGGAGCTGCCCAAATGGAAGCCCTCCGGGCACGGTTTGCTCTATTACCATACCGCTGCTACTAGCCTCAGACAGTGGTCAGGCCCGATTTGGTCTTGATGTCAATTTCCCTGCAGAGGCTGGCAGAGAGCTCATCATCAACACTGTAGATATTGAGGATGACGGCGCAAACTCCGTGCTCCCTGCAACTGACACCGACACCGATGACACACCTCTCATCGCCGTACCTGAGATTTACGTAAGCAAACAAACAGATGCCGGTATCGTTCGCGAAGGCGACAGCATCATCTACACCGCAATGTACGGAAATCAGGGAAACCAGAATGCCACCGGCGTTATCGTTCGTGAGGCTGTACCGCTCGGATCTACCTTTAATGCCAGTAACAGTGCCCCGACCCCTTGGAGCTGTGCAGACGGTGCGCCTGGCGGAACGATTTGCGAATATCCGGCGGGCGCGGTCAATGTGGGCTTCATGGAAACTCTGATGTTCGCGATCGACGTTGTAAGCACACCAGATAACCGGCAAATCATTAACATCATCGAAGCCAATGATGACTTCAGTAATGGTCTGGATCCCGTGCCCGAAAACAACATCGCGCGGGTAATCAATATGTTCCCGGCACTTAGCGTTGACACGATGAGTCGCAGTGCTCTGTTTGTGATGGCACTGCTGTTATTGGCTATTGCCAGACGTCACCAACAACGTAAAAGCTAAGTTCTGAGAACCATAAAGATCAGCGCTGAGCAACGTCCCTTATGCTCAGCGCTGATCCTCCAACACCGCACCCGCAGCCAACCTTCCTGACATCGCTGACATAGGCACCCCGGCACCGGGGTGCACCGAGCCGCCAGCAAGATAGAGTCCTCTGACGCGACTGCGCGCGCCGGGCCTTGCAAAGCTCGCCATGGATCCGTGATTGGCACGCCCGTAGAGTGCTCCTCCACTACCCGGAAAGCGCTCGTTGAATCCCCGCGGATCGGTGATTACACAAGATGCTTCATCAAACTCCAACTCGCAGCCGCATTCACGCAGCAGGGCGAGCGCCTTACTTTTGTACTGTGCAAGCTTGTGCGGGTCTCGCAGACGCCGATCTCCGTCGGCAGGAGCGTTGATCAACAGCAACAAACGTTCAGGGCCTTGGGGAACGTTCCCGCCAGCACGATCCTGAGCGCAGACATACACCGTCGGGTATTCCGTGATCTGCCCCCGACCAAAAATGGCGACAAATTCTTCCGGATAGTCCTCAGCAAAAAATACTGTGTGGTAATGCAGAGCGAGGCCCGAGACTTTCGCCACCATACAAAATGTCATTGCAGACAAGGACCGATTTGTGGGCATTACCGGCTTAACGCTGGGTGCCACCGCCGCTCCTAGCATTCCCGTGCCTAGGGCAGAGATGTCGCCGTTGTAAACGATTTGATCCGCCCGTAGCTCTCGGTCCTGTTCGGTGAGAACCCCCACGGCGCGATTGGCCTCCATCATGATCTGGCGAACACCTTCATCAAAGGAAAACCGCACACCCAGACTCTCCGCCAGTTCCCGAAGCGCCACCGCGACAGCGCGCATACCTCCGTCAACCAGCCACACGCCCTCTTGCTCTACATGCGCGATGAGCATTAGCGTTGCTGGGGCCTTTAGCGGAGAGGAGCCCACATAGGTCGCATAGCGACCAAAGAGTTGCCTCAATCGAGGATCGGTAAAGTGATCATCCAACGCGGACCACAAAGAAGAAAAAGGCGCCGTACGCCACATCGCATCTAACCTGCCAAAACCGACCCGGCTAACTAACTCAAGCATCCCCGGGCGAGAGGACGCGATAAACGGTTCACGCAGCGTTTCGTAGATGTCTGCACTGCGCGCGCAGAACGCCCTGTAACCTAAGGCGTCTTCTCTACCTGCGAATTCGTGTATCGCCTGCTCAGACCGCTCCGTACTCGCATACAAATCCAGTACACCGCCCTGCCGCCATGCATGGCGAGCGAGCACATCGGCTTTTTCCAGACGCAGATGCGCCTCCAATGCCGATCCCGCTGCCTCGAAGAGCTGGTCAAAAATCCAGCGCATAGTGAACACCGTGGGTCCGGCATCTACACCCACTCCATTCACCGGTAGCTGACGCATCTTGCCGCCGGGTTCTGCCGCACGCTCGAGTACCGTTACCCGGTGTCCAGCGGCTGCCAACTCGATTGCCGCGGCCAAGCCACCAACCCCCGCGCCGATAACCAGAGTATGGTTGGCGCTCAAGCTGCAGTTCTCGCACGAAACTTTAAAGTCACGGCGCGCTGGTGATAAATAATCAAGGTTAGGCCGGTAATCAAAGGAACAGACCACAGCGCGGGTGTCAGCGCGATCTCTGGGAGCATGCGTACAGCGCCAAAGGCAAAGAACGCGGTATACACTGATATACCAGCGCCTACCAATGACTTGATGTGTTCCTTGATACGATCAAGGGGCCGCGGATTAGGCTTGTAAAGGAACCAGAGATTCGTCGCCACCGTGGCAAATCCCACCATAGAGATGCCCACCATCAAAAGCTGATTCAGCTCCCAGCCCCGCCAGGCGCAGTTCGCAGACGCGATGGCAAGCAGGACTTGCAGCAGCAAATTATGCCAGGTGCGATTGGCCTTATGATCCCGACGATTCTGAATACACAGCCAGCCATGCCAGGACAGGTTGATCGTTAGCGTAGCGAGATACAGCATCATCCATCCAAAGATCCCTGCGATGAGCCCTGGATCACCAAACTGTGGGTGATCGACTAAATGCGGATGAGTTGCGATAGGGTCTGACAACGTGGTCAGCGCAATACATATCGCAACACTGCCCGTAATCAGCATCATCATCGTGAACAGTTTTCCAAACCGCGCATGATTGACGCCGCCTTTGCGTCCAACCACGGGCACCCAGAAACTAATCAAACCCACGGCACCCGTGACGATGTGTATCGCCACAAGAATCTGAAAGAGAGTGTGGGTCGACATCATCGAGAAGGAACCTGATACTGAAACCCCATAAAGACACTCTGGGCACTATGAGCCAAGACAAGCACTATATTCCTCCAAAACCCCATTCCCTCGCTGCGCTCCCGGCGTTGATGCGGGTGCTGTGGAACGGTGATGGCAACCTGCTGGATCTTCTCCCAGCTGCCGCCTACCGCTTCCCTGTGGGAAATCTCGGTTACTCGAGACGCTCCACCGTGCTTTTTAATGATCCCGAGCTCGTGCGACACATTATGCGCGACCCCGATGGCATCTTTCCCAAGAGCGACCTCATGGTCAACGCCCTTGAGCACCTCATCGGTGAGTCGATCTTCGTTACCGACGGCGAGAAGTGGCGCCGTCAGCGCGCCATGATCGATCCCGCCTTCTCCCACATGCGCATTAGCCACGCCTTTGAGGCGATGCAAGCAGCGGTTAACGACTATGTGCACACTCTCGAGGCGAGCGCCGATAGTGGTGAGCCACTCTCGCTGGATTTGGCTATGAGTCAACTCACCGCTGACATCATCTGCCGCACAGTGTTTTCTACCTCGCTGGATTCTCAGGTTGCCCACGATGTTTTTGAAGACTTCACGGTCTTTGAGCGTTCCGTTGCTCAGGTTGATATCAAGCGACTGATCTTTGAGCCCGCGTGGACTAAAGCCCCGCAGCCACAAGCCGTGCTTGACGCCTGCAGTCGCATTCGCAGCCATCTCGCGGCGCTCATCGACACGCACCTCGCGCCCGACGCTGATTACAACGACATTGCCAGTGCGGTAGTTGCAGCGCGGGACAGCGACACGCAGGAGCCTTTCACCAAGGACGAGCTCATCGACCAACTCGGGGTGTTCTTTCTTGCGGGGCACGAAACAACCGCCAGCGTGCTGACCTGGCTGTTTTTTATCTGCGCTCAAAGGCCCACGCTCGTCGCCCAAATGCGTGAGGAGATTGATCGCGTTACCGGAGGTGGCGCAGGAGTTGAAGGCGAAGAAGCTACCGACGGCAAAATCACTTTCGAACACATGCGTCAGCTCCCGCTGCTCAAAGCAGTTTTTCGCGAAGCCCTTCGTTTGTACCCACCTATCACCTTCATGCCTAGAGTCGCTATGGAGGACACCACGGTAGGACCCCGAAAACTGCCGAAGGGTGCGCTGGTAATGATTTCGCCGTGGACGCTCCATCGCAATGGGGACTACTGGAAAGATCCCCACGCCTTTAAGCCCGAGCGATTCTTGCAAGAGAACGAGAGTGCGCTTACCGACGGCGCTTACATACCCTTTGGACAAGGACCGCACACCTGTGTAGGCGCCGGTTTTGCGCAAACCGAAAGTCTCTTGATCATCGCCGAGCTGTTGCGACGCTTTGATTTTGAGGCTTTGAACCCCAACCGCGTGCGCCCCGCTGCGCGTCTTACCACGCGACCTCGTGAGCAAATATTTTGTCGCGTAACTCGCCGCAATACGTCTCAGATGTAGCGCAGGCATCACCTTCAAGGGCTTTCACCAAACCAGGCGATGTCCCGCTGAGTGGCTTCACCGAGGGAAAGATCGCTGGTCATCGCTGGCCAAAGAATCTCCCAGGACATTGGTGTCATAAGCAAAAACGGAAGAGGGTCGTGCCCCGCCCAGATAACGTCACGCGCTGCCAGCATCTCCTTAAAGCGCCGGACAAATTCGCGAGGCTTGAAGATTGCCGCGTAGGTCTCGGTAAGCGTTGAATACCCCCACTGAAAGCGCGTGCCTTCTGCCAATTGGATAGCCTGCGCAGTTTCAGGATTAAGGAGTGCTCTACCAAGGGAAGGGGTATCGAAAAAGTGCACGCCACTAGTCGCCCGCGGGTTGCATTCAATCGCTCGCGCTACGCCCGATTCATCAACAATAAAGTCGAAGGCAAGGAACCCGCTGTAATTACTGTCCTTGAGGAAGTCACTCACCCACTGTCGCGCTGACGGCGCGTTATCCACACGCTCAAAGCAAATAGCGACGGTCCCCGCAAAGACACACCCGCGGTAGAACACGGTCGCCACTTCTCGTCCCTCGCTGACCACCGAGAGCGAACTGATCAAATCTCCATCTAGATGGGTCTGCACCAGCCCCTCTTTGGAGCTGGACTCGAGAGCATCACCAGCCTTAGCGAACCGCAGGCCGATACCCGAACAACTGTGTACCGGTTTTTCCACGTAATCATTCTTGCGTGACAACTCCAAAGCACCGGGTTCATCCGCTGTAAAAGTCTCCGGCACCTCTAAGCCCTTCCGCGCCGCGAGAGCAATAAAGTCGCGCTTGTGATGAAGCTCTGCAAGCTGCTCAAGGGGAGCCGCCCATAGCCGCACGCCCATGGGCAGCTGATCGCGAAGCTTGGCGACATGCAGCGCTTCTTCAGAAATAGGGATAACAAGGCCCACAGACTCCGCTTCAACAATCGCGAGCAAATCAGCGAAGTAATGTGGCAGAGAATCATTAGGCGCCGTAACCCGAAAAGACCGGGCCACATCCCGGGATGGTTTACAAACGTGCCAGCGAAACGGGTCAGCAACAAGTACCCGACACCCCGCAGCGCGGCAAGCGCGGGCGATAGCGAGTGCCTTGGGTAAGCGGCCTAAGGTCAATAAGACGGTGGTCATGAGTGGATTACTGTCTGCATCAGTGTAATTTCAAGCTTACGTAAGAGGATGTCAATTTTGACTCACGAATAGCAGCGCCCATCCCCTTCTTGAGGGACCAAAGTATTCAGCGAATCCGGTAAAATTGAGGCGACTGCAAAAGACCCATCAACCATGCGAATTCCGTCCGAGACCGTCTTCGAACTCCTTTCCGATGAAGAGAACGCCAGAGCTTGTCGTGATATCTCCGATGACGCCTGTGACGTCCAACCTCGTAGCTTTACCTTACAGCTGTTGGCGCAGCTTGCATCAAAGTGCAGTGACACTCTCGGTAGCAGCCGCATCGTCCTTCCCTGGCTTTTGAGCAGCATCGGCGCGCCCGCATTTTTTATCGCTTGGCTTGTCCCGATCCGAGAATCTCTTTCGCTGATGCCCCAGCTGGCCATTGCTGCGAGTCTGCGCAAGCAACCCCTAAGAAAACACGTGTATGTACTGGGGGCCTTTCTTCAGGGCTTGTGCATGCTGGCAATGCCCATGGCACTCCTGCTCCCCAATGCATCTCTTACCGCTTCAGCCATATTAATCTCGCTTGCGCTATACAGCCTGGCGCGAGGCTTATGCTCCGTAGCCTCCAAGGATGTGCTGGGGAAGACCGTCGCAAAAGGGCGTCGCGGTCGACTCGGTGGTCTGGCCAGCAGTGTGGCAGGGGTATTCACAATTGCTTTTGGTTTGTTTCTGCTGCTATCTGAAGGGAAAACGTCTTTACCATTGCTAGTGACGATGCTGTGTTGTGCAGGAGCGCTTTGGCTTATCGCAGCTCTCCTCTACTGGCAGGTACCGGAGCAAGCGGGGGCCACGGAGGGCGGCGCATCGGCACTCAAAAGCGCACTCAACAGCGCCACGCTCTTAAAGACCGATACAGCTCTACGCGCCTTTGTTTTTACTCGCATGCTGCTAATCAGTACTGCGTACGCGATACCGTTTCTCGTGGTCATGGTGTTTGCAAACGCTGAAGGCAGTACCCGCGCTCTTGCTCTGGTAATGCTTGCAGAGGGACTCGCGGCGATGACCTCGGGTGTGTTCTGGGGAATCTACTCGGACAGAGCATCGCACCGAGTAATGGCCATCTCAGGATTACTGACTGCAGGCACTCTGGCAGCTGTGCTTTGTGCCTCCGAGGACTGGATGAAAGCAGCTGGCGGCTTAGCGGGCGCAATTGCAATCTATGTCGCGGCAATAGCTCATCAGGGGACTCGTCTGGGTCGAAAAACCTACATCGTAGATCTCGCTGACGCCGATAACAGAGCGGCCTATGTAGCCATCAGCAATACCGTGATCGGTTGCTTCGTACTCCTCGGTGGTACTTTGGGGTTGATAGCTCAGCGCTTCGGAAATGACATGGTACTTGCCACCTTGCTCCTTATGGCTGCTCTTGGTGCGGTCCTAAGCTTTCGACTCGAGCGCGTCTAATCAAAAACGGATTCAATACCACGACACCGGGTTTATGACCTGGCCCACCACGGCGGCACTCGCCACTAAGAAAAAAGGCGCCCTTAGGCGCCCTTCCTTATCTCTACATCGGGATCAACCCGCTGCAGAATAGGCGCTACACCAACCGGTCGCTTTCACCTGGCTACCAGTGAAGAGCGGGCAACCGCCCCACTCACTGTCACCACCCTGAAACAGCACACAGTTGGAGCACTGCTGTCCTGCACTATAACGAGCATTCTTAACAGTAGTGGCATCATGTCGATATCCCAGGCCAGCAGCTTGGGGGCCGTTCTCATCGAGCTGCGCCATGGCGTCGCTAGCGATGGTCGCGCTCTCAGAAGCCGCTTCCTCCACGGCTTCTGCTGCATCATCAGCCATGGCCTCAACTTCATCCGACGCCTCCTCCATAGTCTCTGCAGCAGCCTCTTTGGCGCTGTCCACAGCGTCTTCGGCACTGTCCATTGCTGAGGCAGCCATGTCCTCAGCTTCTCCAGCCATATCCGCCATCGCGGGCTCGACCTTATCCATGGACGGAGCAGCCGGTGTAGAGCCCTCGTCACTTCCACAGGCCTGCAGACCCAGTACAGGCAGGGCGATAGCCGTCATACCCATAATCTCCAGAACCTTACGTCGTCCCGGCAGAGTCTCCTCTGAAGGCACGGGTGTGGTCTCTAGGTCCTGATTGTTTTCGCGTTGTTTTGTCATGGTGATCGCTCCCTTCTTATCTATATGCCGCCAAACAACAGCGCCGTTAAACGCTCAACTTCGTGTCACACTAACACCCCTCAGTACATACGTAACCATTTCTAAATTGGGATCATTACTAACAAATGCCCGAAAACCGCCAGAAAACACACTCTAGGAGTTCGCTGCCAAACCGGTAGCAAGGCAATCATGCTCTCGAAAGTATCCAATCTTGGACTTCCCATATGCGCACTGCTTGATGAGATTCGCGCGCACCTGGCCGATGAGCAAAATCTTGTTCTCGAAGCTCCCACGGGCGCAGGAAAAACCACTGTCGTCCCTATCGCCTTGCTTGAGGAGCCGTGGCTGCACGACCGCAAGATCATCATGCTTCAGCCCCGGCGTATAGCAGCAAAAAATGCAGCTCTGCGAATGGCAGCATTGATCAACGAACAGATAGGTCAGACCGTTGGCTACCGCATGCGCTTAGATACAAAGATCAGTGCTGCAACGCGTCTAGAAGTAGTAACCGAAGGCATTCTTCTGAGAATGCTGCAGGATGATCCGTCACTCAGTGATGTGGGGTTGCTGATCTTTGACGAGTTTCATGAGCGCTCCCTGGACGCAGATTTGGGTCTGACCTTGGCGCTCAATGCCCGCAGCACCTTTGAACAAGATCCCCCTCTCCGCATCATGCTGATGTCAGCAACCCTAGGCACTGACGAGCTAGACGCATTCTTACAAACCAAAGCTATACGCAGCGAAGGCAAACTGTTTGCGGTAGACGTGCACTACCTGGGCAGTGGAAAACCGAGAGAGCGAATCGCTGATCGAGTGGCGCGGGCAATTCAAAACGCCTTTATGAAGCATCCGGACAGCAGTATTCTTGTGTTTTTACCCGGTCAGGGCGAGATTCGTCAGGTAGCGACACAGCTAGAGGTGCCCGACCGGGTTGCTATCAGACCGCTCTACGGCGATCTCAGCCTATCGCAGCAGCAGCAGGCGATCGCCCCAAGCCCACAAGGTGAACTCAAGCTTGTGCTCGCGACGAACATTGCCGAAACAAGCCTGACTATAGACGGTGTCGATGTCGTCATTGATTCCGGCCTGGAAAGGAAACCGCAATTTGATCCCAGTACCGGTATGAGCCGATTGGCGACGGTAAAGATCTCTCAGGCCTCCAGTGTGCAGCGCAAAGGACGCGCAGGCCGGCTGCGCCCGGGTACATGCTACCGACTATGGTCCGAATCAGAGCAACAACAACGAACGACTCAGGACGAGCCGGAAATTCAGAACGCAGATCTTAGCTCACTGGTACTGCAGCTCTTTGCATTCGGCGTCTACCATTCCAATGAACTTGGATGGTTAACACCTCCCCCCGCAGGATCTTATGAGCAGGCGCAGGATCTTCTCTTGAAACTTTGCGCCTTGGAACGCAGTGGCTCGGCCTTAAGCCTCACGGCTCACGGGAACGCTATGGCCCGTATATCCGCCCATCCACGACTCGCCCACATGCTACTCATGGGTCAGTCTGCAGGTGCTTCAGAATCCGCGGCTCACCTCGCAGCCGTGCTCTCTGACCGCGATCCCATCAGTCAGGAGTCGGCAGATATGCGCACCAGTCTGGAGTACCTGAGTGGCGAAGTGCCCTGCCCTTCTGTGTTTCGCAGCTGGCAAAAGCGGACCATGGATTTAGCGAAGCAATTTTTGCGGCAAATGCCAAGGGACACTCCTGCCCGCCTGCCTCGTCCTAGCCAAAATCAACTGACAGGGTTTCTCCTCGCCAGTGCGTACCCCGATCGCATCGCGAGACTACGTCACTCAGGAGGCTACCAGCTAGCAAATGGCCGCAGCTGTGAGTTCGATAAACCCAATGCACTGGGCAAATCAAAATGGCTCGCAGTCGCCGAAGTAGGCGGCATGGCGGGGCGCAGGGGTGACATGATTCGGTCCGCCGCGCCTCTTGATCCCGCACTGTTTGAAACCCTTCTGGCAGAACAAGTCACCGACTCAACTGTCGTTGACTGGGATAGCAAAACTGGACGGTTTATTGCGGAACGCCGGACGAGCGTGGGCGCCTTATCTTTAAGCAAAGAGCGCCTTAGCGATGTATCCGATGAAGCGCGCACAGAGAAGCTTATAGCCCTTACACGGGAGGCAGATCTCAGCAATCTGCCATGGTCTGACAAGGCTGTGGAGTTTAGAAACAAGGTTCGACTGATGTCGCGACTCGAAACCGGGTGGCCCTCCCTTGAATCCACCGAGCTAAAGACAACTCTCGAATCATGGCTAGCCCCCTACCTACTCACGATAAAGAATCTGTCCGAGCTCAAAAAGCTGGATCTGCTCTCCGCGCTTCAATCTCTGCTTTCTTGGGAACAACAGCAGAAATTGAGCAGTGAATTGCCGGAGCGTTTTGAAGTACCTTCAGGCTCTAAAGTGAAAATTAACTACAGCGAAGATCCTCCTACGCTGCCGGTAAAACTCCAGGAAATGTTCGGCTCAGCTGAATCACCCAGCGTAGCTGGAGGGAGGGTGCACTTGTTAGTTCATCTACTCTCTCCTGCGGGACGCCCTCTGCAGGTCACGCAGGACCTGCCAAGTTTTTGGAGTAACAGCTACGATGCAGTAAAAAAAGAGATGCGTGGCCGCTACCCTAAACACCCCTGGCCCGATGACCCGACCAGTGCTACACCTACGCGATTCACCAAACACCGGAGCAAGCGATGAAGAAAAAACAATCACTACCCCTGGTTATCGGTCTCGCACTGGTCACCTGGCTATGGAACGAATATGGCGCTACTACCTTCTCCAGTTTTCCAGACGCGTCCAGCGCATCGGCTGCAAGCAGCGACGCTATCTTGGAAGCGGCCTTTGAGAATCGTCAAAGTAACCTGCAGGTACAAGGCAGCGGCACCGTGGTTCATGTCCTCCCCGACGATACAAAAGGCAGTCAACACCAAAAATTTCTTTTAGAACTGGACTCCGGGCTGACCTTACTTGTCGCCCACAATATTGATCTTGCGCCGCGTGTCCCCCGCCTGCAGAAAGGGGATCGGGTTGGCTTCAACGGTGAATATGAATGGAACGAGAAAGGGGGAGTGATGCATTGGACGCACCACGACCCCCGGGGTAGACACGAAGATGGCTGGCTGGAGCGCGGCGGTGAGCGCTTTGAGTAACTTTGCCCCAACTCTGCCGTCTAGTCTGCGAAGGACTCCAATGCAGCACGAGCAATTGACTCACCCCACTCCTGCACAAAATGGCCACCGCCTTCGACGATCATGGCGGAAGGGCAGCCCTTAATCATTGAGCGAAGGTTTTCCATGACTGCGGGTCCAAGGACAGGATCCGCATCGCCGATAGCCATAAAACTCTTGCCCGACCATTCCGTTGACCAAAACTCCGCGGCCTTAAGACTCACATCAACACCTTCCATCTCGGGCGAGACAGGCACGAGCGCAGGAAACATCTGAGCACCGGCCTTGTATTCCGGTCCCGGGAACGGCGCATCGTAGGCGGCGATCTCCGCGTCGGTTAAATGAGGCGTGCCTCGCGCAATAAGCTCACCAATGGGTAGGTCCGGCGTAGCTAGTGCATAGTTCTTCCATGCAAGAAAGCCATCACTGGGAGACTTACCCACACCCAAGCCGGTGTTCATTACCAACAAGCGAGAGAGTCGCGGCTTGAAGCGTTCGTCTACAGGTAAAGTCAGGCCAAGAAGCCCGCCCCAATCCTGGACAACCAAGGTGATGTTGCGTAAATCCAGTCGCTCGACAAGCTCCAGGAGATAATCACGGTGAAAATTGAACGTGTAGTCCGACTGCTCCGTTGGCTTGTCGGAGCGACCAAAGCCCAGTAAGTCCGGCGCAATGACCCGGGCTCCCGATTCTAGAAACACCGGCATCATCCGACGGTAAAGAAACGACCAACTCGGTTCACCATGGAGACACAAAAACACTTCTTCGGCGTCCGACGGGCCGGCATCAATCCAGGCTATGCGAAGACCTTCATAGCCCGGCAGATCGTCTGCGTAGGAAACCGGGTAATCAAAATCTGGAACATCTACAAAGCGTTCATCGGGAGTACGTAGCGCAGCGATACTTTTATTTTGTGACATAAGTGGCCTTTTAAATGATCTAAATACACTCGACTATAGTAAGCACCTTAATAATTACTATAAACCACATAAAGGAATCCATCGCATGCCTGTTAACACTGCCCAAAATAAAACCTTCTTCAAACCAGGAATACTGAGTACGGCGGTTGCCGCTGCACTAATCTCCGGAGCAGATTTTGCTCAAGCCCAATTAGAGGAGGTCATCGTGACCGCCTCGCGAAGAGCCGAGAGTATGCAGGATGTTGCGATCTCCATGCTGTCAAAAAGTGGGGAAGACATTAAAGATATGGGGATCACGCGAGCAGCAGAATTCGCGGTCGACATCCCTGCTGTAACGATGTCCCAAAGCCCTATCGGTAACTTCATTTTCATACGCGGCATCGGTACGGCGGGTGTTAACCAAGGAATTGAACTGTCAGTCTCAATGTTCCACGACGGCGTTTACATGGGACGCCACCAATTGTCGCGAGCTCCTTTCATGGACCTAGAGCGCGTGGAAGTCCTGCGAGGACCTCAGAGTATTCTATTTGGTAAGAACACCATCGGCGGCGCCATCCATCTCATCACTGCAAAGCCCACCGAAGAAGTTGAGGGATCGGTAAGTGCCCTGTACGGCAACTACGGAGAGCAGGAGATCAGTGCCGTGTTATCCGGACCCATCACTGACAACTTGTCTGGCCGTATAGCGGTTCGCGGGTATCAGATGGATGGTTATCTCGACAACATTATGACCGGTGAAGACGGCCCTGAGCGCGATGACAAAACCATCCGCATGCAGCTAGCCTGGGACGCGACAGATAATCTCTCGATCACCGGTAAGTGGGAAAGCAGTGAGTTCGAGCAAACGCAACAATTCACGCAGCTCACGGTGAATGATCCCACGGGTACGGGCGTCGCTTTTGGCGGTCTCAACTCGGCATTGGTTGCCGTAGGTTCAGGTACCGGCATCGGTGCCGAACGATTTGACGACGAACGAGCCGTAGACAATGACGGAGGCGTCGTCCTTGGCCAGGTAGTGCCCGAGTATGCAGGCTTACCCGGATTCCCGGACAAGCCTGAATTCAGCAACAACGAAATGGATCTGGGTACATTGACCATTGATTGGGCCGTTGGAGATCACACGGTCACAGCGATTACCGGATACGCCGAATACAACTACCGCGATGTCTGCGACTGTGACTTCGCCGCGATCCCTTTGATTCAGGTAGACGCGACCGAAGACTACGACCAGTTCAGCCAGGAAATACGCCTTACCTCTCCGGGCGGCGAAAAGCTCGACTACATCGTCGGTATGTACTATCAGGAGAGTGACTTGCAGTATCGCTCTATCGAAGGTTTCGGTACGTCACTCGCGTCCCCACTCCTGGGAGCGCCAGCGATTCTCACGCCCAACCTGACGCGTGATTACTCCATGAGTCAGGATCAGGAAATGTGGGCTGTGTTTGCTTCGGGCACCTATAGCTTTACTGACACAACCCGCTTAACCGCAGGCATTCGCTACTTTGATGAGTCAAAGACTGCCAGCCACGTGTTGGATAAGAACTTTACCGGCGGCTGGGATTACAGTGCCGGTGTAGGGGCCCCTCCGGGCACCGTTGTTTACGGTGATACGGCCGCAGAGTATGACCGATTCCTCAGTGACTTTGCAGGAACTGCACTCACCGCTATATCCGAAGGCATCTATGGGGGACTCTTAGGAACTTTCGAACACGATATCCAAAACCGTACCCGTGATGAGCAGGATATCAACTGGATTCTGACTCTCGAGCAGGATCTAAATGAGAACACCATGGTGTTCGGTACCGTCTCTACGGGAACCAAAGGCGGCGGCTTTGATGGTCGCTTCTTGCAAACCAACGACAGCCCCTTCTTTGAATACGAAGAAGAAACCGCGATCAGTTACGAGCTCGGCATAAAGACTTATCTTTTCGATAACACTATGTCTATAAACGCCACCGCGTTTTTCTCTACGGTAGAGGACTATCAGGTCAGTATCTTTGACGGCGCGACGGCCTTTTTTGTACAGAACGCTGCCGAGGTCGAGACCAGCGGTCTGGAGATTGACATGAAGTGGGCCCCTACAGATGGCCTCGTTGTGAGCTTCGCTGGCACCTACTTGAATGCAGAGTACAGCGACTTCCCTAATGCACCGTGTTGGACGGTGAGCGGCACCGAGCCAGTGGATCGCGGCAATTGTGTTAACCGAGGAGCCCCGGATGCCTCTCGTGACGCAACCGGAGATACAAACTTGTTCTCACCAGAGTTCGCGTTCAACTTTAACGTGGATTACAGCATGCCTGTTGGGGATAGCCTCGTTGCACGCGGCATCCTCAACGTCAACTACTCTGACGAGTTCTTCGCGGCTTCGGATCTGGATCCCATTTACGCCGGTCAGGATGCTTATACGATGTACGATCTGCGCTTCAGCCTAGGTCGTCAGGATGGAACTTGGGACGTCGCGCTCATCGGTAAAAACCTCACCGACGAATTGATCAGCGGTAACAGCAATGACCAGCCTCTTGTACCGGGCAACGGCTTTGCATCTACCGATCGATTACGCTCATACGCCTTGCAAGCAACGTATCGGTTCTAGTCTTCGTCAGCTAGGCGCTAAAACCCGCGAGTCCTCTTGCGGGTTTTTTTTCGCCTACGGAAACTGCCAGATACTTGGCGCTGGTCTTCACCTGCAACCTGCGTTAGCGTGTTTCATGATTTTTTAAAAACAGGACTCCTTCATGCTCAAGCAAAGCTTGCGTTGCCTTGGAGCGGCGGTGTTGATTGCGACCGCTTCAACCAGCCTTAGTGCTGATAAAGTTTCCATCAAAGCTGACATCATTGCCTCGGTAGATCGGCAAGCAGGGTCGCTAACCGCGCTCTCAGACGAAATCTGGGGCCACGCAGAAATCGCCTTTAAAGAGACAAAGTCCGCAGCCGCCCTTATCGAACACGCAAAGGAGCATGGCTTTCGCGTAGAAACGGGTGTCGGCGAAATTCCCACAGCATTCGTTGCGGAGTTTGGCAGCGGTAAACCGGTCATAGGCATCATGGGAGAGTTCGATGCCCTACCCGGACTATCCCAGGCCTCAGTGCCTACTCGGACTCCACTTACTCCGGGGGCCCCGGGGCATGGTTGCGGCCACAATGTATTCGGAGCGGCTTCCCTTGGAGCCGCAATCGCGGTGAAAGAACAGATAGAAGCCGGCGAAATTTCGGGAACGATTCGCTATTACGGCACGCCCGCCGAGGAAAAGTTTTTCGGGAAGCTTTGGATGATCCGCGCGGGAGCTTTTGAGGGTGTGGACGTGATGATGGACTGGCATCCTGGCGACAAGATTGAGGCCAGTGCGCAAAGCACCCAGTCTTTAGTAGATTTTTTGGTGGAGTTTGACGGGCAGTCCGCCCACGCCGCGGGTGATCCCTGGAACGGACGTTCGGCCAGTGATGCGCTCGAGCTTTATACCCACGGCATCAATGCTTACCGCGAACACATCCAGCCTACGGTTCGCATTCACTACCACATCATGGATGCAGGTAAAGTGGTTAACGTCGTCCCGGACTACTCAAAAATATGGGTTCGGGTGAGAGACAGAAGCCGTGATGGCATGACACCCGTGTATGAGCGGGTTCGAGAAATGGCTGAGGGCGCAGCCATCCTTGCGGACGTAGACTACAAAGTAACGTTGATATCAGGCGTTCACGAAATTCTTGTGAATCGCACAGGCGGCGCGACTCTACAAGCCAACCTGGAAACTCTTGGCTCCATAAGCTACACAGCAGAAGAAGAGCGCTATGCCAAAGCGATCCAAGAGGCCACCGAGAAACCCCAGCTTGGCATGGACGCTGAGGTCAGACCGTTTAGAGAAACGGAAAAGAACCCACCGGGAGGCTCTACCGACGTCGGTGATGTCAGCTTCGTTGTGCCCACAATTAGCCTCAGCGCACCCATCGCGCCAAAGGATGTACCTTGGCACTCTTGGGCTGTTGTCGCCACTGGCGGTATGTCTATCGGCCATAAGGGCCTTGTCTATGCCTCAAAAGCACTGGCGATGACCATGATTGACCTCTACGACGACCCCGATCTCATCAAAGCTATCAAGGAAGAGTTCAAGGAGCGCAAAGGCGATTATGAGTACGAAGGCATTCTGCCCCCGGGACCGCCTCCGTTGGATTTTCAACAGTAAGTCCAAAAAAAAACGTCCAGCACCGACGGTGTCTGGACGTTTTGCCTAACCGAACCAGAGCAGGAAAATGCTCGGTCTAAATCTTCCCCTACATCGGCCGCATTAACACTGTGTTGATTGCGTGGATAACTCCATTCGTCGCCGGTACGTCTGTAATGACTACCTGTGAATCGTTAATGAACAACGCTCCATCGCGGACATCAGTCGTGATGCTGTCACGATTTGCCATCTCCACCATTTCAGCCAACAAAGACGTGGCGGTGATTGAATCAACCGCCGTACCGCTAATGACGTGGTAAAACAAAATGTCGGTCAGGGTGTTGGTGTCCTGTCCCAATTCCTCGAAAGCCGCATAAACACGGTCTCAAGTTAGCTTTGCTAAGTAACTGGCGTGCTCTACGCGCTGCTTCGTTCAGCCGGATTCACAAAAAATAGGCGGCACAGGAAGGAAGTTTGGATAAGAACTAGATGCCGCTCCCCGTCAACTGAGGTCGTGCTTTGCCAGCCAATCCAGGATCAAAGCATTGACGAACTCAGGCCGCTCTCTGTGAGGGAAGTGTCCTGCATCGGGTACCTGAACCACCTTGAGTCCTTTTGGGAAATCATCCTCGCGCATCATTGCGGAGAAAACCTCAGCGGCGATGCAGCCTTCGTTCTTACCCGTAAGGCCGAGGGTAGGTACATTGATAGGCCAGGGCTTTTCGGAATCGTAGGATCCTCGCCATGGTAGTGAGTCGAGACCCACGGCACCGCGGTAGTACCCCAGCGCGCTTTCCACGACCTCAGAACAGCGGAACGCCTCCGCAACCTGTTCAAACTCCTGTTCAGAGAACTCCCATCCTGGACTCCAAGTCCGCCAGAGCCACTTTAAGAACGCGAAGTTCTTTCGCTTAAGAACATATTCAGCGATGCCTGGAACCTGGAAGAACAAGATGTACCAGGAGAGCCTCATCTGTTTTGGGAATTTGTGTATCTCTGCGAGAAACCGTCCGGCGTGAGGCACCGACATCGTGGTCAGACTCAGAAGCCGCTCAGGCGCCGTCATCGCAGCTGAATAAGCTATAGAGGCACCCCAATCATGCCCGACTAAATGCGCAGCCTGACCACCTAGCTGATCTATCCAAGCAATCACATCTCCCGCTAATGCTTCGGAAGAGAAGTCACCATCGGCGGGTTGCGACGAGGCCTCATAACCGCGTGTAGCAACAGCAACTGCCCTATACCCCGCCGTCGCGAGTACCTCCAACTGCTCACACCAAGTGTTCAGGGTGTCTGGAAAACCATGGAGCAGCAAAACCAAGGGGCCTTCGCCCTGTTCGATGGCGCTGAACTCTAATTCTCCATGAGACAACTTAACTTGCTTCTGGCTCGTCACGGGGCTCCGCCTGCGTTTTTAAAATCACAAAGGGTCGATCGTACAGAAAAGCAAAAGACCGGACAAAGCCAAGGTTCGACAAAGAACCCAACACAAACATTGGTCTTGGCAAGGAAAACTCCATCAGTTCTCATTAACCCCACACAAGCCAAAGGATTATTGAGCATTCTTAAGATGGCGCCTCACCGCTGCCTCGTAAGCTGGCTCGAGGTGACCAGACAGCACATCAAAAATCTGCTCGATGCCCAGCAGCATATCTTTCCGTGAAATAGGATCGCCGCTCTTTGATATCTCAAGATAGCGAACCCAATTGCTCCATATGAGCCACGTGTTAACTGCAATAGCGCGGTAACGTTTTTGGCTGTTTTGGACCCTCAAATTCCCCTCCCTCGCAGCCTGCGCCGCCACTCCCGCTAAGCCTTCCAAGGCCCAGTCCTGCAGCTCGAGATACGCCGTGTTTAGTAGCGGATCCTGGCGAAGGAGATGCAACAGGCCACTAAAGAAGAAGCGATAGTCGTAGGCCACATCCAGAGTCTTTACGTAGAAGTCGGCAAATACTTTAGGGCTCAGGCTCTCAGGAGGTTCCTCGCCAAAGGCGACACGAAAGTCCGCTGCCAGTTCTTCGAACAGCGCTCTTACGATCTCCTCCTTATTCTTGAAGTGATAGTACAAATTGCCCGGACTGATCTCTAACTCATCGCATAGGCGCGTCGTGCCAATGGCCTGCGCACCCTCTACATTCATCAAGTGTCGACAGGTTTCCAACACTCGGCTGCGGTTATTGGTCTTTTTCTTGGGCATACAAGTAGGCTTGACTAAGTCAAAAATAGAGTAAATACTCTAATTCAGCCTAAACAAGTTATCAAGTGATTACTCAATGGACACCACCTCAGTCGCCGCCTCAATCCTTCCATCCGGTCCAGATCGAATGACTGTGCGAAAGATGCCCTTCGACTTTACGCCCCGAAACGAAAGCTGGAATCCCGACAAGCCCGAGTTTGCTCATATCGTGAACTCGGCCTCCCTTGCGATGCCCTATCTGGAGCCGTACTTGATCAAGTCCATGCGTAAAGCGCGTCCTCTCATCAAAGATGAGACACTGCTGGAGGAGCTGGACAAGTACATCAAGCAGGAAGCGACGCACTACCGTAGGCATAAGGAATTCAATGACACGCTTTCTGCCAAAGGGTACGCCTCGGTCGCCAGGATGGAAGGCACCCTGGCGAAAGATTACGCGAAACTTGAGAGTAGGCGCTCCCTGCGATTTAACCTCGCCTATGCGGAAGGTTTTGAGGCCATGGCACTCGCCATCGGCGAAATGCTGATCGACGACCGCGAGTACTTATTTGGCGACAGTGACTCCGCGGTCGCATCACTAATACTTTGGCACTTCGTCGAGGAAATAGAGCACAAGAACGTTGCTTATGACGTGCTGCACCATCTCCACCCAGGTTACTTTTTGAGAATTTTTGGACTTGTTTACGCAACCTCTCACATTTTTTGGCGCACTGGTCAGGGTTATCGAGCCCTCCTGAAAGAAGATGGCCTTTGGCAATCATCGAAAAGTCGCTGGAAGCTGTTAAAAGTTCTCGGCCGTGTAATGAAAAGTATCATTCCGAAATGGTTACGGATTTTACGGCCGGGTTATCACCCAAAGAGTGTCAAGGATCCCTCCTGGGGCGTCGAATGGGCCTCAGTATTTGATGAAGGCGGAAGTGATCTAGCGAAATTGGACACACGCAGGTTGCACGAAGCTGTCCCCGTCGGAAGCACTATCGAGATGCGACTATGAAGCCAACACAAACATCTATCAGCTCACGCATGCAGGCCTTGTTTTTTCTGAATGGGCTCGGCTTGTTTGTTGTAGGCATATTATTCGGCTGGGCATGGTTCTTTCATCTACTGCAGGAAATCGTTCTTTGGCCTTTACCCGTGCAGGTCGATGTACAAATTCCCGGAGATTCGCGGGCCTATCGCATGGGCCACATGGAAGCCATAACCCAAGGATTATTACTCATGGCGATGGCGTTTGGCGGCCAGTTCATGCGCTTATCCAAAAAAGAATTCAACTGGCTGTTTTGGACCGCCCTGATTACGACCTGGCTCTTCACGCTCCCAGCGATGGCCAATACTTTTTTCGCGACCAGGGGCCTCGCCTTTGGTGGTGGCCCTTTCAAAGCGAGCCTTGCCAATGACATCATCTATCTCTTCGGATGGCCACCGGTTATGTCCGTGCATATCTTTTTTGCCCTCGCGGTATTGGGTGTTTGGCGCTACCTTCAGCAAACTGACGATCATTAGAACCGCCGAGTTAAACTCAGGAGCTCTGTTATGAGCCAAAGTGTTTCAAACCAGAATACCTCGCTCACGCCACCCCCAAACACCTCTCTACCTGAGCAAACCCGTCAAACGGTTTGCCCACTGGACTGCGCCGACACCTGCAGCCTGGAAGTTACAACACAAGATGACAGGATCACTGCCGTAAGGGGTGGTAAAGCCAATCCGTTTACCCGGGGAAAACTTTGCGCAAAGGTTGTGAACTCGTTCCCCGCGCAGGTTCACGGGGACTTGCGCATCCGTACTCCCTTACTCAGGCGCGATAGCCTTGGAGGCCGTGATTTCCAGCCCATTAGCTGGGAACAGGCATTGGACATTGTTTTTGAGAAGTTCTCTGGCATACAACAACAGTGGGGTAGCGAGGCGATAGCGCCTCTTTACTACGGCGGCCCCATGGGAATACTCGCGGGCGGCAGTATGGACAAACGGTTTTTCCATCGCCTGGGAGCATCTCAGATTGATTCCTCGACGCTTTGCGCGGGCACATCAGGTTCGGCCTGGGATACAGTTTTTGGTGACGCGGGAGGTATTGATCTCGAGGAGCTTGCTGAGTCCAAACTGATTCTCGTTTGGGGCAACAACATCACCACATGCAACCTGCACCTCACTACTATTATTCGCGATGCGCAGAAGCGCGGAGCAAAGCTTGTGGTCATCGACCCGAAGCGTACGCGAATCGCCCGTGATGCGGATTTACATGTTCCGTTGCTGCCGGGCTCAGATGTCGTCCTCGCCTATGCTCTAACAGCAATCCTCGATGCAAGCGGTGATCTGGATGAGGAATTCATCAAGCAACACACCCATGGTGGTGATCAGTTTAGAGCGGCCGCAAAACAGTTTGGAGTGCAAAGAGCTGCAGATTTATGTGGCTTGGATACCTCGGTAATAGAAGCCCTTGCGGAGATGTTCCGCGAGCACGGACCGGCGGCAATGACAATTGGCGTAGCACCGGAGAGAAACCGCAACGGCAGCGCAGGCATAAGAGCCGCTTTTTCTCTTATGGCGGTAACGGGAAACATCGGCCCAATGGGAGCGGGCGTTTGCGATGTTGGGCGCTTTTTCTCCATCGATAAGGAACGTTTAGCGAGGCCCGATCTAGCGCCTGTCGGAATCCGCAAGATCAACGTTTTGGATATTCCACGCTATGTGCTGGAGCCCGGCGAAGAGACCCCGATCAAAGGTCTTTTTATCTACAACCATAACCCGGTAGCAGTCCATCCGCAGCAAGCGCGTATGCGCGCAGCGCTATTAAGTGACAATGTTTTCGTAGTAGGAAGTGATGTCACCATGACCGACTCTATGGCCTGTGCTGATCTGGTGCTGCCTGCGAGCACGCACTTCGAGTATGGCGACGTGTACAAAGCCTATGGCCATCGATACCTCCAGCGATCGCGACCCGTGTTACCCAGCCAAGGCGAATCTGTAAGCAACATGGAACTGTTCCGCCGCCTGGGTACGCGCTTTGGGTTTTCGGAGCCCGCTTTTCAGGACTCGGACGATGCATTGATTGAGCAGGCCTTTGCCTCGATCAATAGCGCGATACCAGCGCAGGCTGACGGCAAAGCACTGGATATGACTCCTTATGCGGAGCCCGCCATGTTGCGAGGCGGCGTTTTTACGACACCCAGCGGGCGCATAGAGTTGTACAGCGAGACAATGGAAGAGCATTGTGGTCAGGGTCTGCCTCGCTATCTGGACTCTCCCGACAAGCGCGATTTTGTTCTCGTCACACCTGCATCCGAGTTACGAACCAATTCGACCTTTGGAGGACTCAAAGATCAGCAGCGCGATATCGTGTGTGAGATCCACAGTGCAGACGCCGCTGAGCAAGGTATAGAGGACGGCGAGAGCATAGAACTTCATAACGAACGTGCCACCGTGCAATTGACCGCAAGAGTGACCGACGACGTGCGCCCCGGAACTCTCTATGTGCCTAAGGGTGCGTGGATAGCAGATTCGCCAACAGGTTATACGGTGAACGCCTTACTTCCTGGACACCAAGAATCCGCTATTGGTGGTGCCTGTTACTACGACTGCGGCGTGGATATTAGACATCCCCCTAAAGGGTGATTCCGCTCGCTATCTACAAAGAAGATAGTAAACAAAGGGCATTGAAAATGGCGAGGTTCGCGCACAGAGTTTTCACCGTCTACTATCTCTCAGAAGTAACCGCATGACACCGGAGTACGCCATGACCAGCATCGAAAAACCTCTGGAGCATTCAGCTTCCGGATTGACCGACACGATCAGTGACGCTGGTCTCGATGCACATTGGATGGCCTATTCGGGAAACCGTCAGTTCAAAAAGGATCCGCGTATCATCGTGGCCGCCGACGGTATCTACTACATCGATGACAAAGGGCGCCGAATCATGGATGGCCTGTCCGGATTATGGACATCAGGACTTGGCCACAACCGTCCAGAGATTGCCGACGCCGTGAATCAGCAGCTACGCACCCTAGATTACTCGCCCGCTTTTCAGTTCGCCCAGCCCAAGTCCTTCCAGCTTGCCGAGCGTATGCGTAACCTCATGCCAGAAGACTTGGACTACGTATTTTTTACGGGGTCGGGATCAGAGTCGGCCGACACCTCTCTCAAAATGGCCAGGGCGTACTGGCGCCTTAAGGGACAGCCCAGCAAGACTCGCCTCATCGGGAGGATCAAGGGCTATCACGGCGTAAACTTCGGCGGTATTTCCGTAGGCGGCATCGCCGCCAACCGCAAAATGTTTGGTCAGGGCCTGGAGGCCGACCACCTCTCTCACACAATGATTCCAGAAAACCAGTTTCAACGGGGCATGCCAGAGCACGGAGCCCATCTGGCGGACCAGTTATTGGAGATGATTGCTCTTCACGATGCCAGCACAATCGCCGCGGTTATTGTCGAGCCCATGGCCGGATCAGCGGGTGTTTTGCCGCCTCCCGCGGGCTATCTCAAGCGCCTGCGGGAAATATGCACAGCGCACAACATCCTGCTTATCTTTGACGAGGTGATCACTGCTTTCGGCCGCTGTGGAGCAATGACCGGCGCAGACGCCTATGGTGTGGTTCCCGATATCTTGAACACCGCTAAGCAGATTACTAACGGTGCTATTCCTATGGGCGCGGTAGTAGCCCGTAAGGAAATTTACGATACCTTCATGAATCAGGATGCTCCTGAGCACTTGCTGGAGTTCTTCCACGGCTACACCTACTCGGCACACCCCGTGGCCTGCGCCGCCGCATTAGCAACCCTTGATGTCCTGGAACAGGAAGCTCTACCGCAACGCGTGGCCCGGAAAGCTCCCATTCTTGAAGAGGCCATACACGCTCTGCACGGAACACCCAACATCGCCGATATTCGAAACTATGGATTTGCCGCGGCGATAACGTTGGAGCCTAAGAACGGAGATCCGACGCTGAGGCCCTTTGAGGTGGGCATGCGTATGTGGGAGAAAGGCTTTTACGTTCGCTATGGGGGAGACACCATTCAGCTGGGCCTACCCTTTGTCATCGAGGACGCCGAAATCGAGCAGCTTTGCGCAGCCCTTGGCGACGCGGTACGAGAGACCGCCTAGCGCTGAATACCGATGACGTTCTGTCCGTAACTGAAGGAAACAATGCGACTGAGGGCCGATAGAGATCGCCCTGATTGTGACTGAAGCTCGTTGAAAAAGTCCTGGGTCGCTTGAAGGGATTTTTTACTCGACGCTCCCCCATCGATCACTCCTCGATTGCGCAAAAAACCCTCAACGTCCTGCGTGAGCAAGAAACTATCCACACCGAGAGTCCGCAAGGCATAGGGTCCGGTGTTACCCCCCAAACGATGGCCATGCTTTTTGAGATAACTCCACAAACCAATCACGTCGTCGGTTGGCCACTCGGCAATAAACTGTCCAAAGCTCTTACCTTCACAGCGCTCAGTTTCGGCAATCATCGTGGCGTTCTCACGTATGGTTTTCACCTTCGTGAAATTGCGAATGATCGCGGGGTCCTTGGCTTTTCGCTCTAGCATGTCATCGGGCATCATCAACAGACGCTCAATATCGAAGCCCCAGAACAGCTCTTCAAAGTTATCCCACTTCTGGTTCACCACTCGCCAGACAAAGCCCGACTGAAACACCTTTCGGGTGAACTCGGCCAAGTATCGGTCACTGGAGAGTTTGCGTAACTTTGCCTTGCTCGAGGGCCTTGGCAACAATGCATCAACAGCTGCCGCGCCGCCTTTGCGTTCACAGGCGAGACCATAGATAACTTCGAAGCTGAGGGGGTTTAACTGCTTTGGCATAAACGGTGGTTCCTCTAGAGAAATGCTCCCCATCGCTCGAGATAAACCTGCAATAGCTCAATGCGTGTACCGTCCGGATCCACACAAGTCGCAACATCAGCTAAACGCTCGTGGCATTGCTGTGGCGGTGACAGAAACTCCACTCCATCATCTACGAGAGACTGATAATCGGTTGCCAAGTCCTCGGAGATAAGACAAATACGCACAACACCCAAGTCTTTGTTCTCTAGAGGATCACGCTGGTCGAGACCGGAGTACTCCGTAAGATCAAGCTTGGGAAAGCCGTCGTCGAGCTGCATGATGCAAGCACGACCTTTTGGCGAACCACTCACACCAAGGGCAAGTGCACTCCCCCCATCAAGGGTGTTGTGCTGCTCTGCGTTGAGATTTAGATAGGGAATCGTCGGTAAGAACCTGTCAAATCCGAGCTTCTGATAAAACGCGATGGAGGCATCAAGATCACTAACATTAATATTGATGTGTCCCCAGGATGATTTGATGGCCATTATCAACTTTCTCCGTGACAAAGTAGGCTCGGACCCGAAAGCCCGAGCCTCATTATCACCTAAAAGTTAAACAATGCCTCTATACCGTAAGTACGTGGATCTGCGATGCGAGCATAGGGCGTACCAAAGGACGCAGCGGTGATCTGACTGATACCGGTGAGCGAATTCTCGTCGAGAAGGTTTCGACCCCAAAGAGCGAGCTCCCAGGTAGCTTCAGAATTCGTCCAGGCAATTCGTCCATTCACCAAGGTGGTGTCATCAGTGTATCCCTCGACGGATTCAAATGCCGGGTTGTAGTTAGGATCTTCCGGCGAACGCGTGTTCTCTCTGAAGATGTACTCACCCCGCACCAACAACTCCCCGGTGGCAAACTGAGGACGCCAGTCCAGCGTCAGCGTGTAGTCGTTCGCGGCGTCATTAGATTCATCAAAACGCGTGAGCTCACCGTTCGCGTCAAAGAAGGCTTCCGAGCTCGTGTCTTCTGTTCTCCATGTCGTAAGACCCGTCAGCAAAAGATTCTCCGCTATGAGCCAGCTGGCATTGACCTCGAAGCCCTGAACACTGGTGTCCACGTTAATCACCGTGGGGATCGCATTGCCCTGCCCTGGAGGACGAGTTTCGACCGAGCGCTGACGGCCATCAACATTCAGCTCAAAGAGTGCGAGTTGCAACTGCAAGCGCCCAGAGAACAAATCACCCTTTAAACCGAGCTCAATCTGGTCTGACTCTTCGGGTGCCAGCGGCTGCTGAGACGACTCTATCCCCAAAGAATCAAAGCCACCTGCCTTATAGCCGGTAGAGTAAGACGCGTAGGTGATTAGCTCATCACTCAGTTGATAAGAAGCGACCAGGCGTCCCGTAGTCTTGCTCCACGAATCGCTCGCTTCAAACGGCGTGGTAGCGGCTGACTCAAACTCACCGCTTGCGCCGGTAAAGATTTGATTCGTAACGCCGGGACGCTGCTCTGAAAAGCTGGTGACGGGTATGAGCCAGCTAAAATCTTTGTGATCTTCGCTATAGCGTAAACCCGCGGTCAGCGAGAGCTGCTCGGTCAACGCGTACTCCACATCGGCATACACACCATAGTTCTCGAACTCACCCTCGTTGATGATGGCTTCGTTCCACACTGAACCAGCGAATGATGGCCCGAAGATAATCGGCGCGCCAAACGCACCCGAAACGACGTCGTAGTAAAGATCACCGGTTGCGACCACTTCTTCGGGTGTAGCGGGAATACCGATAGCGTTCAACAGAAACGCGAACTCATCAGGATTCCAAATATGGTCAAAGGGCGTACCCAAACTGGCATTGAGGTCCTGGGTTACCAAACGTGTAATCGAATCGGCTAACGCATTAGAGTCCGTGCGTTGGAAGGTATCTTCCAGACTGTAGGTAGCCCCAAATACCGCGGCTACTCGCTCGGTGTTGTAGTTGAACTGCAGCTCCCCGTAAGCAATGTCGGAATCTTCGATGTTGTTGGTATCAAAGTAACGAGTTGCGTCCGCAGTACCATCTTCATCTTGACGGTTTGTCGTCTCGAACTGCCGGTAGCTGGCAATCGCGGTCATCGACCATTGATCGTTAAAGTCATGGAACATCTTGCCAGTGACACCCGCCATATCGCGCGTTTCTTCACCTTCAATCACATCGTTCTCAAAACTCCCACTATAGGGGTCGGTATTGAGTGCGAAGGGGCTGAGTCCTAACGCCATGCTGGGCGATTGATCAAAGTGGTCGATGTCGACTGCCAGTTGAAACGCAGTCTGGTCGGAAGGTTCCCAGCGTGCAGCAACGCGTGCCCCCCAGTTGCCCTTCTCACCAGCATCAAAACCTGCGGGGCCCTGGTTGTCAGATATGCCATCGCGCTGGTTGAAAATAGCATTGGCACGCAGTGCGAATGTGTCGCTCACGGGCAAGTTCACCATGCCCTCAACACGAGCCAGACTGTAGTTACCTGCGCGTACGCGAGCAAAACCTTCGGTTTCGAAGGACGGTGCGTTAGGTACAAGGCTTACGACACCTGCCGCGGCATTGCGACCAAAGAGCGTGCCCTGAGGCCCTTTCAACACCTCTACCCGTTCCATGTCGGCAAACGCGACCGTTGTGGCTGCACGCGGGAGATACACACCGTCATAGAACGTCGCTACCGAAGGGTCACCACCGGTCGAAATGTTCGGGCTCGAGATACCGCGAACAGAGTAGCCAGTTTGCGTAAAACTATCGTCGCCGGCATCAAAGCCTACGATAAAGTCGTCGATATCCTGAAGCGTCAGAGCACCCGTTTTGACGATGTCGCGGGCGCTGAAGGTGCCAATAGCGATAGGCACATCAATCGCCTTTTGCTCGCGCTTTTGCGCGGTAACGACGACCTCTTCAAGAAGCCCTCCGGATCCCAGAAGGCTGCTACTCTCTTGTGCCAAGCCACTAGCTGCGGCCACGGCAAGCGGCAATACCGCCAGGTGACGGTACTTTACACCGGTCATGTTCCCTCCCTTAAAGCGCTCTGCGCTTCTTTGTAATTGCGACAGCTTTTAGGTGCCATCTTGCAGTTTTGAAAGGGCGGCATTGCCGCCCTGAGTGGTTTTCTAGCGGGGCGTCCTCACTGAAACTTCTATTTCGGCTCCCCTTAAGGGCTCTTAAACTCGATGCTCTAGCGAGAGACAGACAACATGTATTCAGCCACTGCCAGACGAGTCTCTTCATCCAGATAATCCTGCTTGGGCATTTCTGGGTAGTCTTCGCGCTTCTTCACGGGCGCTGCAATGTACTCCGCAAGGCCATGGGGATTTTCCATGTAAAGCGCTTGAATAATCTTTACTGGAGGCCCAATCATGCGACCTTCATAGGTGTGGCAACCCGCGCAAATTCCTAGATAAGCAATCTTGCCGCGCTCACCTGGCTCAATCACTCGAGGCTCCACGGGTGGCATCAGATAGTTGCCAATAGTCGTGGTATTCGTAAATGCACACTCAGCATAGTCATCGATACCTGAGTGAACATAACGGTGCCGATTGATAATGCAGCTCTCATTGCTTGGCCCGATCGCAAAGATATCCGGATTACCGGTCTTAAGATCGGCAAGCATGAGGCCTCTTATCTCGGGAATAGTCTCGTAGCCATTGTTATGCATGGTGTTGTTGAGAATCATCAGACGATCGGAATTGGGATCGGCTTCGGGATCCACAGTCACGTTGGTTAGTTCCGCCGCCGTATTGTGATCTACCGTCATGATTCCCACAGTCTTGTTGTTGGTAATGATGTTGCCTTCGATCACCACATCATCTGCCGCCATAATCATGATGCCAGTACCCGCAGGGATACCGCCCACCGTAGAGCCCGGCGCACCAAAGTTTGGCGTGTTGTTGTCTGAGATCCAGTTGTTACGAATGATGACGTCATAGGTCGTCTTGATTGGGAGTCCCGGAGTAATGAACGCAAGAACACCACCGGTGTTGTTGTACACGAAGTTGCTCTCTACGATCGCGTGACGGCTATTCTCGATCTCGATACCTGCAACACTGTCGAAGACTTCGTTGTACGCCACGTGAATGTTGTCACTCATACCCACGTAGATCGCAGCATCTTCGATGCCAGAGACGACGTTGTGCTCAACCACACCGTTGGTGCCCAACTGCGGGAAGATGCCGTAAACACCGGTGTCTACAATAATGTTGTCGCGAATCTCAAAATTGTTACCCGCCTGACTCATGATCGCGTTGCCTTTGTACTTGGTGATCAGGAATCCTTCGACAACGATGTTGTTACCGGAGAACAGGATGGCGTCGTTTAGCGTTCCCTCTCCGTGCAAAGTGGCGCGCTGTGATCCTTCGACAATACCGATCAGGCGAATACCGTCTTTGTCGATGTAAACCGTCTCGCTGTAAGTACCAGGCATCACGTGAATCGTGGTTCCGGGCTCAGCGGCTTTAACCGCTTCCTGAATGGACTCGCCGTCCTCAACGGTGACGACTACATCAGACATAGGCGGCCCTGCAACAAACTTGCTGCTGCCCTGCACCATGAACTCTTTCGCTGCAGCAACATCCGCGTCGCTGGCACCACCGGCGGTACTCCCACCGTAAGCCGCGCCACTGCCCGCAGTGGTAATCACTGGTGCTGATCCGCCAGCCTTCTTGCCGAATTGAAGACCTGCCACGAAGGCGACAGCGATCAAGACCACGGCCAATACTCTTCCTATACTCATGATGATGCTCCCCCAAGATTTACCGTTTTATCTTCTAAACCATCGGCAACTGCCGCCGTGGTGCGCGAAGTGTTATCACTATTGTTGAAATCAGTCAGCGGCGATACGCCGATCGGTGCCAAACCGGAGGGAACCCGACGGGGTATCTCCGGGGTAAACGTTTCGTCAGTCAGTGCGCCCAAAAAATCCACCAGACGATCGAGTTCGTCGTCAGTCAGGTTCGGCTCCCAGATATGCCAGTGAATGTGCATATCAACGCCCTCGGGGACCGCGTGGCCACGGCCGCCTGTATAAAACTCCACGGCCTCTCGCAGTGTTCCAAAACGCCCGGAGTGCATGTAGGGCGCAGTCTTTGCGATATTGCGCAAGGTAGGGACTTTGAAACCACCCTTCATCTTGGGCGCATTCCATGTCGCTTCGGCACCAATATCCAGAGGTAATCCGAGAGGCTCTGGAGACCCAATAACGGCAACTTGCTGATTAGTGAACAATGGCGGTGTATGGCACTCAGCGCAGCGAGCTACAAAAGAACGGAACACGTTCATTCCTTCGATTTCTTTGTCGGTCAGCGCCGCGTGATAGCCGTGTGCATAGCGATCGTAACGGCTGTTTAGGGATATCAACGATGTCTGAAAGGCTGCGAGAGAAATGTAAACCTGCTTAAGGCTAATCTCATCGAGTTGCCCGGCAGGAAAAGCCTGACGGAACAGTCGACGGTAGTCTTCACTGCCATGGAGTGTCGCGAGTAACTGCGCGGGGTTGTTACCCATCTCCTCGGGAGAGTACAGCGGCCCCTGGGCCTGTTCTTCGAGACTGTCCGCTCGGGCATCCCAAAACAGGTTTTTCAGAAAGGCTACATTCCAGAGCGTGGGCGAAGACCGTTTCACTTCGTGGCCGGCGACACCCACCGCCCGCGCCCGGCCATCACTAAATCCCAACTCAGGGTGATGGCAACTGGCACAGGACGTCGAACCATCTCCCGACAGCGCAGGATCAAAAAACAGGTAGCGACCCAGGTCTATTTGCTCGGGACTAAAACCATCGCGATGCGCTGGCAAAGCGGTTTGCGTCCCACCGACTCCCTGGTTCTGGAGAGAGTCATAGAACTGATACATGTTGCGAAGTTCGCAAACCCCAGCGTCGGTCTTCTCAAAGCTCGGCGGGCAAAGTTCGCTTAGTGTGATCTTAGCCGGTGCAGCTTGCTCACCAACCAACGCGCTCCCAGCGAAGGCACTCACTGCGCTGGCGACCACCTGCGAACCCTTTGCGGGACGCCCAAGGTCATTTGAACTCGCGACCATGACCGCAAAACCCGCAATAGCTCCAACGATGCAAGCTGTGAGCAAGGGAGCCTTCATTGCGAAGAAGCCTTTACTGAAAGGGGCGCTTTCATTGAGAGAGAAGGTATCCAATGACGTCGGTTACGTCTTTTTCCGTGCTCAACATTGTTGCCATCATCTGCATTTGCCGCCCCAAGCGGTCGTCCTCGTGGGATCCCCGGACTCCGTCAGCAAAGTTCGCGTACTGACGGCGCAGGTAGGCTTCATCCAGTCCGGCTAAACGCGGGGCATTCATCGTCGAATTGCCTTTACCCGCTGGGCCATGGCAAGCACCACAGGAGGCGTTGTACTGCACTTCACCGTTGCGCTGATCGTGTTCTATGGTGCCTGAAGTGTTAACTGACGGCAGGCTTCCTATATAGGCAACGACATTAGCTACCGAGGCCTCATCGGCTAAAAGCGCGGCCATACCCTGCATTTGCTTACCGAGCGTATCCCGCTCATCGTTACCCCGGACACCGGATTTAAAGTTGTGAAGCTGCCGCTCTAAATAGGCTCCGTCTTGCCCCGCTAGCGCAGGCCCGTTCATGGCCGCTATCCCAGCGCCATCTGCACCGTGGCAGGCGACACAAGGAGCGTACAAAGCTTTACCAAGATCCACGTCGGCGGCGGCAGTCAAAGAGGCGTGTAGCAGACCGATGGTCGCCCCCATAGTCGCGGCAATAAAATAACTAACGCGTCTGGTTTTGATCATTATGTTTGTCCATGCCGCAGTAAGCCGCGGACTAAATGCCCGAAAGAAGTGCAATTGTCGTCTTTTTGTACGGCAAATCTTCCTAATTTCAGAAATCCGTCAGCTTTTGTGGTCAGATTCTTGAAAAAAACACCGCTGAACCGCATTTTTATAGTGAGTTTCAGGGCTCAGGCAGAAGCACTGACAGACTTGTCTCGCGAGCCTTCCTTGGTTGTGTCGCTCACCCCTCCGCTCTGTTGCCGATGTGCTTTGCGCCAGGCTGTCGGTGTTTGCCCCTGCGTATCCTTAAAAGCCTTGTTGAACGAGCTCAGCGACCTGAATCCCGAATCCATCGCGATAGTCAGCACGGGTAAGTGGTCTTCGTCGGGATCGGAAAGGCGTTTTGCCGTCTCGCGAATACGATAACTGCTCAAAAAATCGCTGAAGTTACGATAGCCCAGCGCACCATTGATCGCGCGCCGCAAGCGATACTCAGGGACCTCCAATTTTTGCGCCAAACTACCAATACTTAAGCCCATCTCCCGCCAAACGTCGCCATCTTCCATAAATTCCTGCAAAAGAGCGGCCAACTCAGCGTCTTCTGACTCGTTTACAGCATCATTTGCAGCCACGGGTGCCGCCTGAGGCTCTAAAGCGGTAAAGAGCAGCCCTCGCCGGTACTGCAATAGCGCTACATTCACTGCGAGAAGGAGTGCGGCGGGTGGAACGTACTCAAGAATGTACAACCACGGCGCCCCGGGAAAAAGCACTTCACGCGACAGTATGAGTATGAACAGGTAGCTGCCATTGACACCGACGAACCATAGCCGCAAGCGACGACGAGATTCCACGAGATCAGTACGCCAGTGGCGCACAATAGCCCACAAGGTCAGTGCTAAAAGTACAAACTCCAGTAGTTGCGGCAAGTCGATGAACAGCCAACGCCATTCATTCAGGGAAAAGAGAGCGCCCAGAAGCGGCATAAACACCGTGAATTTAACCAAAGACAGCTGCCAGGCCTGCATACGAAATCGATCGTCGAAGATGCTGAGACTAAGCAGCCAAAAAAGACCGGGAGTCGCCGTTTGCAGCGTGGTCGCGAGCAGCGACAACGGCGTTCCTCGTAGTACGGGGGTCAGAAGGTATCCAAGAATCGCCAGCATAAAAAGCGCGAATAGCTTTTCACTCATCCACCACCGGGGCTGACGTGCCAACAGCAGCAAACCCAAGAGCACCTGGGACAGGCTAAAACCGATCGCTCCGATAAGTAAGTCTGGCATGCACATCCTTCCGTCGATGCCGCATCATAACAAGACAGCCCGCCAAGAAACGGCGCTGCTCCGCTGCTGTAGTACGGGAACTATGCAGGGCGCCAGGTAGCCGTCAAGACTGGAGAATGGTATCTACTCGCAACTCACTGTGAAGCGTGCGATGCACTGGACAGCGATCAGCGATTTGTAACAGCTTCTCCCGCTGACCATCCGTTAAGTCGCCCTCCAGGGTGACCAAGCGCTCGATCAGTTCGATCTTTGCCGTCCCTTCCTCGCAAGTTTCACAATCAACAACGTAGTTGCGACTGTGCTTGAGCTCAACCACGGCATGCTCGAGGGGAACGTTTCTTCGGCGAGCATACATTCGCAGAGTCATGGCCGTGCAGGCACCTAGGGACGCAAGAAGATGCTCGTAAGGATCTGGCCCCGTGTTCGCGCCACCCACCGAGCGAGGCTCGTCCGCAAGCCAGTGGTGCGAGTCGCTGTAAACGTGCTGGGTAAAGACATGGTCTTTCTCCTCCACGAGTACCTCACCCGATGCGACCGACCGCTTTGAGGCTTCGGTGGCAGCCGGAAGATACCGACTCGCCCAGCCGGCAATGACCGATGCCACATACTGCGAGTCGGTTCGTTTACTCAACAGGTGATCGGCGTCATCCAGACTGACGAAGCTCTTGGGGTGACGGGCCTCCAGATAGATTTTCTCAGCCTCCTCAATCGACACGGTCGCATCCAAGGGAGCGTGCATTACCAATAGTGCTTTGCGAAGTGAGCTAATCGCGCCGCTTTCGTGAGATTCGAGATCTTCCACAAACTGCCGCTTCACCAAAAACTCTCGACCCGCCAGATTCACTTTGGCCTCACCGGCACGTCGAATCTCGTCCAATGACGACGCCATATTGTGCAGCACGTGCTCGGCACGATGAGGAGCACCGATAGTCGCCACCGCTGTAGCTTCGGGCACCTTATGTGCCATCGCCAAAACGGCAGCGCCACCCAGACTATGGCCTACCAGTAGCTTAGGGGCCTCAAAGTGCTCTCGAAGATAATCAACCGCCGCGAGAAGGTCTTCCAGATTTGAGGAGAAATTTGTATTCGCAAAGTCACCGTCGCTGTTACCCAGCCCGGTGAAGTCAAAGCGCAGCACCGCTATCCCCTCCGCGGTGAGCGCACGAGAAATACGCGACGCGGCGGCGACGTCTTTGCCACAGGTAAAACAATGAGCAAACAGGGCGTAACAGCGTACTTCGGACTCCGGCGTCTCTAAGGCACCACTGAGAAAATGGCCGTCACTCTCAAAACTAATCTTCTCGCGCATGTTGAATCTAAGCTCCCGAAGGGTTTCCTCAGGATCTCTTATAACAACTTTTTAAGTCAGCGGGTGAGCTCGAGTGAATAGCGGCGCCAAAGGATGCTCGCGCTATTCCAGAATCTAGCTTTCCAAATACATCTGCCTAAGAAGCGCCAATTCCGCGGCGTCCACTCCCAACTCGCTCGCCAGATAGCTTACGACATCGCCGTACTGCGCTTCGATAGACTCAAAGGTAAATTGTAGAAACGGCGTCCCATCCTTTGTCACAAGCGGGTTTGGACGCGAAGAGTCTTGCCCCTCACTGAACTTGAGCATCATGGCCGCAAAGGCATTGGTCTTAGCGGCCACAGCCAAATCAACGTCACCCTTTTCTTTCTTGGGCTCACGAAAATCCGTCGATAAGAGGTAGTCCTCAATAATCAGCTCTCGATCAACCCCAAGGGCGGTCAGTAAGAGTGCTGAAGTTACACCTGTACGATCTTGTCCCGCAGAACAATTAACTACCGCAGGCACTTCGGCATTAAGCAGGGTTTCGAAGTACATCGTCAGTTGCGGCTTGAGAAACTCCATCATCTGCAGGTACATCGCACTGTAGTCACTGGGCTTTTCCTCAGTGCCAGGCGCCGCTTGTCGCATCATAGCCACAATAGAGTAGTCATGATGCCGGTAGCTAAGCTCTGCACTTTTAGCCCAACGATTGGGATAGAGTTCCACCTCTTCAGTCGAGCGCAGGTCCACGACACTCTGAAAACCGAATTGCTGCAGGTATTCTTCGTCGCCTTCGGTTAGGCCTGTCATCGCTCCTGACCTGAATAGCAAACCGCGCTTAACCGTGTGCCCGTCCGCGGTGGGGTAGCCACCTAGATCCCTAAAGTTTGATCCACCCTCTAGAGGCAACAAACGACGATAGCTAATGAGGACTTGCTCAGATGCGGCGGCAGATGGCACGCTTTCGGCCACGGCCTTGTCGCCCCACGATGTCGAGGGCACGGCAAGCAGCAAGAAGAGAAAAAGGGCTCTAAGGTTCATGATTAACTCCGGGGCCTGAGACCATTCGTGTAAGAAGGGGCGTCAAATATCCGCCCCACGCAGCGACCATGGGTGATGGTTTTTAGAGGTTGATCCGCAAGCCCACTAGATAATGCATGCCGAAGCTCTCAGACTGATTGATGGTGCCGTTACCTGCAAAACGCACATCCGTCTCATCAGTGATGTTGTTGAAGCTCGCGTAGATCATCGTCTCGCTACCCGCAAGGTTTACTGGCAAGGTGTAGGAAATCTGTGCGTCCAGGCGCTCCATCTCACCCCAAAACTCCTGTGGGTCTTCGATAGGTGAAATCCAATCATCTCGGTAGCTATAGTTGATACGTACGGAGATGCCAAACTTCTCGTAGAAAACAGCGGCGTTCCAAATTCTGTCTGAAGTGCCGGGAAGCCCTACCACCTCACCATTCTCTTGGGTAAATTCGCTATCGGCTAGCGTGAGATTGGCACTAACTCCAAGTCCATCGATGAGCTCGTCGAGAAAGTAAACGGCATTGAGCTCTATGCCGGCAAACTCGCCATCGCTGCCGTTAAGAAAACCGATGTAATTGTACTGCTGGCCCGCGAGTGCAGGATCGTAGAGCCCAGCATCAACCATCGTCGTATCGGCATAAATGACGTTGTCTACAACACGGTAGAAAAGCGCTGCCGAGAGTATTCCTCCGTTTTCTGTGTAGTACTCAAGGGAGGAGTCGAATCCGTAAGATTCCTCTGCCTCGAGAGTCGGGTTACCGCCGTTGATCTCTTCGTCAACAGGGTTAAGGGCTGCGGTTGCACGCCATTCGTTGAATGTCGGTCGATTCACCCCAGTGCTGGCAGACAGACGCAGCTTCAGGTTGTCCGCTAGATCAAAGTTCAAGTGAGCATTGGGCAGCCAATTAGTGAAGTCATCCTCATAGACAAAACCGTCCACACCTATGTTCTCGACATCAGTTTGCTCTACACGCAAACCCAGGATGGCACTACCCCAGTCGAACTGCATGGTGTACATCCCGTACAGCGCGAGAATATCTTCATTAATTCTGATTTCATTCTCTGGCGGTACCTCCTTCGAAGGATAGGCGCCCGAGGCTTGCCAAGCCGCATCCAAGGCAGGGTTATCAAACACCGTACCTCCGATTGTGTTGGTCGTATTGGAGTTCCAGAGAGCGCCTGTGTTGAAGTCGTTAATCGTGACCGTATCGACGGGGAACCCCACCACCGCCTGAGTAATAGAACCACCCTGTGCTTCTCGCTGATCAAATTGAAGACCAAAGGCCAGCGTCGAGTTATTGCCGACCTCTCGCTGTAAATCCAGCTTGTACTTATTCACTTCCTGATCAAGAGGATTGAAGACACCTATACCAAGGTTTGCCAGAAAAACCGCGTTTGCCGGGTCTGCGGTTTCTCCTGGCGCAAGGGGCGAACTGAGGAACAAGAGCGGATCGGTTTGATTACTGAAATCGTAATCGCCGAAATAGGGAACAGGTCCATCGGCGGTTAGACCAGCGAAACCCGCGGTTTGGAAGGTAATGGGCAAGTCTTGAAGAAACTCGGTTTCGGTATGGTTGTACGCTGCTTGTACCTCGAATCCCGCGACAGTGAAGTCAGCTCCCAGGGTGTTGGTAAAGGTGGAGTTTTCATAACTACCGCTTTGCAATGCTCGTGTTACCGACAAAGGAACGCCTTGTGCCGTCTCTCCGGGCTGAGGAGCAAGAAAATCAAACACATACTGGTTGCGCTCTTCTTCGTCGACGAACTCGCTATAAAGGGTCGTTAAATACACCCGGCTCAAAGCGCCCTCCCCTCGGTACTCCAGGGTTCCCCCGTAGGCCTCGTCGGAGCGCTTGATCTTATAGCTGCGAAAGTCAACTTCATTGGGGATTAGAGTCCCGTCTTCAGTCAGGCCGAAATCAAACTCCCGATTGTCCGTAACCTGCTCGCGGCTGTTCTCGGAGTAAAAGCCGAGAATCCCGAAGTTTTCATTTGAAAATGAGCCTCGGAGATTGAGGCGTTCGACATCGCCACCGCCCAAATCCTGCTCCCCCAGACCGATATCCCCCGCCAGACTCAGTCCTTCTTTATCAAAGGGGCTGTGGGTCTCGATATTAATGAACCCGGAAACAGCCTCACCCGGCATGTTCGCGGTGATGGCTTTGTTGACGGTTAGCTCCCGCGTGATAACCGCAGGGAAGCTATCGAAGCGCGGAATTCGGCCGTTCTCCGCTCCGGGAACATCGATCCCGTCAAAAGCGATAGAGGTATAGCGAAAGGGCGCGCCGCGAAGGTTTACATAGCGCGCCTGACCTTGGTCCCTCTCGATGGCAATACCGGGAATCCGGGCCAGAGAGTCCGCAAGATTCTGATCCGGGAAGCGTCCGATGGTGTCGGCGGAGATAACATCGGCCACGTTAAACGCATCGCGCTTTGCCAAAATTGCTGCAGTCTCTGACTGCTTTATGGAGTTCGCAACGACAACCGTCTCCTCCATTTGAGGCTCAGTTTGGGCGATCGCCATCTGTGCAGAGACCAATAAAACTGCTGCGGCTAAACGATGCGGCGTGTGAGGATTCATGAGCGTTTCCTGAAGAGTGGCAAGAGAAAACGCAAAACTAGTGGCTGGCGATGACAAGCAAGTGACCGACACGTGTCGATTCGATGAACGTTACGTGGCGAATTTATGACAAGCACTTCCCGCGAGCTGGGAGAGCTATGTCAAGGAGAGATAGGCTGCGGAGATGCCGAGATGAAGAGCGATAATGCTAGGGGTGGTTACCCTGCGGACCAGTTGGGTATCAAAAGGCAGCTATTTCTTATCGGTGTTTGAAAAATCTACTTTTTCACCATTCGCGGCATACCACTCTTCCCACTCCCAGGGAGTGAGCGTACGAGGTGTCTGCCCCGCCATTGCGCGTCGCAGAGCTTTTGCGCGAAGGGAGTTATCTGTCGGTCGAGAGTTATCTCCGAGAACGCCGTCGATTATTTTTTGGCTACGGGTCTTCATTGCTCACTGCTCCGGTCGTAGTTTGAGTCCAATTCGCGAGGTATATAAAGAATTTACGGAGAGCGGCTGAAATTAGATTCCCCTTTTTTTGATTGCCGACGGTTGCGCTCTTAGCTAAACGAACTCGAATGAGGAGAATACGTCTTCGCGCTGAACTTGACCGGCCAGTGATTCAGCGAACCTGCTCCATACTCCAGAAGGTGTCACTAAAGGCCAGGCGCTGAGGCATGTGCTGTACTTCGATGCGCACATTCCCATCCATTCGTCTTGGAATGCCGTAGCGAAGCACGCCAAAGACGGTGTCCCATTCAACAATACGCTGAAAGCGATCGGTGTTCAGTGCCAGCGTCAGCGCAGTGCCAAAATCACCTTGGGAATAACTCCTCTGAGGACGACCATACTGCTGAATCAAGTCCTCAAGCATTCGCTCGTAAAGCTCCTCCAGGCGCCTGGGACTTCCGTCTCTTTCCACATCAACGATCAATGCAACACGATCTACGAGCTGTGCTTGGTAACTGACCGCCAAACGCTGACGCTGATCAACACGATCAAAGACCGATAACTCATAGATCAAAGTATCCTGATCTATCGCCGGAATTGGCGCATTTGCCTCGACCATCTTGCTGCTCAGTTGATCGAGCCACTGACCTGGCGCTAGCTGCTCCATAAGCGCCGGCGATGCTACGCGCAATCGGGAATCTAAACCGCTGGAGGGAGACAGCTGCACTCCGCCAGCTCCAACAAGAGAGCGCGTATCTTTGCGGTCGAAGTGCCAGGTCCAGTACATCGACACTCGCGACGCCAAGGTATCGACGCCCACATCGACGTCCCTATCGAAGTAGTTAGCCTCTAAGCCAAACTCGTGCTGCTTCCAACTTAGATCGTAGTGCAATGCTGCGGTTGCCGTAGCGAGGTCGGGGCCGGCGCTACCCGCGCGATTCTGATCGAGATAGTCATAACTCAGACGGAAGTTATGGGCGCCACCACGCAAAGAGACAGCAAGGCGTGGGGTGAACTCTGTGGCCTCGCGCAAACCCCCATCAATGTTTCGATATAAAATCCCCAGAGATACGGAACCGCGCAATTCTCGATTACCAAAGCTTCGGTTGAGCGCGAAGCCCGCCTCGGTGGTCAGGGCATCTAGAGTGGGATCAACTTCGTTCTCCTGATCCCGCCACGATAGATCTGCGGTTAGGTTATAGATGCCTTTGAGTGGCATATTGATGTTCAGATCGATCACGTTGTTGTTGCGACTCACCTCACCAAATTCGTCATCGGTTTCTTCACGATAAGCCCGTACCCTGCCTGTCGCGGCCGAAAGGCCGAAAAAGCTCAACTGGCCACTAGCATCTATACCTACGACATCGGTATCGAGTTGATTGACCGAATCAAATCGATCCTGGTATCGCTGGTAACGACCACGAACGCTCAAGCCATTTGAGAAGCGCCAACCTGCATGTGCCTCCCCGGAACGGCGATCGTTAACGACGACCGCCGCAGTCGGCCGGTAGTGATAGCCATACTGCTCAACTCGAAGACGGTAATCCAAACGCTGATAGGCATGTCCAACAACTTCAGCAAAAGCCCCAACATCACCTTGGTCTTGGCCACCCCGCGCATCAAAATCTCCAAGATGATCACCCTCGAAGTAGGCAATCTCCCCTTCAACATTAATGTTGTGCCTCCCGAGATTGAAGTTGCTATCGGCGGCAATACTGGTAATCCATTGCTGTCGATCCAATTGCGCTGAAGAGGCCGCCTCGGCATCGTTGTACACCACATTTACACTGAGACTTCCCAGCGCGCCGTCTTCTACAAGCCACGAAACGCCCGTCGTATTGTCGGCGCCGAAATCAAAGTCGTTCCAGCGGTTCTGATTTGCTCCACTAAAAAACAGCAAGGAGTGCTTTCTGCCACCCCCGTCGAAACGCGGCTGCAGATCGAGCTGCAAACCCTTTAGGGATCGCTGCACCGTGCGGTAACTCAGGTAGCTATAAACGTCCCCCCCCTCTAGGCGATAAGGAGTGCCAGATGCACCGTTCTCATAGAGTAGATTCAATCTCTCCGCTTGAAGCCCCGTGTCGGGGAATCGGTAGCTCGAATCGTTAATCACCCCATAGATTTGACCCTTCAGATCCTGATAGGGAGATATGCGATTAGAAAAATTGAGGTTGAACTCGTTAAAAGACTGACTACCCTCCTGCTGATAGGGACTCCCAGAGAGGTTCCCCTCGCTGTTGTAGTATTCGCTGCGTGCGCTATTGCTCCCACTGAAAATCCAATCTTGCGCGAGCACAGCCGATGCGCAGCAAACCAAAAGAACACCGCTTGAGTAATACCAAAACCTACTCATGACTTATTCTCCTGTTCACTGCGTTCTTTAAACTTAAGCAGGTATTCCGTCGTGCCAGGCTTTGTTTCAAGCACTCCATCCGGGCGCGTGAATTCAAGCTGGGTACGAACCACCACAGACACGCGACTTACTCTGATTCTTAGGTCGGGGGCACCGGGAGCCGGTTCCTCCCATTGCTGGACGGTCTGAATACCCTGAATAGAAAGAATGCGAACGATCGCATCGCGAGGAACCAAGGTATCGATAACGTCCGTAAGCCGGTCTTTGTCGAAAAAGTTCTTGCTCAGATAATCCTGCATTTGAGGCGATCCCCAGGACTCCATGAGCTTCTCGAGCGCCTGGTCAACCAGCTCCGTCGCAACCGGTTTAAACTCATCGGGAGCTTGGGCGCCCTCAGGAATTACTGCGGCTGTATTAATGGGCTTGATTGCGCGGAACTCTTTCGCCGACACCTGCATAGCGGGCAGCGTAAGCGCCACCAGTAGCGTGCCGAGCACGTAAAAGTTTAAGTTATTCATAACGCTACTCCTCATCCTGAACGCGAAGGGAGACGGTCACCAGACTACCGCCGGTCGCGCTTGCGGTAGATGTCGATAGCTCTATATCCGTGGAAACATCCGTCGGCATTCCCATGCTGGGGAATGGGCCAAAATTGTTGCAGGTGAAGTCCACAAGGAATTCTCGGCTCTGTCCCGGCGCCAACGATCCAGAAACGTTGCTGCCCGCAGGCCCTCCATTGATGCTCATCCACGGCGCGACACCCGTGATGTTGAATGTCAGCGCAGTTTCGCCATCATTACGTAGAGTCAACGCACCCAAGCTCTGAGGGCACGGATCTCGGCCCACTTCATGAACTTCTCCGATGTTCCTGGGTCCACTGACGATGAGCAGTCCTGGGCCTGGTTCTGGTTCTGGTTCTGGTTCGGGCTCGGGCTCGGGCTCGGGCTCGGGCTCTGTAGTAGGATCTTCTTCCGGTGTGGGCTCAGGCATGGGAGCTGGCTCAGGCATGGGAGCTGGCTCAGGCATAGGCTCTGGTGTGGGATCCGGTTGTAACTGCGGCGGGGGCGCCGGCGGAGAAGTAGTCAAGAGCGAGAAGTCTTGGCTTAGCTCATCTCGAAGGGCAAAAGCGTTGTGTACGTTCAAGCCCGTGTAGCTGTTTGCCTGCTCTGCTTCCCAGTAGACGTCACCACTTCCTTCTAGCAAGGCCTGAAACCGCTGATCAGCAATGGGACAATAGTTCGCTTCGCACTCCCTAAAAAGGGTAAGCACCTCCTTTTGGTAGGCGATCAACTTCGCGCGATCACTTAGCAAGATCACTAAACCAGCACGATGCTCCAGATAGCTTGCACGGTAACTCTGATACTCCACATCCTGAGCCAGCGCGTTATCCATCGCGCCGTCAACCAATAGTTCTAGAATGTCTCTGCGTGAGCTAGAGGTTTCGAAGGGAGTAATCACTTCAAGCCGCTCAATCATTAACTTGTAAGATATTTCGGCTGCCTTGAACGCCGTTGCAAAGTCTTCGTCAAGCAGTTGTACACGGGCAGGCACTTCATTGTGAGCGGTAGCTAGCTTCTCGCAGGCCCAGCAACGCGCTGTGACTTTCGAAGCTTCCGGACTATCCCGCGTGCCACGCTTTAGACGTCGCTCGTATTCGTTAGAGTCCATGAGCGAGTCTATTTCGTTCAGAAAATCATCGGCAGTTTGATTAACAGACGAAGCGGGATCCACAGCCTGTGCGCTGACATCTGTGGCAATACTCGTAAGGAGCAATAAGGTCAAAAAAAGAGACACCACACATCTGACTACCAACATGCTCTCTCTCCCGCGCCAACATCGTAGCTGCCAATTGGATTACCAATAATTTGCATGGGCTCTCCCTGCTCATCACGAACTTCCTGGATTTCAAACTGATAGCTGCCATAGCTATATATTTCATGCTCTATGCGAAACTCCGAGCCAGCGCTTACGGGCACGTCGTAGCTCTTCGGTGACCCCGGGCCAGATGCTGCGATCGTTGCCTCAGACACATCCGCAACATCACCGCTGATGACATAGACGTAGCAAGAAACGCTGAAGTCGCCTTTATGCAGGACACCACCTGAACCTCTACCAATCCGGATCTCCTTCTTCTCCTCAGGTTGGGGTGTCGGTGGCGGTGGCTGATCTTCAACTACCACCGGCTCCTCCGTTACAGGACTCGTTTCCACGGGATTTTGAGGTCCTATGAGAATCAGCGGGGTATCCTCGACAGGGGGATCTACAGGCGTACTCGCAGGAGGAGCAGGCGGAGGTGGGGGCGGTGCGGATACCTGGAGTGATGACTCGGTAACAGTTTCACCCAGCAGCGCGTATTGGGAATGAACGTTGGTACCGTCCAGACTGATCGCGCTCTCCAGCTCAAACTCCGTGTCATCCCCCAAGGAAATCCGGACGGTTTCTTGGGGTTCGATCCAGGTGTCTTTATCCGACCAGACGGTCCTCCCAAAGGCAAAGCTCTGGGTGGGGACGATGGACAAGCCCCCACCGATGAGAATCAGAGGATCCTCGTCATTTCCTGCGTCGCTTACTGATTCATCGTCGGACTGGGGATCTGAGTCCGAGGCTAGTCCCGTGCCCGGTGCAGACTCTTCGCTAGCGGAGGCCTGATCAATCGCTTTATCCGCGCCGCGAGCCGTAAGCTGGCCAATACTTGCTTTTGTGGGCAAATCCGAAGGGTTCGCGTCGACTTCGAGGCGATTTCGACGCTTGTCCAAACCCGCCTCGAAGTTATCGAGTTGAGTATCTCGCTCAGCGACCGCGAGTTCTCGCGCGGAGCGAGGAACCCTGTCGGGTACAAAATCATCAGGGATGGCAACATCAGGATTATCTATGCCATTACGCGGGTTGAACTTGACGACACTAGAGTGCGTTGCTGCCTCTTTTCCGCCTAGAGACGTGTACTGACTTCCTGTTTCTCTCGTCCAACGATCCCAGTCAACCTTGCCGTCAAATTCATCCCCAAGGCCCTCTTGATGGATGCTGCGTCCGTAATCGTTCTGGCTCCAATTGTCTGCACTAGGGGTTCCTTGCGAAGTGGCATAACGGCTTGGATCATCCAAAGCCCTCTGCAAATCCTTGGCAGCCTCGGGAGACTTCATAGGCGTCATGGTCTCCGCGTCGACGATGACGAGAATCCATTCGTCTTCAGTGCCTGGTTTTTTCTTGAAGGAATAGTTACCCGGGTGATTGTCCAAGAGCACATATCCTTTCGCATTGAGCGCAGCCATCCCGTTGCGATATGCCCGCTTCTTGCCTGCGCTCATTTCAGCGAGGCTATCGCCGGTCTTACGCGCCTTATCAAATGACGTAGGAGCACGATCTACTATCGATATTATTCCTCCGCCAAGAAACTCTCCGTCGAGAACACCTGGAAGGAGGCCTGTCTCGATAGCTTGTCGACCGTGAGTGGTTGGAACCTGTATGACGGTCCCCAGAGGATCAACTTCGCGAATAACACTGGAACCGAAGTCGTCGAGACGCGTATTCGCACCAGGGCGTCCTATTTTTATGACCAGATCAGGACGCCCCTTCACAGCGTACACCGCTGCACCGGACCCCTCGCCTAGCTTCTCTCCAAGCTCCAGTTGTCTGCCATCTGCTTCAAAGACAGTTGGCTTACCATTATTGAGTCGAACGACGACGGGCGGTCCCTCGGGAGGCGCGGGAGGGCCGCGCACTGGATCAGCCTTGCTGGGGGTGAGCGGAAGATTTCGCTGATTGAGTTCCCAATCCATGTATCGGTTGACGTCGTTTTTCCACTCCTCAGCATCCACGTAGCTTTTAGCGTCTTTCGACTTCGTCTTCGGTTGCGCGGTAAGACCTTCTAAGTCCCAACCCTCGTTACGTGTGCCAAGCGATGTGATGCCCGAACGCGCATCCTGCATACCACCCACCCATACATCGCCGCTATCAGTTCGATTCACTATCCAGTTGGTGCTGCCATCCTTTGACGAGACCACCACTCGCTCGAACGATCCGTAGAGAGGGTGATCGTTAACTCGAGTGACGCTTACCACTCCTGCGTCGAAGTCGGGCCTCATTCCCTCGGGAAGTTTGCCATTGGCTTCGCGGGGGAGCGGCTTCGTAACCTTCGCAACATCGGTATCTAGCGCTTTTGGTACGGCGCCGGCATCCGGGGATTCGAGGGCATTGGTCGTAAGCTTCTTACCATCGAATGCATCAATTTCTCTGACGCCGAAATCCGAACGCAGCTGATCCAAGGGGCCCTGTAAGTAGGCATCAATGTCCGTTATCCCTTCGTTGACGAACGCGCCGTCAGGGCCCCGTGGTCCCTTGATTATCGCAGCGCCATCAAAACCCGGAGCGGCTCGCCAAGTAGCATGTTCGCCACTCAAGTAAAACTGTCTTGGAATCACTTTCCCGTCGGGGGTTTCTTCCAGTGCGATAACCCAGGTCCGGCCGTCGCTTTCGAAGGGTTGCGATAGGTGGAACGACTTTCCATCTAACTCAATCGTGCGCTGCGGCTCTAAGCCCGCATCACGCATCGTGGAAGCAAATTCATCGGCGCTAGTACCAAAGGTGTCATCGCTACGGGCCGCCATTTCATCGACGTCGATACGATCCAAAGGATCAATCTGTCGTGCGTCATCCACTTTGTTAGCCGCCCGCTCCGCTCTAGTGGCCTCTGCGGCGTTCTCCAACTTTTTGAGATCAGCGGCAGCTTCTGCCTTTTTCGCCCCGGTTATGCCTTTGGCGTTGAACACGGGGTCGACCACCGTGCCAGCCACATAACCCACCCCTTCAGTGATCTTGAGAACACCTTTTTTACCTTGAGCTGCAGTTTTCTCAAGCTCTCTACTGCCCTTCTCGGCTCCGCTAACGACGGTCTTTCCTACCTTGTCTCGAATAGCTTTGGCTTCTGCTGAATCAGCATCGCTAAGATCGACCACCGCGTTACCAAATTCATAGACCTTTTCAATCTTGTCGCGACCGAGCAAGTTAGACTGTCCAATGGCGTTTTCCGTAGCCTGAACAGCGGTCTCGCCAACCTCCACGGCCATCACCCCAAGATCAACCACAGAGTCTTTAGTCGCCCGACCCACCCCCTTGGCGTACGCGCCATAACGCTGAGAAACACCAACCGGATCCCAGTTACCCGTTTTCGGATCAATAAGCGCGGTATTGCCATAGTCTTCGACAAAGGCAGTGACGCTCATGTCCTGCTGGGTATTCGCTAGGGCGCTGCCGGCAACTTTGCTCGCCGTGAGGGCGCTGGCGGTCACTGCTTCCCGATCGATAAACGATGGATCATCGGCAGGGACCGTACCGCTCCATTGCGTTGGACCAATCGAGTCTTCCGTATTCGCTCGATACTGAGCGTCAAGATCTTTCCGGGCGGTTTCTATCGCTGTGTCTTGCCCTTTCTCCCACTGCGACTTCACGTCCACAATGATCTGCTGATCTTTCTTTATGGCATCAGCAACGTCACTCATACCCGCCAGCTGTGACTCCAAAATTAGCTTTTCGAGCGTGGCAATTTTGTTTTCAAACGCTCGCTCTCCAGCCTTTTTCTGGGCCACACGCGTGTAGTACTGACTGTTGAGCTCAGAGATCCTGGCGGCGCGTTTGGCCGCCTCAGCAGTAACCTTGGCTGGATCGGCCTCGAGTTTTTTTTGCTCGTGAAATGCAACGTAGCTATCACGCGCTTTTTCCGTTGTCTTTATAGATTGCTTTGTAGATTTTATTTTTTGGGAGAGTTCGCTAACGCGGTCATCCGCTGCCTTTTTCTGCAACTTGAGAAGCTCCGTCTTCTCGTCATCAAAGGCTTTCTGATACCACTTCTTAGTCTTCTCGTAGGCCTTCAATGCAGCGTCGGAATCTTTCTTGTACTGCTGAGCATCCACCATCGCCTTCTGGTGGTTGGAGAGATTCGCCTCAAGGGGCGCAAGCTGCGCTTTGTATATCTCTTGAGCTTTCGCTAACTCCTCGTTGGCAGCCGCTATCGCTTTCTCGTCAACTTGTTGGGGCTCGGCTAACGCAACAGCTGCGGTGACCACAATACCAAGCAAAGCAAGTCGCCTCAGGAGAGCCAACACCGCATTTAGGCGTTTCACGATCCTGTACCCATGATGAGATTTGCCCTCGCCTTCATGGCCAAGAGTTCGTTTATATCCTTGTCGCTAACACCTCCAAACTCCTCTAACCAGCTCCACTCCTTCGGTGCGTTCCTCCAGTAATCCGGTACGACTTTGATTAGAAATCGCTCTGCAAGTAGCTGCATAGCCGCCGTACAATCACCTCGACGTTGGGCTGGTTCTTCGCTGGTGTTCCACCAAACGACGCAAGGATCCGTACTGGCTAAGGAGCTCGGACCCGTATCTTCCTCCTCCGGATCAGGTGGACCCCAATGCATGTGCCCAGCTACTTCGTAGCGCGTACGCATGGGATTACAAACAGCATTTGCACCATCAGGTGCAGCAGCGTGGGTGGCGATCACGACGCCCTCAATAGGCGAAAAGTTGGGCTGATGAAAGATCGGAGGTGGGGTACCCAAGGGCTGAGGACCGATCTCGGGTGGCTCCACCCAGCCGAACCACTGACCGCTGAACGGTTGCACCGGTGGCGGCTTAGGGGGGTCGGGAAGTTTCACTTTGCCAAGAACGACTTCTGTCGATTGACGCGACACGCTGTGCACTTTGCGCATCGTTAAGTAAGGGATAGTGCTGGTATCTAGGATTACTATCTGCGTCGTATCGCAGTCATTAACGAGGCGAAGCGATACGGTGAACTCCTGCGAGAAGTAACGCTCCCCCCAATCCCAATCGACACTAAAGCGGTCCATCTGCGGGGCCGAAGCTTGCGCCGGACTCTCTTGTGGAACGAGTAAGGTACTCCACACGAGGCAACTGAGAAGCAATGACGTAAATCGCATGCGCGCTCCTTGTCCATCGCGCGCTTCATTACACGCAATGCGCTAGCCGATTCATGCGCATTGCGAGGAATTCAACTAACTGGACAAAAGAGTGCTCCTGATACGCCCGAAGGCCCATACGTCGAATGACGTATATTTAGAGAAGGTGGTGCTTAAGCTAAGACGGTACTGACAATATCAGCCTGACGGCTAATACCCGTTTTTTCGCGCACGCGCTGAAGATGTGTGCGCGCAGTATTGGGGCTAATGAAGTGCTCTGCTGCGTGTTCGGCCATCGAGCGCCCCAAACAGAGAGACTCAACAACCTTTATTTCTGCCCCAGTCAAAGCGTGTTCCTCGCAGAAGCGCTTGATTTTAATGGGCTTTAAGCTCTCATCTGAAACCACTCGTTGCGTAAGCGCAATGCGCATGTCAGCGTCATAGTGGCCCAGAATCTCACCCAAACGCGCTTCCTGTGTCGGGTCCCCCGCACGATCCTCCCCCAAAATCCCCGCCGCGGATAGCAGCTCACCGAGGGCGTCGACTTCACTATCTTGAGATTTACCGGCTTTCTTATCCCGACGATTGGCCAAAAGAACCCCATTGTTCCGAATGACGGTGCTCTTTAGTATAAGAGGCCTCTTAAATCGGACAAGAGCTAATGGCTGACGGGTTTGCCACCACCCTAGCGCTATCGCCGGGTCAGCGGCTGCTGCAGTTGCATCAGGACGGTCTAGCAACGCGTATTGCTGACGAGCGTCAGCATTGGCGACTGTTGTGCGATCGTTTTTTTTCGCGCCTCGAAAACCGTGTAATCGAGCGCGTTTTGCTAAAAAGAATCCGCCGTGCATTCGATCACCTGGACGATCGTGAACGCCTTGAATCGATACTTTTAGAGCTTCGAAGCGACTACGCTAGCGGACGAGCAGGTACGCTTGCTGTTACGGCTAAACCGTCCTTTGACTTGGAACCTGTTGATAACGCCCCCGCTCATGCAGCGTGGCTCTGTGATTCCCCCAAAAACGATCAGCTTTTGATTTATACCGCGGGCGGTGGGTTTATGCTTCCGCCGTCCTCTGCGCAACTAAACTGCGCCCGGCAGCTTGGTGAACTCTGCCTCACCGACACCGTGATTAACCAACACGCCTTGGCTCCCGAAGCGCCCTTTCCCGCGGCGATCAATGACACTGTGGCTCTATGTCAGTGGGGCATAGAGCGCTACGGAGCGCGCAACGTGGTTCTTGCCGCAGATACGGCAGGAGCGAGCGTGACCTTAGGTGCGTTGCTGAAAATTCAGGAGCAAGGCCAAGAAATGCCTGTTGCCCTGCAGCTGTTTTCTCCCTGGAACGATCTGAGCTTGTCCGGTTGGTCCTACATTACAAAGAGCGCCACCGCAGACAGTCCTTTTCGTATGGAAACAGCGGCGTTTTGCGCAAAAGCCTATCTAGGGGTTGTCCCCACGACAGACCCCTTCGCTTCGGCGATTTTTGCTGAATTGAAAGGACTACCACCGCTTGCAGTACACACGAGCCGCTATGACATGCACTTTGACGATGCCCTGCGCATGATAGAGAAGATGCGAGAAGCCGGCGGTCACGGAGAAATACGCTACTGGGACAGTCCACGCCATCATCTGGAACGTTTTGATAGCAAAGAAACTGAAAAATCTCTTGCCATGGCCTCGGGATTCTTACGCCGGCATCTCGGGGTTAGGGGTGTAAAAGACGGTTCCTAAGAAGACGACGCATAATAGAAGTTACTCCTGCGACCGACGTTCGCGGGAACCAAGCCGCGACACTCAAACATGCTAGCCTTGATACACACAGCCTTTGACGTGAGACATATGAAACGCTCAGTGAGTCCTACAGTACGCCCAAACGATTCAACCGCCTTGTACAAATCAAAGCGCTCACTAGCGGCAATCATTGCACTAGTACTTGCCAGCGCTTTTGCGGTTGCCCAAGCCGGTGACCCGCCCATTGGGGAATCTGCCTCAACTATCTCCGATCTAACCCCGATGGAAAATCCCGATGTACAGGCATCGATTCGCCTGTTCTCGGCCTGGCTGGAGGGCCAAATCGCTCAGCGGGAACTCCCGGGCATTGTAGTTGGGCTCGTCAAAGGTGATGACTTGATTTGGTCTAAAGGCTTCGGTTATGCAGATCTCTCGAATAAGCGTCCGATGACCGACGACACCCGATTCAGGATGGCGTCCCACAGCAAGCTGTTTACAGCGACCGCGATCATGCAGCTTCGTGAAAAGGGCCTGCTACGTCTTGACGACCCAGTCTCCGACTACCTGCCATGGTTTGAGTTTAAAACGGCTACCGCTGATGACCCAGCGGTAACTGTTGAACACCTACTTACCCACAGCTCAGGACTTCCCCGCGAGGCTGGAACTCATTGGTCCGATTATGAGTTCCCCACCAAGAAAGAGCTCCAAGCACTACTTCCCGAGCGGCAAGCGGCGTTCTCACCGGAGGTGCGTTGGAAGTACTCTAACTTGGCCTACGCGCTCGCTGGCATGATAGTAGAAACTGTCAGCGGCCAGTCTTGGCCAGCTTACTTACAAGATAATATTTTTGATCCTCTGGCGATGTCGGCGAGCAGTGTTGACGCCGAAGACCCGCAACTGGCGACGGGTTACGGCAGACGGATTCCGAATCAAGAGCGTGAGGTCATGCCCTTTGTGGATGCTCGCTCAATGTCGTCCGCGACTGGCCTCACATCAACCATTGAGGACATGGCGGCTTTTGTATCCGCACAGTTTCGTGAAGGTCCCCGCGGTGACAATCGCATACTCAGTACAGCCTCACTCAGGGAGATGCATCGTGTGCGCATGCTAGAGAATGACTGGACGCGGGGCCAGGGTATTGGTTTTTCGGTGATGCGGGTGGGCGACAAACTGCAGGTCGGCCATGGCGGTGGCTATCCCGGCTACACCACGCATACGCGGATACAGTTAGACGATGAGATTGGCGCGATTGTTCTCACCAATACGTTGGACTCTTACCCCTCCCAGCTCTCTGCACAGCTCATGGAAACCGTTGGCACAGCCGTAGCAAAAGCGACAAAAACAGACAGCGAAAAGCGTTGGGATCCAGAGTGGGCACGCTTTGCCGGGATCTATCGCAGCCCTTGGGGCGATTTTCAGGTCGTCGAGATGAATGAGGAACTGGTGCTGATCAACATCAACGCGCCAAGACTTAAGATCCGTTCGACCCTAGAGCCGCTCACAGGCGACACTTTTGTCATCAAAGCGGAGACGGGAGGCGGACCAGTGGGAGAAGTCACACGCTTCGTCGAGGAGAATGGCCGAGTCACGCGAATGATCAATGGTGACTCTTACATGGAGCGAATTGATCCATGAGAGCCCTGGAGGCTGTCCTACACTTTAACGATGAAAAAGATTGACGACGGAGCGCGATAGCGATGAACAAAATGTTCGCCTTCGGCCTCTGCGTGCAACTGTTGTCAGCTAGTACGATCTACGCATGCCCCGAAGGCTCTGTCGCTCAGCAATACCTTAGCGCTATCGAAACAATGAATTGGTCGAAGATGGAATCCATGCTTGCCGATGACGCTGTCTACACTGACCCGACAATGATCTACTTTGATAGTGACCCCATCCATCGCGTAGGCCCCCCCAGCATTGCCGGTTTTTGGCGCAGTGGGTCCGAAGAGTCAGGAACAAGCAAGATCAGCTACACAACCACTCAGTGTTTCGAAACAGCGGGATACTTTGTTGTGAATCTCGATATCAATGTGCGTGTAGCGGGCGCTTACTGGAACGTCGACAAAGACTGGATAAGCCTTCCGGGAAAGGTGCTTTCGATAATTCGCGTAACGGATGGCAAAGTTAAAGAACATCATGATTACGTCGAGTACTCGGCTGCAGAGACGACCGTGAGTGAGTTACAGAGGAAGTACGGAGTACTTGAGACGAAGTAGATACAGCGCTCATCTAACGAGCGTTCGGCCCGTTCTAGAGAGCGACGGGTATGACAGCGCCAAACACAATAGTTAAATCATCAAAAATTTAGTGGCCCGCGCTAAACACTAAGCAGCGACCATTTTTTTCTACAGCCAAAGTCCTAAGAGCCCTCCAGCGCCCGTAACACCCGGGCGTGGGTGACCTTCACCTGCTCGTCTTCGGGGTTGAGTGCTAGCGCGTTATTGGCGTAAGGCAACGCTTCTTGTGGTAGACCCTGCTGCAAATATAGCCAGGCCACATTGTTGGACATCTTCCAGCTGCGACGTATCTGCCAGTCACTTCGCTCGTTCTGCAGCAGTTCCAGCGCTACCTCCGAATGCGTTGGCGCCAACCTGAGCGCCAGTGCAAGGCGCGCGCTGTCATCCGACGGGTGTTCTGACATATGCCGTCGAGCCAGCGCGGCCATATCTTCGGTTCGCCCATCCTCTAGCAGCACATCGGCCAGATGACTCACCGAGTGAAATCCGGGAGAGCTGTCGTAGTAGGCCGACAGGTAGCTCGCCGACTGAGGCAAGTCGCCTTGAACTCCCTTTAACCGACCCTGGAGATACCAACGGGCAGACGCGAGTGCACCCTCCCCCGGCCACTGCGCTAGTAGCTGCTCCGCCTCATCGAACTGCTGTAGCTCTACAAGGGCAACGGCTTTGGCCAGCTGCAAGGATTGTGCTCGCTGAGTGTTCTCATCCAGACGATCAATTAGCGTCAGTGAGAGCTCCCACTGGCCCTGCTGTTCTAGTACCGAAAGAGCAAAAAGGACGTGATCGGGGAGCGAGTTTTGTTGGTAGTAAAGATCGAATTTCTCCAGAAATTGATCCACACCAAACAGGTAAAACTCGTTCTTGAGCCAAATCATCCACAAGGTGTCAGACCACTCGGACTGCTCTCTGGCCTCGGCGAGAAAAGCATTCAGTTTTGAGTATTGCTGCCACTGGAACAGCGCATCGGAGACTGCTACCACCTGATCATCGGATAACACCGCGTTGTTAAGTGGTTGCAGCAGCTGGTCCCAATCCGGTGCTGCCTGGGTAGCAAAAGTCAGCCCCAGTAGCGCTCGCAGCGCCGAAAGATTCTCCGGGTTGTTATAAAGAACAGTCAGGTAGAGCTCAGTGGCTCGACGGTAGGCTGTTTGCTCCACCGCTTGCGCCGCAAGGTAAAACAAACTGGGGCTGTTGGCCGGGTCAATGGACAGCGCCCGCTCATACAATTCCAAAGCAAGTTGGGGCTGGTCAGTTTGCTGAAAAACGTAGGCCTGCACGTTCAGGGCATCCACACTGCCTGGCTCATCGCGCAACCACTCCTCTGCCTGCTGCTGGGCTTCCTCCGGTGCATTTGATTCCAACAAAATCATGATACGCACCATACGCCCGGTGGACTCCCCCTCCTCCGCCTCTGCTGAAAGCTCTTCGCCTGCCATTACCTCACCAAGCTCCAGCTGTGCCTTCAATGCCTGGGTTTGTAAACGAATGGCAGGCTGCCTGACCGGAGTGTTTTCGAGGTAGTCCAGAACACTGCCTGCTTCGCCAAAACGTCCTCGTTGCACTAATTGATAAGCCATCAAATTGCCGAAGAGCACGTCCTCAACATTACGCAGATCGTGGCTGACAAAGCTCTCCTGCGCCGCGCTGAGGTCGCCAAGCTGCAGGTTAAGGAGCATCATCAAGCGCTGCAGTTCGGCGTTACGCGGGTAAGCCACTGAGGCCTTGCGAAGATAATGCAGGGCGGCCTCCGGCCTAGCCAGATGATAGGCCGAAACCCCGGCGACAAGGAAATTGGCGGGCGACTTGAGGCCTCGACCCATAGAGAGTTCCGCGTGCTCACCAGCAAGGGCATAGTCACCGTGTTCAAATGCCAACAAGGCTTTTAGATGGTTAGCCAGCGGCTGCCGAGGGTTGGCCGCCAGTAGCTTGTTCACATGACGCTCGGCGATCGCTCGGTCTTCCAACTGCAGTGCCGTCATCGCAAGCAGGAATTGTGCGTAGCCCGCCAGTGGCTGTAAACGCTTGAAGTCTTCAAAGTCCTGAAAGGCGCGAGTGGGGTTTCGCAGGGCAAAATACAACTGCCCGCGCAGCAGGTGGGCCTCTGCGTTATCGGGGTACCGCAGCAACAACTCGTCCAGTGTTGCCAAAGCATCGGTGGGGGCGTCATTGCTGCGCAAGTGAGCCTCGGTTAGCAGGCACAACTCACAATCGAGCGCTGCATCGCCCAAGGCCGTAAGCGCCATTCGACCTGTATCATGGCGGTTAGTGCGGGCATACAACAAGACCTCATACAGACCCAACTGCAGGTGAGTCGCGGGTTCCAGCGCTGCCGCCTTATGCTCGTCCAGCAACTGCTCCAGCGCAAAAACCCTATTTTGCTGCAGCAAAGCAGACGCCAGCAGGGGCACAGCGGTGTCGAGCTGGTAATCCGCCTCGACCGCAGCGCTCAAAAACCGCTGCGCTGCTTCCAAATCGCCCAAGGCAATGTACAGGACGCCCAGTTCCAAACGCGCCTCGATGTAGTCGAGGTCTTCCTGCAAGGCCTGTTTGTAGTACAAGGCTGCTTCGTTGGAGCGCCCTGCTGCCGCAGCCGCTCTGCCCGCCTCAACATACTCGGGCGGTGTACTTGGTCGTGAGCAGGCCGCCAGTAACATGACTGTGGCAACAATGAGGACGCGGACCCGCATAGCTTGTCTCCAGCGTACTGGTAAGTGTCAGAGATTATCTAAAAGAAACGGCGCCTCCACAGAGAAGCGCCAGCCCAGCTTAAGATGAGTTGGCCTTGATTACTACGGCTGTGGAGGTGAACAAATCAAGCCGATGCGGTGGCGCTACCGACGCGGCGATAGCGTACCGCCACCAGCCCTGACAGGAACAGGAATAGCGTTCCGGGTGCCGGCACATCAGACGCCTCTGACTGCAATCGCGCCAGAGATATAGCAGGCAACTGATCGACCAGCGCCTGGTTTGCAGCTTCGTCGCCAATGAAATCCAATACCAGCCCCCAACCACTGCCGCTCCTGTTCCAACTCCCCGCCCAGTTGTCGCCCAGGTTTTCGGCAAAGCTGTTAAACGCGAACGAGCTCTGTATCACGAAACCGGCTGCGTCAAGCAGATCACCGGTGATGGACAGGAAAGTAAACGACTGAGAAGTGACACTCTGGAAATCAAGTAGAGAGAATATAGAAAGTGACATGTCACCAGCTAGTTGGAAACTGCCGGTAATGTCTACGGCATCGTAGCCGAACTGTGATCCTCGCTCGGTACCCCAAATCTCCATAACCCAGTTGACACCCATAGCAATGACATTGCCGTCAAAGGTCAGCAGGCCGGGGCTATTACCAGGGTTGATGACCTCACGGTCCTCGGGCCGCAGTGACGGGTCCACAAGCTGATTAAGCAGCGTATCACCGACAAAGGTTCCATTGCCGCCAATACTACCGGTCAACGTCAGCAGCTCTGAATCGCCCATGGTAATCAGGCCGTTGTTGATCACCTGTCCGCCCAGGGTAGTAGACTCGGCAAACCGAACCTCCCCGGCAGCGGAGTTGTTGAGCAAGCCTTCATTAACAAAGCTGGAACCCGCCTGATTGTCCACCAGACCCGCGTTGTAAAGGTGCCCATAATTTTCGATGCTGGCGCCGTCTTCATTCACCAAATCGCCGAAGTTCGCCACGGTATTCATCGCGTAGGCTAAAGAGTCTTGCACCAACGCGGCCGCAGAGCCAATCGTCAACTTTCCACCGGATTGATTGTTGATGGTGGCCTGGTTAATCAAGCTGGCCGTTTTATAGGTTTTGGATGTCACTCCGCTGGGATCAGTGACCAACTCCACCGCACCAGATAGCTTTATCTGCCCGCTGTTATTGATAACGGCAACACGATTCTCCAATGTGCCATTGATCAGGGTGCCAGATGTGATTTCAAGCAAACCCGAATTATCAACAGTCCCATTGGAGACCAGCGTACCCGGCAATGACTCAGTGATGGTCTCACCCGAGGGACCCAGTCGTTCGAATTGGGTCTCCTCGATCAACAGGTGACCAGCATTGTTGATTTTGCCGGACTGACCCACCATGAGCAGGCCACTGTTTCGGATCAGGCCTCCTTCATTATTAGTAATGGTGGCAAGATTATTGAGCAAACCACGGTTCTCAATGGTGCCGTTGTTCTCCAGGTTGGCGGTGTTGTAAGACACCACGTTAGCCAGATCGACGCCGTACTCGCCATAACGCGTATTCCCATCGGTATCTATGTACTTGTCGCGTACCACAGCGTTCAACGAGTCGCGAAAGGTGACGTCAATAAAGCGTTGGGACTCCGCATCAGCAAGCCTGCCTTCAAGCGCCTCGGTCTTGCTTCGGGCGGCATTTAGGGTCTTCCGGTACTCATCCTCTAGCAACTGGTTAAACGGCGTGTAAAAAAGATCCAACAAAAAATTACCTGTGGAAACCTCTTCCAGTCCCACAAGATTTTCTCTCGCCCTGCTGTCACGTACCAGCTCCTTAAGCGCGAGGATCACGTTCTCAGATTCGCGAATTCCTTGCTCATAGCGGTAAAAATTGAAGCCTGTTGCTCTCATGACATCGGTGCTTCGGCCAATAGAGACCACGTTAGTGCCTACTTGGCCGTAGGGATCAAGCCCGTTGTTGAACACTCCGTCGTTGACCAACAAACCATTATTGACCACGGTGTCGTGGTTGTTGAACTGTGCACCGGCGAGATTGCTGAGCGTTGCATCGTTGGTGACGGTACCCAGGTTATGCGCCATGCCATTGTTGACCAGCACGCCATTACCAGCGCTGTCGCCGTTGGCAATCTGGCCATAGTTCACCAGCGTGTCGTTGTTTACGATTTCCCCGCTGTTGGACAGCTCGCCCAGATTGACCAGCTCGGCGATTCCCAGTATCCCGACAAGATCGCGCAGGACCTTCATGCCGTTGTCGATGACGCCACCAACGTTGTTGACCAGTTCTGCGCCGCCCTGATTAACCAGCAGGCCATTGTTCTGGATGTAACCGCCGGCATTATCCAGCTTGCCGCCGGTGTCATTGTAGATCTCGCCGCTGGCGCTGTTGACCAGGACGGCGTGATTGACTATTTCACCCCGGTTGACGATGAGGCCGTCTTTGCCGTTCATCATAACCGCAGGGCCCGTGCCCTGTTCGACGATGGCATCGATGGCTCTGCGGATATCCCTCTCGTGAGCATTGGCCGCAGCGCGGTCACGGAGGGCTACACCGTACTCCGACTCCGCCGAGCGTACGGTAGAGCCAAACTGATCGTTGTAAATTGTGGTAAAAGTATTCGCCTGAGATGAAGTGAGCTCATTAAAAAGTTCTTCTTGGCTAGAGTAAACCGAGAGCAGCTCGGTATCATTGTTGCTACGAGCTTGCTCTCGTTTTATCAGCGAATCTAACCATACGTCAAAAACGCCGCGGGTTGTGCCCTCAACAGACGCTGCAGCGTCATTCACAAAACTCATAAGCTTTGAAGTGAAATCCAGCCGTTTGATGTTGGCCTGATTCGCGGCTTGCTCGGCGAGTAAGGTCGCCGATGCATAGTCGTCGGGCAGCGGGCCCAGCGCTGCGTCGCGCTGTTGCCGGGCATAGGCAAGGGGATCGTCCATGCCGCGCATCGCCTGCCAATCGGTGCCGACGCTACCGTTAATAATCTTCTGACCGCTCTCGTTGCGGATCACGCCCTGGTTGTCCACGATATGAAGATTCTCAAAAATAGCCCTGTCAACGGACTGATTCTGCTTCGGGACAATGCCGGCATCATTGTTTGAGAGTACAAAGGTGGCGCCATTGTGGATGGCGAGCTCGCCCTGATTGAGGAAGTCCGAGGCCTGCTCCACCCTGGCGATTTTCTCCCCTCCACGCACATCAAGTAGCGCACCCGAGTACAGCGTTACCTGCCCGTTGTTGTACAGATCGCGAAAGGAATTGCTGTTACTGTCGGTACCTTCATAGATCGACAGCGTGCCGAACAGGTCGAGCTCGGCGCCGTAGAACTGCCTGAATATACCCGTGGAAACATTATCAGCGGCCGTGAGCTCTATGTTTCCATTGTTGGTGACAAACCCTCGTTCATTCGTGGATTGGTTTTCGAATTTACCGTCGAACTTGAGTCGCCCCTGGGTACCGACGCGCAGCGTGGCGCCACCGGTGTTAACAAACTTGTAGCGGTCGGGGTCTCCGCCGGCGAGTCTGTCGCCGTTCATATACAGATCGCCTTCGATCTGGGTGACGTTCTGGTTTATGAAGCCGTAAGCCCCTTGGGTGGCCTGGTTCGGATTGGCTCCGGTGCTACCGCCGTAGGGGTTTCTCGCGCCCAGCTCCAGGCTGCCGCCACGCTCGATATTCAGTTTATCGCCCGATGTTTGAAAACTGTCCCCTCCGTCGCTCACTTTGAATTGTCCGTCGGTCATGACCTGGGCATGTTGACCGACGTTAATTCTGAAGACATTTTCAACCTCTGTCTTTACCGTGCTGTCGCTAAACTCAAACAAGCGTTCCGTGGAGAGCACACTCGAAAAAGTATCGAAGGGCTTTTCATCGTAACCACGCATGGCTAAGTCAGCTGCGATCAGCTTGTTCGTGTTCAGGAACTGCTGCACCCGCGCGTCGCCCCTGGCCACATCGTTATCGGTGGTTTTGGAGCGCGCCTGAAAGACGATTTCACCGCTGGGGTCAAAAGACAGTCCTTCAAAAGGAGTGATAACGACTTTTTCCACATTTTGCTGCGTAGCCGGATTGAACTCGGTAGTTGTTCGAGTCGCGCCGGATTTTCTGTCATCGCCGGTCGGAGCGGTCCACTGGCCAGTTTCAAACGCAGCCTTGTAAATGTCTATCTGCGCCAGACTGTCGCTTTCGAACGGGAAGTTGATCACCGGCCCGATTTCGAGGCTACTAAAGCCCTCAATCTCCACGGTCGCGCTCAGTCCGCTGAGCGCCCCGCCTACCGCCACGTCTATGTAAGTGTGGTTACTGAGCTTCGCCTCTACCGAAAACGTTGGCGTTGCAACAACGGCTTCATTAAAGTCGACCTCTCCCAGGCCTTCGCTAGGGTCTGTGAACACCAGCGCAATCTCTGGAATGTTCTCCCAGGTACCTTGGTAACTTGTTTGTTTGCCAATCTCGCCCTTGATCAATACCGGCGCAGTAAACGCGAGATCAACCATCAGCTCAGGTGAGAGTGTCAGGTCGGTCTGGAGATCGAAGCGAGGTCCTATCTGCAGATCGAGCAGCTCCACCTCAACATTTATGGGCGAATCCGTGATACCTATAGTTTCCAGCCCTAACGTACCGCCAGTCGTCAAGCCTAGGGCGTAGCCTATAACCTCATCAACGTCTAAATCGATTTTCAGTAGGTCGCCGCCAAAACCGGCGGTGCCGATGTCGCCACCCACTCCGCCCCACTCGCCCTCAGCGTTCTCTGTGAATGGGTTAGAAAAATCCAGGCTCACCGGGCTGGCTTCAATAAAAGCCTCGGCTTCCTCAATGCGGTCAAGTTTCTGTTGTGCGGATGTATCTCCGCTATCTCCCTTTGACTTTAGATCGTCCTTGTAATCCGTCCACTGGTCTTCAGATACCTTAGCCAAAACAGCAGAAATGTCGTCGTAGAGTATGTCCTCCAGAGCACTCTCGCCAGCTCCCGATAGGGAAAACCCAGTGTCCGTGGCAGCCAGTTCTACGAGCTCTACGATACTTTCTATGAGCACTGGGATGTCCTCGATACCCGTGGGGGGTGAGAAAACCTTAGCTTTGGAGTCCAGGGTGTCGATTTGCACCAGCGGCAGCTGAAAATCCAGCGATGCCAGATTGTAGGTCTCGTCAAGGAAGCATCCCAGCAGGCAGGCTTCTGCGAACAAGTTCAGGTTTGTATTGATGTTTAGCCCGGTCTCAAACTCCAACGAGGGCGCTTTAACCAGAAAACTTGAAGCATCGGCATCAAACCCCGAATCGGTATTGAGCTTAAAAAAATCAACGCCAAGCCCGCTGGACTGATAATCGACAGATGGCGCGTAGTTGACAGAGGCATCGAAGGTACCCGGGTCTACCGCGTATTCCGCGTAAGGCAGTACATAGGCCTCCAGTTCAAGACCCGCTGCGGCTCCCGCCTTAATGCAGTAGCCCACGATGCACTGCTCCAGCACCGCGCCAACGCCTAGACGAGCGCGGGGCGGACGACCTAGCAGGTAATCCCATTGGCTCTCGGTGAGCTCCCAACTGCCCTCAATACGACCCGGGCCGTCGGCGCTCCAGACACTGGCATTGTCAATCGTGTAGTTATTGCCTCGGTACTGCACCGTTTCTGTGTTGTATAGTGTTGGAACACCCGCCAGGGCTGCAGAAGTGCAGACTACAAAAGAGGCCGGGAGGAGGTAGCTGTAAGATTTCATGTAGCGTCCTTGCAACGTTGTTCTATATCGTTGAACCGGGCCGCAAATTGCATTGCACCTAAGCTCAGATAACGAATAGTTCTGCCAATGGACTAGCTTAGCGCTACTTATCTATGCCAACTATTAGTCAAAGGTATACCTCTGGCTATAGACTAAAGTCTGTAATCCATCAGACTAAAGACCCTCATTCGTCGACAGGAATAAAGTTGCAATCCGGTATGAAAATTCTAGTTGTTGACGACCACGCGCTGTTTCGCGAAGGCCTTTGCCACCTGTTAAAGGGTTTAGAGACATCGGTCCGCATCATTGAAGCCCAGGACGCTGCTTCAGCTTTCGCTGCGCTGGACGCACATCAGGATCTGGATCTAATGCTGCTGGACCTAAATATGCCGGGAGCGGATGGTTTTTCCATTCTGGCCACGGCAAGCAAGAATCACCCTACAGTACCCATCGCCGTTCTATCCGCCTCTGTGGATCAGGCCGATGTAGACCGGGTAATGCAAACTTCAGCAATGGGCTACATTCATAAGAATACATCCACCAAGGTAATGTTAGGTGCGGTGCGCTTGATTCTGGATGGGGGCGTCTACACACCGCCATCAAGTTCCGTCGACGAAGGTGTCACAGCCAAACAGCACACGCCGGATACACTCACACCGCGACAAAGTGAAGTGCTGTCCAAGGTCGCCGCCGGTGCGTCAAACAAGCAAATCGCGGCGACGCTGGATATCACCGAGGCGACAGCAAAAATGCATTTGTCTTCAATTTTTAAAGCGCTCGGTGTCAAAAACCGCACGCAGGCTGCGCTTGTAGCGAAAAAGATGAATCTGGACATCCCTATAAACTAGCTCAGATCACTCCTGGCGGCCGAGCTGCGCAAAAACGCCCTCAGCTTGGCCGGTGCAACTGGTTTGTACAACAGCCCCCAATCACTCGATGTGTTTTTCATCAGAGCGTCATTTTCCGTGTCGCCGGTGATGATAAGCGCTGGAATCTTTGTACCGCAGGCCGCATTTATAGACTCTATAGCTTCCACGCCCGTTCGTTGGTCACGCAGACGATAATCAGAAATTATCGCATTCGGGATCCGCTCAAAAGCGTCAAGCTGTCTTATCGCATCAGCATCGTCAGCGACAGATATCACTTCACAACCCCAGCTTCTCAAAAGGTATTCCAACCCTTCCCGAATGCTTTCCTCGTCATCGATAACGATAACTAGGGGTTGATCAAGCACCTCAGCGACGCTCTGCTCCTCACTGGTAGTGGACCCCTCGCCACTGCTCTCATAGACCCTGTCGAGCACGATGGAAAAGGTCGAACCCTCACCGGGGAGGGAGTCAACGCTTATCTCATGCCCCAGTAGCTTGCCCGCGCGCTTTACAATGGATAGTCCAAGTCCCAGGCCCTTTTTGCGGTCTCTTTCCGGGTTATCTATCTGATAGAACTCATTGAATATTGCCCCCTGGCTCTCTAATGCAATCCCAAGGCCAGTGTCTTTCACAGAAACTTTCACCTCCTCGGGTCCAATATCGCAGCTGACGGTAATGCCGCCTTGGTTTGTATAGCGAACAGCGTTTGACAGGTAGTTCCTGAGAACCTGCTCAAGCAGATTCCTCTCGCTCAGAACACAGCAAGTGGCATCAGGCCACTGAACGTCAAGACCTTTCTCCCGGGCAATTGGATCAAATTCGTGCGCGAGGTTTTCAAAAACAGGGGCCAGTGGGATAGTAGTTTTTTTGAGGTCGCTATAGCCGGCATCCATTTTGGAGATATCAAGTAAGGCATCGAACAAACTCTGTAGCGCACTTACAGACCGATCAATCTGTCCGGCGATTTCGTTGGTGGCCTGACTATTGTCTTCCTCCTTAAGCGCCGATGTAAAAAGCGTAAGAGCATAGAGCGGTTGCCGTAAGTCGTGGCTGGCAGCCGCTAGAAAAGTTGACTTAGCCCTGTTAGCTTCTTCCGCTTCTAGGTGCTTGGTTTGCAATTCATCGATCAGTTCCAGATTCTCAAACCGCAGCGCCATTGCCCCGGTGAGACTCTTATTGATTTTGAGGTTGAACGCCGTCTGTGCCAACGAGAAAACTATGGTTACCATGCCAAGGGCAAAATAAACGGATTGACCAAGCCAAAACATCTCCACCGTAATAGGCAGCAACATGGTGGGTACAAACGCAAAATATGCCGGCATATAGATACTAAGAGAAAACGCCGAACCCGCGGCCATTGCCAACAGACTCAGAAGAATAAGCAGCTGGTACTCAAACTGCCCAGGGGCAAACATAATCAGTCCGCCAATACCCCAGACGACCCCGGCCGAGGCACTACCCAGCACAAGAAACATTTTGTATCGAGACAGATTTTTCTCGTGAAAATCCCGTCGAAACGATCGATAGACAGCTACTCTGGCGCCGAGCATCAAAAACACCAGCCCCAGCCAAATCAAAAGTTGCGACTGAGGAACAACCAACCAAAAGGCGTATACCAGGGCAACACTTACAACCGAATTGATAAGCACCAGCGAGGCAATCGAGTCGTAAAGCGTCTTAACCTGCTCGACAAGAATTTTGTCAACGGCGTCATCACGCGCGGTCGTCAATAGCGATTTGGGCTCGGCGTTCTCTGACATCAACTGTACTCGAAGTTCTCCGTCACAGTTTCAAGCAGCGAGCAAAAATAAGCCACCAAAGTTTCGGTAAACAGAGTGGGTGCCGGACCCGATTGAGCTAAGCGCACTTTCGATTCAGTTAACTCCAACCGCCCCTGCGCCAGGTCGCCTTGGATCGGAATATCCGTAAAACAGACCGTCCTTCCACATCACCGTTTGAAGACTGCCCATGCCGGCGCTGCGCTTGCTGAAACTAATGTTGTGGCCTAGATCAATCAGACGAGTCACGGTGTCGGGACTGATACCGCTTTCAATTTGCATGACATCGGGTTGCCACTGATGGTGGATGCGCGGTGCTACCGTAGCGTCGGCGATGTTCATGCCAAACTCGAGTACGTTCAAAACCATCTGCATGTTGGCGCTGATGATTTTTGAACCGCCCGGGCTGCCGGTCATCAACAGAGGTTGGCCATCTCGGGACACCATCACGGGTGACATGGAACTCACGGGACGCCGATAAGGGCGGATCAAGTTATTCTCGCTGCCCATGAGCCCGAAAGCATCCGGAATGTCTGAGCGCAAGGTAAAGTTACCCATATTGTTGTTCATGAGGATGCCCGTGCCTTCAATCACGACACCGGAACCAAAAGTGAACATCAGGGTATAGGTGTTCCCGACCATATTGCCGTCGGCGTCCACTACAGAGTAATGGGTGGTTTCATCACTTTCGTAGATCGCAAGATTACCCGGCGCAATCTTGCCCGACGGCAATGCTTGATCCATAGTGATTCTTGCAGCCAAATCTTGAGCGTAGGCCTTGCTCACTAGAGTCTCTGTGGGCACTTCGACAAAATCGGGATCGCCGAGATACTTGCTACGATCGGCGTAAGAGAACTTCATCGCTTCGGCCATAACGTGTAAAGCGTCGGCGCTCTCCGGGCCCATTTTCGCCAAGGGGAAATTCTCAAGAATATTGAGCATTTGAATAACATGGGTGCCGCCAGAACTGGGGGCTGACATCGCGGCTATGTCGTAGCCGCGATACGTCCCGCGCACAGGTTCTCTCTCGACCACTTGGTAGTCGGCTAAATCCTTCATGGTGATTAGACCGTTATGAGCCTCCATGTCGGCGACGATTTTCTCTGCGACACTACCGCTGTAAAAGGCGTCTACGCCGTGTTCAGCGATTTCCGACAGGGTCCAGGCCAAGTCGGGCTGCTTCCACAGCTCACCCACTTCGTAGTTCGAACCGTCGGGTTTATAGAACTTGCGCAAAGCCGCGGGGTTATTCTTAAGCCGCTGACTGCGGGACAAATCCGCTGCCAGGTCGTAGGTGACCTTAATACCATCGCGCGCCAGGCGAATCGCCGGTTCCAAAACCTCCGCTAAGGTCATGGTGCCGTACTCCTCCACGATATGAGCGAGTCCTGCTACCGATCCGGGAACCGCTGACGACTTATGAGAAAAACGGTAGGTTTCATTGGGTACGACGTTTCCATCGTCATCGAAGTACATGTCCCGAGTCGCTGCAGCCGGCGCGGTTTCCCGAAAGTCGATGGCAATGGTCTTGTCCTCTGCCGCTACATGCACAAGCATGAAGCCGCCGCCTCCGATATTGCCCGCGCGAGGCAGAGTGACGGCGAGTGCGAATCCAAGGGCTGCACCGGCATCAATAGCATTCCCACCCTTTGCAAGAATCTCCGCCGCAATCTCACTGGATAGTTCATTGTGGCTTGCCACCATGCCCCGCTTTCCAAGGACTGGGTGATTGATAGCGCTGTATTCGAACAGCGGCTGAGATGCGTCCTGTTCAGCAAAGCTCTGGGAGCCTATTGCGAAAATAGAGATCGTGGCCAGTACCGGAATGATGGCAAGTCGTAGGTGACGAAAATTCTTCAACATGAACGTGTCCCAAATTATGAGTTTAAGCCGATCGATCTCATGAGTATGTGATCATCTAAGCGGCAAAAGCCAGCCATATCAAGGGCGAAAACGCAGCTATCGATGGTGAACCGCGATTTGCATGGAGGGCAAGATTAGGAAGCTAGAAGCGACGGCAATGCAACTAGAACGATTTGGGCTTGCGGGCTAGTTGGACTTACTCAAAAGCAGAGTACGTTTTGATAGCGGCTAGATTAGGGCCACGTAAGTAAAGCCGCGCAAAGCGCCCTATCTTGGAGAGAAAATGGTGGGCCGTGCTGGGTTCGAACCAGCGACCAATTGGTTAAAAGCCAGTTCTTCAATGACTGCCTTCGTAAGTAAATCAAAGAGTTACCAGGTTGACTTGTGCTATCGATGGACGACATTGTCCTGCCTAACCTGTTGAATTATCTAGCAATGCCTAGGTCCAATAGCACAGAAATCCCTACTCTAGGTCCGTAATTGCGAGGACTTACAAAGTCGTCTCTATGAGTGGCACGAAACTCATGATTGATCTATCTTTGCGAACATCGTGGTAAAAAAGTCCTTACAAGAAGCAAATCCTAACTTGGCCGCTCAGTGGCACCCATTTAAAAATGGCAGCCTGACACCCGCCGACGTAACTCCTGGATCAGGAAGAAAGGCGTGGTGGCTTTGTCCTAAGGGCAACGATCACGAGTGGGATGCGGCTATTTACAACAGGAATAGGGGAGCTGGTTGCCCGATATGTTCCAATCAAAGGGTAGCTGTATCTAACAGCCTCGGCACGGTTAACCCAAAACTCGCCCGGGAGTGGCACACTGAAAAAAATGGAGCTCTTACGCCATTTGATGTGTTGCCCAGCACCAAAGCTCAAGTCTGGTGGCAGTGCACCGTTAACCCAACCCATGTTTGGCGAGCCAAACTCAACAATCGCGCTAACGGCAAGGGCTGTCCATACTGCGCGAACCAGCACATTACAAAGGAAAACTCACTGGGCGCAGTAAACCTCGCCCTCGCATCGCAGTGGCACCCAACAAAAAACGGTTCTCTAACTCCGTTTTACATTGCTCCATCAGCGAAAAAAAGGGTTTGGTGGAAATGTCGCAATGGCGATGACCATGAATGGGAAGCCACGGTTAACCACCGCGCTACCGGAACAGGGTGTCCTAAGTGCAACCCGGTCTGGTCCGTTCCTGAATTGAGGATCTACACCGAGTTACAAAGCATCTTCCAAAACATCGAGCACCGATTCATCTTCAACGGTGTTGAGCTGGATCTGTACATCCCTGAGCTCGGGATCGGTATCGGTATCGAATATGATGGCGTGTACTGGCACCATGACAAAGTCGAAAAAGACACGTGCAAAAACCAAGCTGTCGCATCGAAGATTATGCTGATAAGGATTAGGGAAGAAGGTCTCCCACTAATCAGCCCGCATGACATAGAAACGAACAAGAAGCGTATACCGATCTCGACAATCAAGGAACTATTGAAGCGTATCGGGAAGAATCACGCTGTAACCCCAGCGCAAGCTTTGCTCATACATGAGTATCAGAGTCGGAAGACTTGGATCGCAAGCAAAGAGTTCGAAAGACTATACGCGGAGCGGAAGTACGCCAAGCCGGAAAAGTCGCTCGCCACTTTGCATCCGAAAATATCTCGAGAGTGGCACCCCAAAAAGAATAATGGGTTGTCACCCAGTCAGTTCACTCCGGGATCAGGCAAGGTGGTTTGGTGGCTAGGACCATGTGGCCACGAATGGCAGGATTCTATACTTCATCGAAAACATAATCGCGGGTGCCCGCAGTGTCGATACTTACGAGCTAGTGCTACGCGGCGTAAGAATAAAACCGAAGATCAAATAGACTTGTTCGACTAATCTTCAGCACTTAGGTGGGCGGAAGATTTTAACTTTACGACACGCTAAAACATACTTCATGAGTCATACCGACTCAACGGCTTCCTCGGACACCGTTTCACGAACACCGTGTCATTCAGTTACGGCAACATGTCGTTTGCGCTCGTTCCGCTCTATGCGGCCCTCTTTGAGCAACAGCCCCAACACACTGTAAGACAGGTAATCCTTCGCCCCGCCGCCATACTCAGATTACAGGCCTAGGAACTTAGCGGCATCTGAGTTTCTTATGCCTCCAGGGTTTGCTTTGGCTAGCTCCATTATTGCCGACTTCAAGAACTCAAGCCCCATCTGCGCACGCTCATAACTTCCATCAGGGACATTTACTTTCGACTTTTTGGAGATCGTGTTCGGATTAGGCTGCACACGATTAGTCAACAGCCCTCCACGCTTGCGGATACCAAAAGCCGCTATGAGTTCGGCTTCCAGCTTTAACGCTTGCGCTTCAGTGAGATCGTCAGCCAACACAGTGTGCAAAACCTTCATACCGTGATCATGTATTCCTTTGATGACAAGCCCTTTCTCGGAATCGTCCTCCACCGCCTCATGCTCCCAGGCACGATTGCCTGTACCTTTCCCGATGTAAAATACAGAAGCTGGTTTTTCTCGTGGATCTTTGAGGGCATAAACGTAGAACGGGTTCTGTGGCATCGGCCTGTATCTCGCAGTGATAATGAATCAGTCTATTACTCAACCAAATAATACGCACATAGATTGCCCAAGAGCATGACTTCTGAGAGGCTGTAGCAATGAGTGAAACGACACCCCCAGAATTGAGCGATGAAGAGTTAGGAGTAATTGCAGGCAAAGCTGCCGGCAACTTCAAAGGCAATGCTCACCAACTAGAGGCAGCAATTGGTGCCCTTTTTGTTGCCAAGCATTACGGCTGGAAAGTCGTATATCTGGTTCACGATATCCGTACTGTAAGGAAATACGAAAAGATTCTGGGAGTGAACCTCAAGGACACCATGCCTGAGGTCGGACACAAAGCCGAGCGATCACTTGCCTATATTGCCGCCCAAAAAGTCAGCAGTTTTTGGAAGGCTGTTAAGGGTGAGATTCCAGGTATAAAAACGCCCGAGATCAAGTAAAAAGCTACTGTGGAACTCTCCGCTTTACAAGATCAAGTGAAACTCAAGGTCGGTCGCAACATACTGTTGCTTCAGCAAATTGAGAGACAGTTGAAGTTCATCGTGGCGCACAGCGCTATATCGGGTGATCAATCCACTCTTCTCCCAAACTTGGAACGAAAGAAGACATCGGTTGGAAAGCGCACACTGGGAATGGTCTCTAGGGACTTCATCAATGGGCCACTTGCACAAACTTCACCCGACGAGTTTTCAGGGTTTCATATTAGTTATAAATTCGAATATGAATTGAGTGAACAAGCAATTGATCAGCTTGAATCACTGATAGTCGAGCGGAACAAGCTTGTGCACCACTTTCTAGAGGAAGTTGATTTTGATTCAACCATCAGCCTCGAGGAGGCGGCTGACAGCCTGGATGCGTCGAAAGAAACGATCCTGAACGTAAGTGAAAATTTATCTCAATACGTTCATGCACTGATTGAGAGCAGGAAAACGAGCTATGAAGCGCTCGCCGAGCACGTGAAAAATCTCTAATTAATTCAGGCTCACGCTCTAAAGCAAGATTAAGGGTAGCTAGACGTTAGCTGAACTTAATTGAATCCAAAAAACCCAATTAAAGGGCAATGAGCAGGCTTGTTCACAAGCTAAGGCGCTTTCCATCGAAATTAGCATAGAACTCTTTTCGAGCGCGAAGCTTGTGGTTCGCGCACTCTACAAATGCGGTCTCGTTTCTTGGATTTTCACACCCATCGGGCATTATGTAACCTGAGTCAAATTCAGCACGCTTATCGCGCTCGTATTGGTCGGCCCTGCGCTTAGCCTCTTCTGCAACTTGGATTTGTCGGACTTTCTCTGCCCGCATAGCACTTTCCTTTCTCTGGGCTTCAATGCGCTCAGCTACTCTCTTGTCTGCCTGCGCTTGAGCGGCCTTACCCATTTTGTCTACCTCTTCGGAAAAGGCAGTTATCGCTGCGGTAAAAAACACTACTCGCACTAAAAACAGAACCGCCGAAGCAATAAGAATTCCACCGGCAATCTGAAGCGCTAGCTTCATGACGCACACCTCGAAATAAACTCGAAAGACTAGATACCATGTTATCGCGGCAAGTGTTGTCCATCCAGGCGAGCATCGCTCTTCCCCTCAATCGCCACATGCGCAATGTGGCGGCATGCCATAACCAACCAAACCAAGATTGGCGTCGGCGCTGTCAACTAAAGCGAAGCGCGGTTGACAGCGCTGAGGCCAATCGGAAAATTGAGGATGGCACTGCCCCAACCCAATCACTCGCACACGTCTTCTTCCTTAAGGGGTATTGACTCCACCCATCTGCTTGCTATTATGGGTGGTATGAATACACCCACGCCAGAGTCCTTGCTGGCAGACTTTCGGAAAAACCCGCGATACCTGCGCCGTATTGCCTACGGTGATCTCATAAGTCGCTGGCCATGGGAATGGTTCGTAACGCTGACATTTGCAGAAGACTTAAACCCAGATGCAGCAATGAAAAAGGTTCGGGTATGGCTCTCCCGACTTGCTGCCTCGCTGTATGGCAGACGCTGGTATAAAAACGGAGCGCTGTACTGGATATGCGCCGAGGAATACCAAAAGCAAGGCCGAATTCACTTCCATCTGGTTATAGCCGGCGTCAGAAACACGCGGCGCCTCACCTGGATGGATAAGTGGCAGTTCCTGGACCGAAAAACTGGCTTTGCTCGAATCGAAGCAGTAGAGAGCAACTCTGGCTCTAGCCACTACCTAGCCAAATACCTGGGAAAAGACGGAGAAATCTATTTCTCCCACAATCTGAAAGACATATCGAGCGACCTAGTAGCTCAAAGCCAAGACCAAGGCTGAATGGTCCATGCGCTGTGAGGCTGAGTCCCCGGCAAATGACAAACAAGGGCAACGGAGTCGGAAGGCGTGCCTCGACCCGTTGCTTGACGCTAGAGGTACGCCCAAACCAAACGTAACACTGACTATGAAAACTTACGAACCCAAAATTTTTATTGAACCGTTCATCATTGAACAAGCCACCGGCAGGAAGAAGCATAAGTCTCAAACCCGCGTTTTGCGTGAGATGGGGTTTAGGGTTTTAGTAACCCCTGAAGGCAAACCACTTGTGACCTATGAAAACTTCTACTCCGTTACGGAGTCGCGCGACGGGTATGCAGTATCGGATGAAGTAATCCTGAACAGTGAGTTTCTTTGAGAAAACGCAACCGCGAGAACATCGGCTTACCGAATAGATGGCGGCACTATCACGGCGCCTACTACTACCAGGTACCTAAGGGGCAAGAACATCACTGGGACGATAAGAAACAATTCCGACTTGGTAAAACACTCAGCGAGGCATACAAGTCCTTTGGAGAGCGCGTTGCGACACACTCATCAGTATCTACTATGGAACATCTTTTCGATCGATATCTATCCGACGTAATACCAAACAAAGCACCTGCAACACAAAGAAGCAATCAGATCAGTCTCCGGAGACTCCGGGGATTCTTCGGGCCAAACCAAATTGCTCGTATTAGACCCAAACACATCTACCAGTTTCGAGACATCTGCACACAGAAACACGGGCCAATATCAGCAAATAGAGACCTAGAAGTACTCTCACACTGTTTCACCAAATCAATCAAATGGGGTGCTATCGATGAACACCCAATGGCAGGAAAGAAAGTAGTGAAAAACCCGAGTCAAAAAAGAACCCGCTATGTGGAAGACTGGGAGCTAAAGGAGTTTCTTAGCGTAGCTTCACCATTTCTAACATCCTACGTCGCGCTCAAGCTCGCATTGGGCCTGCGGAAAGGAGACATGCTGAGTATCAGAATCGATCAGATATCCGATGAGGGGCTCCTCGTGAGGCCACGAAAAACTCTGCGCTCGTCGGGGAAATCAATGCTCTTCGTCTGGACTGATCACCTCAGGGAGTGCATAAAACACGCGCTTGATGTTTGTCCAAAGCCAGGTAACGAATACCTGTTTTGCAATAGGTTCGGCAGTCCGTATATAAAACTAAATGGCACCACTTCTGGCTTTGACTCCATCTGGCAAAGGGCAATGGTGAATGCATTGGCAAAAACCGAGCTTCGAGATCGCTTCACTGAACATGACCTAAGGGCAAAGGTCGCATCTGACACATCGGCGCAGCATGCCAAAGAACTCATGGGCCACAGCAACCAGGGGACCACAGACCGCGTATATCGCAGGAAAGCATTGGCAATCAAACCAGCCCGCTAAGAGAAGCCCATTGTATCGCTCTACGCTAGCGCCCGAGGCCAGATCCAGTGAGCATCCTTCTAATAAATCCAGGACGCTGAAAAGCTTCTATATTAAGTATCAGCGACAAGTAGCGTAAGAATTCCGTAGAGTCAGCGAAGTAGTTGGGATATGCCTCCTTGATGCCACCAACCGCGCTAGTAGATACAAGAGCAACAACCAACCCCTGAGTAGCGGCGGCTTCCTTCTCGCTCTCTAAGTACATTCGCTCAGCCTCCTCGCTCTTGGCATTCTCAAAAAGGGTCGATCGTACATTCGATCTCAAGGTATCGACTTGAAGAAGCACGTAGCCTCGAACTCTTTTTTCAGAGATATGCTCATCAGCCGTCTTTAACGAGTGAGCAAAAGCTTCTAGTTTGCGTACCACCGAAAGACTATTTTGATAACTCTGTACCGTTGCCGCTGTGCTGTAGAAATCAGGGTTTGTACGAACTTTTTCTTGATATGTTGCCAACTGGTCCTCTCTAGTCTTAGAGCTAAAGAGATGAATCTCTTCCATAAGGGCAAAGTGTGCGCTCACGTGAGCAAAGAAGGCTTTCCAATCAGCTTCGCCCTGGTTGGACTTGAGCGCCTGCCCAGTGAATAGATCGACGATCTCCAACGCGGTAGCCCAATCGTGCTGAATCGTAGTTCGTATTTGTACTTCTATTAGTTTTTTTTCAGTGCCCTGATCGCGAAATGAGCCAATCAAATGGTAACCACGATATCCGTCACCCTTCGGGTTACCGATATAGTCCTTGAACCTGATTTTGCCTAGTCCACTCCTAAACTCTTTTCTCTTACGAAGTTCTCGTACAACTTGGTCTAACTTTTTTTGATTCGTAACGATTGCCCTGCAACCGCCAATGTCTTGCATGTTCTTCAGCTTCATCTTGGGAAAGCGTTCCAACTTTGCCGCAATCGATGCGAATCGCTTCAGGCGTTTAGCGAAAATAGCTTTTTTATCGTGCTTCAAAGTGCAGTTTTTCAACAGTGCAGCGGCCGAATCAAGGGGCGACTCATGCTGAAAACGCCAATAGGAAAGCACATCCATGATCTCTTCCAGCTCTGCATCAGACAAAGACGCCCCGCGAGCGACCAACCGCTCTCCCGCTCTAATAACTTCTTTCTCTGAGTATCGGTCCTTCATCTATTCTCTGATTGTGCTCGTGCGCGTATTTACAATTGGTAACGAATTCGGGCAATTCTCCGCTGTATGTCGGGTGTTGTCTAACAATTGGGGTTTTAAGCAAAACGCTGTCAAGCGTGTTTAACGACCTAAACCGCCAGCTGCATCGAGTGCGACGCTGCGGCTATAGACCCCTAACCGGCATTTACACCGCTGGAGTAATCGAGAAGCCCGACGGGCCGCTAATCTAACTCTAATGAAGTGGCCGCAAAAACGAGGCAAGGCCTACTGAATAGCACGAAGACCGCCGTGTAGCACAATACACAGAGATCGCTCCTGCAACAGGGGCGGTAATGCGCTGTAAACAAAAGGAAAAATGGTGGGCCGTGCTGGGTTCGAACCAGCGACCAATTGGTTAAAAGCCAACTGCTCTACCGACTGAGCTAACGGCCCCAGAGGGATGGCGCATATTACGGATTTAGGCGGAAAACTCAAGTACTTATACGAAGTTCTCTTTGCGCTCCAAACAGACCCTGATTAGTCTGAATAAGCGGCGATGCACTCCACCTCGACACGGGCGTTCAGAGCCAGGCCGCTTGCCGCAAAAGCGCTTCGAGCGGGGAAAGGTTTACTGAAGAACTCAGCGTAGACTTTATTGAAAGCACCCCACTCACTGATATCCGCAAGCATTACCGTGCATTTCACCACATCACTCATGTCCAGATCATGCGCTTTTAAGGTATTTCGGATGTTTTCGAGCGTCTGGCGGCTCTCGGGGACGATGCCCCCAGGCACTACAGTTAGTTCGCCAGGAAGCGCACCCAACTGGCCCGCGAGATACACCGTATCCCCGACGCGCACCGCCTCAGAAAAAGGCAGGTCGGCGGATAGCGAGCCGCTGCTATTCAAAAAACTGACTTCGGCGCCCCGCACGGCTGAAACAGCGATGAGAGTAAGTAGTGTCACAAAAACCAATTGGCGCATAACAAACACTCCTGAAATACAACTTCGCATAGAACTTCGTTAAAGGGGCTGATGGATAAAAGCTATGGGGTTACGCTGCCGCCTGAACGCGTAACGCGTTACCGCCTGCAAACTTCGCAAGATCGCTATCGCTAAAACCACTCTCTAACAGCTTGGCACACACCTTGGGAAACTGCAGGTAACTCTGCAAAAAAGCAGGCCGTACCGGCTCCCCTAAATCTGTTGACCATGCAATGTGATCAATACCAACCGTGTCGACCATAACCTTTAGCGCTTCAATGAACTCATCCAGATAGCTAACGCCATAAGGCGCCTGAATCGGGAATGTACCCACAACCCCTCCAGTGTCGGCGATCAGGCGCGCGTGCTCTGGACTGATCCAGCGCGAGCGCGTACTACGATAGTCTCCGAAACGAGCAGAATTGTATTTCACCATGGTGTGCGAAAGGGCCAGCGGCCGATCCACCAGCTCAACGGTCTGCTCGACCACCTTCTGGCTTGCATGCGCCATATCCAAGAGCATGCCCAACTCACTGGCCTCTTCCAATACCTGACGACCCAACGGGGACAGACCTCCATAAGTCTCTGGATCAGTCTGGCTATCGCCCAAAGTAGACGCTACATAGTGAATCGGCTGCAGGCGTTTTAAACCGTGCTCATAGAGCACCTTCAGGCGAGCGGGGGAACCTTCCACCATATGGGCGCCTTCGGTGGACAAGATCACAGCCAACTCGCCACGGGCGCTAATCTTCTCTATGGGGTCCACGTCTGTCACCGGACTCATAGGAGAGTCTTTTAGAAAGCCCGTCATCAGCGCATATTGCCGCTGGTATTCGTCCCAAGCCTCATCCCCTTCAAAGTCTCGATCTTTGTTACCCGGCTGCCCGATTCTTGTTCGGGCTATATCGCTGATGGTATCGAGGTAGATGCAGTTAACCCCGGCGTCGAGGTATTCCCGGACATTGCTCGCAAACTTTTCAGCGCTAACGGGGGGAATTCCTTTGGCCGAGTTATCAAGACCCGTGTTCTGCCAGATGCCGATATGCGTATGAAAGTCGACAATAGGGTTTGTAGCAAAGACCGCGGCGACGCGCTCCAGAGACTCAGGGCTGACATCGATACTCTCAGCTTCTAACGCCAATAGCTCTCTTGATAGCGATAAAGTCGCCGTGGCAGCTAGAGATCCGCGAAGTAACGCCCGTCTCGATAAACCTCTCGAGAGGGAAAACCTAGGCTGTGACATAGCGTGTTACGTCCTCCAAACCGGCATTCTCAAAGCCCTCTCGTCGCAGTCTACAGGCATCACAGACACCGCAGGCGAGCCCATCGTCAGTGGCCTGATAACAAGAGACCGTCTGGGAGTAGTCTACGCCCAAGCGCGCACCCAACTTCACGATGTCGTCTTTTCCCAGGTCCATAAGGGGCGTGTGTATCTCATAGCTGCCCCCTTCTACGCCCACTCGCGTAGCCACGTTGGCCAACTGCTGAAAAGCTTCAATAAATGCGGGTCGGCAATCCGGGTAACCTGAGTAGTCCACGGCGTTGACGCCAATAAAAATGTCCTGAGCTCCCAGGACTTCGGCCCAGCCTAAAGCAATGGACAAAAATACGGTGTTACGCGCGGGCACATAGGTCACGGGAATGCCTTCGCTCGCTTCTTCGGGTACATCGATACTGTCATCAGTAAGCGCTGAACCACCGATGCTGTCCAGGCTGAGGCGAACGACCTTGTGTTCGACATCACCCAAAGTTTTAGACACGCGCTCTGCGGCGAAAAGCTCGGCACGATGGCGCTGCCCATAGTCAAAACTCAGGGAGTAGCACTCATAGCCCTGCTCTCTTGCAAGGGCCAATACCGTGGTTGAATCCAGTCCGCCGGAGACGAGAATAACGGCTTTTTTCTGAGAACTCATAGATTACGACTCTGACATCAGTGCCCGGGAGCATCGTCCCAAAGAAATTTGTGCAATTGCAATTGCAGTCGTACCGGTAGATTGTCCGCGAGGATCCACTCAGCCAATTCTCGGGGAGCAAGCTGTTCGTGACTTGGTGAGAACAATACGTCAGACACCCGAGGAACCAGCGCATACTCATCGATTTTGAAACGCGCCCACTCGTAGTCATTGCGATCACAGATCACAAACTTCAGTTGATCGTTGGCGGTGAGGTGCTCGATGTTCTCGTAGTCGTTTCGAGCAACTTCACCGGACGCAGGCGTTTTCAGATCCAGCACCTTCACAACACGGGGATCAACATCGGCAACGGGCATGGCGCCGCTGGTCTCGAGAGATACTTCATAGCCTTGATCGCAGAGCATCGACAGCAGTGGCAGGCAATTGGGCTGAGCCAGAGGCTCACCGCCGGTCACGGTCACAAAAGCAGGCTTGTACTGCGCCACCCGGGAAGTGATGTTTTCCAGCGTCATCATCTCGCCGCCGTGAAACGCATACTCCGTGTCGCAATAGAGACAGCGCAGCGGGCAGCCAGTAAGGCGCACAAAAACTGTTGGTAAGCCTACCGTCCGCGCTTCACCCTGCAAGGAGTAGAAGATTTCGGTAATTCGCAGTGTCTCGGCCGTCACCACGCTATCCGCTGTTGCGATAGCACCCATGACCTATCAGAGATTCTGGTCGAGAAAATCGCCCGCCAATCGAGCTGCTGAACTGTCTGGGTACTCGCGTATCGCCCGATTCAAAAACTCCCGGGACCTATCTAGATTGCCCTTCATGAAATGCACGCGACCCAGCTTATACAGCGCATCAGGAATCTTGGCGTTATTGGGGTACTGATTCAGAAGCAGCATAAAGGCCTGACGCGATGCCTCAGGATCTGCTGGATCTGTGACCAGATAAAGCTCACCCAACCAATAGTGCGCATTGGGAGCATAACGCCCCGCAGGAAAACGCTCCAAAAAGGCGTTGAAAGCGCTAACGGCCTGATCAAACTCTTGGCCTCTTACCAAGGCGTAGGCAGCGCGGTACGCGTCGCCCTCACCCGGTTGCTCAGCGATCTCTGCCATTGAACCGCTAGTATCTGTGGTAGTTGCTGGAGGATTAGTAATCGGCGCACTGCCAGATCCACCACTGCTGGCCACAGCACCACCCGATGCCAAGCGTCGATCGATATCCATATAGCGCTCAAGACTTTGCTCTTTGAGCGTGCGAATCTCGTAAGCCTGCTGCTCTACAAGTCCGTTCAAACGCATCACTTCTTGCTGAAGCTGCTGCACCTGATTGAACAAACCACCAATATTGTCGCCGGCGGGTGCTAACGGAGGAGGCAGCGAGCGTGTGTTACTTGCCGACGAAGATACCGCCGAAGGCGCTGTACCAACGCCGTAACTCACAGCCGGTGCAGCAGACGTGGATCCTGACTGCGGCGACCGACGTTCGGCTTCTACATCGATATAGTCCTGAGCCGCGGCCGAGAAGGATATCGCTGCGGCCAGAAACGAGATCGGGCCAACCAGAGAGGTCAGCCCGATTCGATGGAACGGAATAGCTTTCAACATCTGCTAAACAACAAAACCTGTCTTACTTAAGCTCTACCCGACGGTTTTGAGACCAGCTGCTCTCGCCGCTGCCATAGGCTATAGGCTGCTCTTCGCCATAGCTCACAGTCTCGATACGATAGCTCGCGACACCATTGACTACCATGTAGTCGCGAACAGCGTTCGCACGACGCTCGCCCAGAGCCATGTTGTAGTCGCGGGTACCGCGCTCGTCAGTGTGACCATCAAGGCGCACGCTGCGATCGTTAGTCTTGAGCAACGCGATGTGTGCATCTACTGCAGCCTGAGCAGCAGGTGTCATCGTTGCGCTATCAAACTCGAAGTAAAAGACGGTACCGGCTGCCATTGCAGCTTTTTCCATCTCACGCTGAGCTTCAGCAGCGGCGGCTTCGGCCTGGCGCTCAGCTTCGCGAGCAGCATCAGCGGCGGCAGCTTCGGCTGCGGCAGCAGCAGCGGCTGCAGCAGCGGCTGCTTCCTCTTCCTTAGTAGAGGTGCCTGAACATGCCACGAGGAACATCGCAGCGAACAGCAGTGTTAGGGCCTTGCCGGCAACGGGGATTTGCTTCATGACGTGCTTCCTTCAAAAATGGTATTGAACTCAATGTAAAACCCAGCTTTTTTGCCCCTCTTATGCGGATATTGCTCCGTCTATTTGGGGTAAAAATGCTGCGAACTTAAAACTGCTCTAAAACTGCATATAAGGCGACCAGGCCGGCTCTCGTACATCGCCGCTTCGGGCGGGAAGCCTGAACTTAACGCCGCCATCCACCGAGACCGCAGAGAGAATCCCACGATCACCATACTTGGTGGCGTACAATACCATGGAACCATTAGGTGCGATACTTGGACTTTCATCAAGATCAGTATTTGTAAGCACCTGTAAGCGATTACTCACCAAGTCATGGATCGCGATCTGGAACTCTCCGTCACGCTGATGTACGAGAACCACATTTCGGCCGTCCTGAGCCACACGAGCCCGGGCATTGTAGCTGCCCTCGAAGGTCACACGCTCGGTTAAGCCACTACGCAGGTCATAGCGATAGATCTGCGGGCGCCCCCCGCGATCTGATGTAAACAAAAAGGAGCGGCCGTCCGGCATCCAGCTGGGCTCAGTGTCGATCGCATAGTGTCGAGTGACTCGCGTCAGCCGGCGGCTCGCCATGTCCATAAGGTAAATATCGGGGCTGCCATCTTTAGAGAGCACCATGGCCATAGAATTACCATCAGGGGACCATGCTGGAGAACTGTTTAGACCTCTGAAATTGGTGAGCTGCTCTCGCTCACCGGTGGCCAACACCTGCCGGAAAATCGCGGGGCGCCCCGTCTCAAAAGACACGTAAGCGACCTGCTTGCCATTGGGTGCCCAGCTAGGCGACATGATGGGCTCTCGCGACTCCAGCAGCACAATAGGACGGGCGCCGTCGGAATCAGCCAAAGTCAGACGATAATAATCCTTACCGGTGGGATTACGTGTGACTGATACATAGATTAAACGTGTCGCAAAAGCGCCGGGAATTCCCGTGAGCTTTTCGTAGACTGCGTCCGAGACTCGGTGCGCGAGCATCCTTGCCTCACCCACAGGCCCGGCGAAGGTGCCTTCGGCAATACGAGTCTGGCGAAGCACATCATAGAGTTCATAGCGCAAAGACAGCTGACCGCCCTCGCCCGTAGCACGCCCGATGAGCACGTATTCGCTCGCTATAGCCCGCCAGTCACGGTAAAAAACCTCCTCCTCACGACTGGGAAAACCCAACATATCCGCGCGATCTACGGGCGAAAACTGCCCACTACGCTGAAAGTCTTCCTGCACCACCTCCGCCATATCAGCGGGCGCCGTACCTTCGCCCTCCCAGGCAAAGGGCACGACGGCAACCGGCGTGGGGTCATCAACCCCTTGAGTGATTTCAATTACCAGCTGAGCATTTGCCAGCATCGGGAGTAAAAGCAAAGAGAAAAGTAGTGAGCGAAGCATCAGTAGCGCAAGTCCTCGGGTCTAAACAAAAGTTGGAAGCGACGGAAGGTCTTCTCGAACTCCCGACCAGGCAAGTTTTTCAGCTCGGGGAAGCTCCCCGCTTTTTCTACCGCATTCATGGCCGAGCGATCAAAAGCAACGCTGCCACTAGAGCGAAGTACGCTCACCGAAACGATCTCGCCGGTCGGCACAAGCTGTATCGCCAGTAGCGCCTCCATGCCGTTGCGAGCACTGGGCGGACGACTCCAGTAGTTCACTACCGTGTCACGAATGAGTGCGGCGTAACTCGTGGACATCTCCTCGGCAGTCACCGCCACCTGTGTGCTGTCTTCGGCCGCCATAGCAGCGGCAAGTTCACGGCGACTAATCGCAGCGAGCTCTTCGGCGCTAATGCGTTTTTCCTCGACCTTGGGGGCCGGAGCTGGCGCTTTGCTGCGGGGTTTTGGCGTGGTCGTGCTGGGGGCAGGTTTGTTAGCAGTGGTGGCCGTAGTGGTTTTGGCCGGAGCCTTTTTCACAGGCTTGGGCCTAGGCTTTGCCGCGGGCTTCGGCGTAGTCTTACGAACTTGCTTCTTGGGCTTCAAAGAAGAAGCATCAATAAGTGTGGCGTTTATAGCCGTGGGCGGCAGCACCCTGGCCTCGATGGTACGAGGGTCACTATCGGGCTGAAAACGCAGCAAGATCGCGGCTAAAACCAGTAAATGCAGTGCCAGCGTACCGGCGATCGGCAGTAAAGTGAGTTGCCCAAGACTGTACCAGTCTCGATTCACCGGGGGTCCTCTGTCACCAACCCCACTCCGGGAGCGCCAGCTTCCTGCAGCGCCGCCATGAGCCCGACTACTTCGCCGTAGGCAACCGCCTTATCGCCCCAAACCAATACGGGCTTGTCGGGGCTACGACGGATCACCGCACCCACGCGTTGCTGCACGGTTGCGAGTGACAGGACCTGATCTTCCTGCCCACCCACATTCAAAAACAGCTGTCCCTGCGCGTTAATCGAGACAATGAGTGGCTCGGCGTCCTGGTTATCCACCGGCTCGGTTTTGGCCTGCGGCAGCTCAACTTTGACGCCCTGCATGAGCATCGGCGCCGTCACCATAAAGATGATCAGCAACACGAGCATCACGTCGATGTAGGGAACAACGTTGATCTCGGCCATAGGCCGAAAGCGGGCGCGTCGGCGCATTACTGCTTGGCCTCTCTCTGGCGAGATTTCAGGGCATAGGCCTGACGACCGAGAATACTGGAGAACTCATCCACAAAAGTGTCGTAGCGCTTGCCATAAACGTCTACCTTGGCTGCAAAGCGGTTATAAGCCATCACTGCAGGGATCGCGGCAAACAGACCCATGGCCGTGGCCACAAGCGCTTCAGAAATACCCGGAGCAACAGTAGCCAGCGTCGCTTGAGAGGTGTTCGCCAGTCCGCGGAAAGAATTCATAATGCCCCAGACGGTTCCGAAAAGGCCCACGTAAGGGCTGGTAGAACCCACCGTCGCCAAAAACGGCAGGTGCTTTTCCAGACGCTCCTCTTCGCGCATCATCGCAACGCGCATCGCCCGACGCGCCCCTTCGAGCATCGCTTCAGCATCCATATCCGATTGCTGCGCCAGCCGCGAAAATTCTTTAAACCCAGCTCGGAATACGCCCTCTACGCCGATGATAACTTCGCCATCTGCGGCCCGCTCGTTACCTTCGCGATACAGCTGTGCAAGATCTACTCCGGACCAAAAATGCTCCTCAAAATCCAGCATCTCCTCGCCCGCACTGCGGAAGTAAAAGAAACGCTGAAAGATCATGTACCAGGAAGTGACCGATGCCGCCATGAGCAAAGCCATCACCAGTTTTACAGTGATCCCGGCATCCATTACCAGGTCCACCAGGCTTAGTTCGTCCAAGTCATTCTCCGAGGCCGTTTTGAGGATCGTGCGCGGCGCGCAGTGTAGCAAGCATCGCTTTGGGTATGCGACGCGGAGCCAGTGTTTCTGGGCTTACGCAGGCTAAGGACACGGCGGCTTCGACAACTAAATCGCTGCCCCGACGCACACATTGTTTAAGCTTTAACGATGCACCGCCCACGCCTGTTAGCGCAGCTGTCGCTTCCAAGTCATCATCGAGCAGCGCGGGGCGGTGATAGCTGATCGAAACATCACTCACGACGAACATTAACTCGTCATTAAAAATAGCCGCCCGATCCATACCCAAAGATCGCATGAACTCCGTGCGAGCACGCTCTATGTATTTGAGATAGTTCACGTAGTAGACAATCCCGCCTGCATCGGTATCTTCGATGTAGACCCGAATAGGCAGGGAAAATTCCCCAAGACCATTTACGGGGAAGTCACTCATGGGGTGATCATTCGCCAGAACTCAATGGCAACGTACCCTGTCCGTCAGTGGACGGTGAGGTGGAACGCTCATCACTGGGCATCGGCACGCCGAAATGCTGGTAGGCCAAGCGCGTCACCATCCTGCCTCTGGGCGTTCTGATCATATAGCCCTGCTGGATCAAAAAAGGCTCCAGAACATCTTCGATGGTGCCGCGCTCCTCCGAGATGGCGGCGGCCAAACTGTCTACGCCCACCGGACCCCCATCAAATTTCTCGATCATGGCCAGCAGCAGACGCCGGTCAAGGTGATCAAAACCCTTCGCATCGACGCTCAGCAAGTCGAGAGCGCGATCGGCAATGTCTGCGTTGACCTCGCCATCGCCTTTTACCTCGGCGTAGTCCCGGACCCTGCGCAACAAGCGGTTTGCGATGCGCGGCGTACCCCGCGAACGTCGGGCGATCTCTCGGGCACCCGCCTCGTCCATGGGTATCTCCAGAATTCGCGCTGATCTGGCAACAATCACGGCGAGATCATCAACGGCGTAAAACTCCAGCCTCTGCACGATGCCAAAACGATCTCGCAGAGGTGAGGTCAGTAGTCCCGCACGGGTCGTGGCACCGACGAGGGTAAAGGGTGGTAAATCCAGCTTGATGGAACGCGCCGCAGGGCCCTCACCAATCATGATGTCCAGCTGGTAGTCCTCCATCGCCGGATAGAGGATTTCTTCAACAAAGGGGCTCAGGCGATGAATCTCGTCGATAAACAACACATCGCCAGGCTCAAGGTTAGTCATGAGCGCCGCAATATCTCCGGCCTTTTCCAGCACTGGACCCGAAGTGGTTTTCAGCGAGACGCCCATTTCATTGGCGATAATGCTGGCAAGGGTTGTCTTCCCCAGGCCCGGCGGACCAAATATAAGTGTGTGATCCAGGGGCTCGTCACGGCCTTTCGCCGCGGCCAGAAAGATTTCCATCTGCTCTCGAGCGACGGGCTGACCGATGTACTCTCCCAAGGATTTTGGCCGAACAGCGCGATCCTGAGCGTCCTCAACGACACCCACAGGATCCGGAGCTATTAGACGGTCTGTCTCAATCATGAAAAATCGTGCCCTGCCTGATAGTTACTGCTGCCCGTCATTGCTAACCGCGTACCGTGGAGCGGAGCGCAAGTCGTATCAATTCTTCACTGTCGGAAATCGCGTCGCTGTCTACGCGAGCCACCAGACGCGCAGCTTCAGCAGGTTTGTAGCCCAGCGCCACCAATGCATCCTCAGCATCACTGAGTTTATCCGATGCAGGCGACAACTGTCCGGCTGTAGAAGAGCTGTCGCCCGCTTGCTCGAGCCATCCCGAAAGGCGATCGCGCATTTCAATAAGTAGTCTTTCTGCGGTTTTTTTACCCACGCCCGGTAAAGCAACCAAGGCAGTGAGGTCATCGTCTCGCACTGCCCGGGCAAAGCGATCGCTATCCATTCCCGACAGTATCGTCAGTGCGAGCTTGGGGCCGACACCACTGACCTTGATTAGGTGTCTAAACAACTGGCGATCCCGCTCGCTAACAAAGCCATACAGCGTTTGCGCATCTTCCCGCACGGCGTGGTGAGTCAGCAGCGTTACCAGCTCTCCCAGCGCAGGCAACTGAAAGAGCGTGGTCATTGGTACCTGGAGTTCGTAGCCCACACCACCCACGTCCACGAGTATCTCGGGGGGCTGCTTGTGCAGTAACGTTCCTGAAATTCGACCGATCACCTTAGGCGTCCCTTTTTAACTCTTTTTATCCAAAGAAATGGCTAGCTAGCGCATACGGCCGCGACGAATCGCAGTAGCGCCTGCCACTCGAACCAAGCCATCGCGAGTATGCGCATGACAAAGTGCCGCCGCCAGTGCATCCGCGGCATCCTCCTGAGGCGCGCCGGGAAGCTTGAGCAAGGCTTTGACCATATGCTGCACTTGAGCTTTGTCTGCAGCGCCCGTACCTACCACGGATTGCTTAATCTGACGCGCGGAATATTCACTGACATCCAGCCCTCGAATCACGCAGGGCACGATAGCTGCGCCTCGGGCCTGTCCTAACTTCAGGGCTGCATCAGCGCTTTTCGCAAGAAACACCTGCTCCACAGATAACTCCGTGGGCCCATGCAGCTCGACCAGCTCCGCAACGCTCTCGGCAATGATCCGCAGCCGCTCAGGTAAGGCGCCTTTCGGCAGACGGATAACGCCACTGGTGATGTAGCTGTTCTTGCCGTTAAGCGTACTGATGATACCGAAACCCGTCTTTTGGGAGCCGGGATCAATACCTAGAATAATTGCCATGAGCTGCGCCCAACCGGTCGCTGTGCCGAGAGCCTATAGTATGTATAAATATACAGGGTTTCCAGCGCAGGAGGGCTGAAAAGCGCGCTAGATTTCTCCCGGGAAAACGCCGTGAGGAGATCGTGTTTAAGACATCGCTTCTAGAACGTCGTCCGGTATGTCGACGTTGGAATAAACGTTCTGAACATCGTCCAGCTCTTCTAGAGCGTCAATAAGACCCATCACTGTATCTGCTCCGCGTGCGTCAACGGCGACGGTTGTGGAAGCGATCATGGTGACCTCGCTCTCAGCGGGCTCCAAACCGGAAGCCTCCATGGCCGTCTTCACGACAGACAGTTCCTCCCAGGCAGTGGTTACCTCAATAGAGCCGTCTTCTGCTGCTTGGACATCTTCGGCGCCGGCTTCCAGCGCCACGTCCATTACCTGCTCTTCATCGGCACCCGGGGCAAAGCTAATTTGACCCTTACGCTCGAATAGATAGGCGACCGAACCATCGGTGCCAAGGTTTCCACCGCGTTTGCTAAAGGCGTGACGGACCTCCGCCACCGTGCGATTGCGGTTGTCGGTCATTACCTCAACGAGTACCGCAACCCCACCCGAGGCATAACCCTCGTAAGTCAGCTCCTCAACGTCATCCGCTTCGTTGTTTCCCGCACCCCTGGCGATCGCTCTATCAATGGTGTCGCGGGTCATATTGGAACCCAAGGCCTTGTCTACGGCGGCGCGCAGGCGTGGATTATCCTCGGGCAGCGGACCCCCTTGCTTAGCGGCTACAACCAGCTCGCGGATGAGCTTGGTAAACACTTTTCCGCGCTTGGCATCCTGTGCCGCTTTGCGGTGCTTGATATTGGCCCATTTACTATGTCCGGCCATCAGTGATCCCCCTGGTCAAAATAGACTCAGCTTTCACCCTCTTTCTTTTCCTGCTCTCTCAGTCGAATGTGCAGTTCACGAAGTTGCGAAGCACCTACCGTACCCGGCGCTTCAGTCATCACACAGGCAGCAGTTTGCGTTTTAGGGAATGCAATAACGTCGCGAATAGAAGTAGCACCGCTCATGAGCATGACAATTCGATCCAGACCAAAGGCCAAGCCACCGTGCGGTGGCGCACCGTATTTGAGTGCGTCGAGGAGGAAGCCGAACTTCTCCCGTGCTTCTGCAGGATCAATACCCAAGATATCGAAAACCGCTTCCTGCGTTTCCAGATTATGAATACGTACACTGCCTCCGCCGAGCTCGGTGCCATTGAGCACCATGTCGTAAGCTCGCGATAGTGCCTCACCAGGATGCTGGCTAAGCGTCGCCAAGTCGCAGGCCGGCGCAGTAAACGGATGATGCAGTGGTGTCCAACCGCCGTTGCCGTCTTCTTCAAACATAGGAAAATCGATCACCCAAAGAGGCGCCCAACCTTCGCTCACCAGACCTTGATCCGTACCGACCTTGATGCGCAATGCGCCTAAAGCCTCGTTCACGATGCCCGCGCGATCCGCGCCAAAGAAAACAATGTCTCCGTTCGCCGCTTCAAGGCGATCCATCATCGCCGCGACTACGTTATCAGGCATGAACTTCAAAATCGGAGACTGGAGGCCTTCGACACCGGCCGCCAGATCATTGACCTTGATCCACGCAAGCCCTCGGGCACCATAGTTACCAACATAGCGGGTGTAGTCGTCGATCTCTTTTCGGGATATTGATGCACCACCCGGGACTTTTAAGGCTGCCACACGACCCAGAGGGTCATCAGCTGGACCTCTGAAGACCTTGAAGTCGACCTGCTGCATCAAGTCGTCCACAGAAATCAGCTCGAGAGGAATGCGCAGATCCGGCTTATCAGAGCCGAAGCGCTCCATCGCCTCTTTCCAGGTCATGTGCGAAAAGCTAGGTAGATCAACACCCAGCACCGACTGAAACAGCCCACGCACCATGCGCTCGGTGATTTCCATGATCCCTGCCTCGTCCATAAACGAGGTTTCGATATCAATTTGCGTAAACTCAGGCTGACGATCGGCACGTAAGTCCTCATCGCGGAAGCACTTGGCGATCTGGTAATAGCGATCAAAGCCCGACACCATCAGCAACTGCTTGAATAGTTGAGGGGACTGCGGCAGCGCAAAGAACTGTCCCGGATGGGTACGGCTGGGCACGAGATAGTCGCGGGCGCCCTCGGGCGTCGCGCGAGTCAAGATGGGCGTTTCGATGTCCAGAAATTCTTCTTCATGCAGAAAGCGACGTACCGCATCGGTCACCTGGGAGCGCAGACGCAAACGCTGCTGCATCTCGGGTCGACGTAAATCCATGTAGCGGTAGCGCAGACGAACCTCTTCGCCGACGGAAGTGTGCTCATCCAGCTGGAAAGGCGGTGTCGCGGCCGTGTTCAGTACTTCGATCTCTTTCCCAAGCACCTCAATTTCACCCGTCGCCATGCTGGGGTTCACGGTGGCTTCGCTACGGGCGCGAACCCGCCCCGTGACCTTGAGTACATACTCCGTGCGTACGCGATCAGCGGTTGCAAAATGCTCTTCGGTGTCAGGATCAAATACCACCTGCACAATCCCGTCGCGATCACGAAGGTCCAAAAAGATCACCCCACCATGGTCGCGGCGCCGGTCCACCCAGCCACAGAGTGTTACGGTCTCATCAATATCGGCACTTCGAAGAAGGCCGCAGTTATGGCTGCGCATGGTGGTTCCTATATATGGGGTTAAGTTGCACGCTCATTGCGTTGCTCAAACAAAAATTAGGCCGCGGAGCTACCGCTGCTTGTATCAGTTTTCGATGGTTTTGCCGCCGGCGCACCCTTATCGGAGCCTCCGGCGGAGGCATCACTGGAGCTGGCACCACTGTCACCGGCCAGGTTCTTCTTCTTACCGCTCTTAAAATCTGTTTCGTACCAGCCGTTGCCCGCCAGACGAAAAGCCGCCGCGGAGACCTTCTTGCGTAGCGCAGATTTGCCGCAAGCAGGACAATCAGTCAGCGGTGGATCGCTGATCTTGCGCAGAGCTTCGTGGAGTGCGCCGCACTCAGTACACTGGTATTCATATATGGGCATGGTAGTAAATCCTTCCAACGCAAAGGCTCTGTCGCCGATGGATGGGGCCGTTTCGACCTCCGACCCGAACCTGAGGCGGTACGCTTAGACGACAAGCGAGAGGCATTTTAAAAAGCGGCGCGGATTCTACCTCAGCTCGCGATGCGAACCAATGGGAGAAAGTCAACCCTGAAAATCAGGGGACGGGAGAATCGAAGCCTACCCGACGGAGAAGTCGTGCCGGACAGGCTCAGATTAGACGCTTGGAACGAGGGGCGACCCGAAGAGACGCCCTACTCTGCTCTGCCCTAACTTAGGACTGAGCAAACTCCTTCATCTTCTTCAGAGGACGAACCTTCACAGCAACGCTTGCTGGCTTCGCCTTAAACATCGTCTCTTCACCAGTGAAAGGGTTGATGCCCTTGCGCGCCTTCACTGCAGGCTTCTTCACTGTGGTGATCTTCATCAGGCCTGGCAGCGTGAACTCGCCAACAGCACGCTTCTTGATGCTGCGCTCGATGAGTGTCTCAAGCTCTGACATCACATCGCCCACCTGCTTTTTAGTCAGACCTGTGCTTTCAGAGATGCTTGCCATGACCTGAGTCTTAGTCATTTTGTCTTTCAGCGCGGGTGCTGCTTTTTTAGCGGGAGCTGCTGCTTTCTTGGCAGGTGCCTTTTTGGCTGCTGCTTTCTTCTTAGCTGGGGCTTTCTTTGCTGCTGCTTTACGTGTCGCCATGATTATGAACCTTCCTTGCGGTTTAAGGGCTTTATGTTTCATGCAACGACGCGTTTTCTGCCGGGGTCCAAAAGCCGGAGCGTGGATCAGTGACCTAAATACATAGGCCTCACCGATGCACCCCACGACAGGAGCTTTGTCAGAAAAAACGTCGCGTTTCTCCATTTATTGACCTGGGCATACAAGCCGTGATTTTGCTCTCAGCACACCCTCTAGCGCCTTTTGCTAAGCGCCTTGAGACTGCGTATAAAGCGTCAATCACAACTTGGGAACATATATAAATCACTCAACCCTACAATACAAGCGTTTATCGCAATGCGCGGCAAAAAAACCCTATTTTTTTAGGTATTTCCTGCAAGAAGCGCCGTACGCTAGCACAAAAGTTATGTGATTCGTTTCTGTACCACCACGCGATTGCGTCTTACACTCCCCCACCATCGCAGGAACAAGGAAAAAACCAATGCGCAGTAGCGAGTTTCTCATCACTACGCACAAAGAAACCCCAGCAGATGCGGAGATCATCAGCCACCGCCTCATGCTCCGTGCGGGCCTGATCCGCAAGCTGTCTTCCGGACTCTACACATGGATGCCCATGGGCTTAAAAGTCCTTCGCAAAGTCGAACGCGTTGTCCGCGAAGAAATGGATGCGGCGGGCGCGCTGGAACTAGCAATGTCGATGGTGCAGCCAGCAGAGTTATGGGAGGAGTCCGGCCGCTGGGAGCAGTACGGACCCGAGCTGCTGCGTATACAGGATCGACACAATCGCGACTTCTGCCTGGGCCCCACCCATGAAGAGGTCATCACCGACATCGTGCGCAACGAAATCAGCAGCTATAAACAGTTGCCACTGAATCTCTATCAGATTCAAAACAAGGTGCGAGATGAGATACGGCCTCGCTTCGGTGTTATGCGAGCCAGGGAATTCCTCATGAAGGATGCCTACTCCTTCCACCCGGACCAATCATCTCTGGAGACCACCTACCAGGTGATGCATCGAGCCTATACCAAGGTCTTTGAGCGCCTAGGACTAGACTTCAGACCCGTTATGGCCGATAGCGGAAGCATTGGCGGGAACACTTCCCACGAGTTTCATGTGCTGGCGGACTCTGGAGAAGACGCCATCGCCTTTAGTGATGGCAGTGACTATGCCGCCAATGTGGAACGGGCCGAGACCCTTGATCAAAGCGATCAGCGGCCCGCACCGTCCAGAGAGTTAAACAGGATTGCTACGCCGGGAGTGAAAACCATCGCTGATCTTTGCGAGGCTCAGCAACTGCCCGCAAATAGCACGGCAAAAACGCTGCTTGTAGAGGCTGCCGAGGGCGGCCTCGTAGCGCTGGTGATTCGTGGTGATCATGAGCTCAACACTGTGAAAGCCGAAAAACATCCTCTGGTCGCATCGCCTCTCAGAATGGCGACCGAAGAGGAGGCTAAGGCAGCCTGTGGTGCAGGCTTTGGTTCCATTGGGCCTGTTGGCCTGTCTATCCCAGTCGTGGCGGACTATAGCGCCGCAGCCTGTGCGGACTTTTGCTGTGGGGCCAACAGCCCCGATGAACACTTCGAGGGTGCTAACTGGGACAGGGATATCAGCGACTACGCGACTGCCGATCTGCGCAGCGTCATGTCCGGAGACCCCAGCCCTGATGGTAGCGGCACGCTTCAAATACGTCGCGGCATCGAGGTGGGTCACATTTTCCAGCTCGGCACAAAGTACAGTGAAGCGATGAACGCCAAAGTCCTTGATGAAAACGGGCGCAATGTGACACTGAGCATGGGTTGCTACGGTATCGGCGTTAGCCGCATTGTCGCTGCAGCGATTGAGCAGAACAACGACGAGCGAGGCATCATCTGGCCAAGCGCGATGGCTCCATTCCAACTGGCGATCGTACCCCTCAACATGCACAAATCCGCTGCGGTAGCCGAAGCTGCCGAGGCTCTGCACACGCAGTGCCAGGAGCAGGGAATCGAAGTCCTTATGGATGACCGAAACGAGCGGCCTGGTGTGAAGTTCGCGGATATGGAGCTACTGGGAATTCCCCACCGGATTGTTATTGGGGACCGCTCTCTGGCCGAAGGTGAGATTGAGTATCAGGGCCGACGGGATGCCGAATCACAACGAGTGCCCCTTGCGGACGCTATGGGCTTTATCGCTTCACAGCTCCAGCAAGGAAGCTAAGACCCACTTGTTGCAGCGTCTGGCTCAGCTCTCTAGCGCGCTATTGTTGATTGCCGCAGGGCATATTGCTGCCCAAGACGGACTGTCTCCAGGGGACGCGCAACGGGAAGCGCTGCGGCAGTTTCTTGAATCCAACATAGTGGCCAGTGAGAGCTTTGACGACCGGTTCGACGCAGAAGTTTGGCTAGTCGACATGAGCGCCCGGCTCACACGCTACGTACCCGATGCGGACAGTAGGCTCCAACTTCTGCGACAAATTCACGCGGCGGCAAGCCGCAGCTCACTGGCGCCAGAACTGGTACTGGCGGTAATAGAGGTCGAAAGTCACTTCGATCGCTTTGCGGTGTCGCGAGTAGGCGCTCAAGGGCTCATGCAAGTTATGCCGTTTTGGAAGAACGAGATCGGACGGCCCGATGACAACCTTACCGACAACCTTACCAATCTCGACTATGGCTGCCGAATTCTGCAGTTTTACTTGCAACGGGAAGACGGCGTCCTCCACCGAGCTCTCGCAGCCTATAACGGCAGCAGCGGCAGACGGGTTTACAGCGACAAAGTGGAACTTGCCTGGCGGGAACATTGGCGTACCAGCAACCTCAACTGGAGCGACTAGCGGTTTGACATGGCCCAGCACTCGCAACACACTCTCGACACTCCTTGTACACGGCGTTTTTTTGTGAAATACGCAAACCGGCTCCGCTAGCATGAGCAAATTGACACTACTGAGTGAGTGGAATCGCGACTTAGCCCGAGCCGTCGGCGCCTTGGGTCGCGATGAGTTTTTTCCGGCCCTCATCGCCGCGGTGCGCGAGAGAGTGCCTATTGCCTACCCTCAGGTCTGGCTTTACCACCGCGATCTTCCGCCCAGCGTGCTCTACCATGAGATCCCCCCCGTGGCCGTTGCCTCGCAGATTGATGCCTACCTGGAAGGACCTTATCGCGAAGATCCGTTTTTTCAAACATCCATCGATCGCCCCAAAAATCGCATCTACCGGCTATCACGAGTTACCGCAGGGCGTCTCGAGTCCTCAAGCTATTACACCAACTATTATGGCGATACGGGGACCGTAGACGAGGCGATCTTTTTATCCCAGCTTCAGGGCGGCAGTGTGATCAATATTTCGATGATGCGCCTGCCCGAGCAGGGCCTGTTCAGCGATGATGAGTATCAACTGCTCTACTCTATTGCGGATCCAATTTCGGAGCTCCTGCGCATCCACAGTGAGTTCGATGCCTTTGCCGTAGAGAATCTCATTCAACCGGGCATAGACCACCAAATTGACTTAGCGTTTAAAACCTTCGGAACATCCATGTTGTCTCCTCGAGAGAGAGGCGTACTGGAGTTAATGCTCCGCGGTTACGGTACCGATACAACGGCGGACAGGTTATCCATTGCCCGAGAGACCGTGCGCCGTCATCGCAAGAGTATCTATCGCAAGCTTGATGTGAACTCACAAACCGACCTTTTCTCCCTATTCCTCAACACCATGTCCTGTTTGGGAGAAGCCGCAGGTGAAGACCCCCTGACCATTTACATGGGTCCGGCATAGTTTAGGGCTCAGCGTGCCCAAACTGGGGTATTGCCTGATGTGTTCCACCTAGGAATAGTGCGGTCTGGGGATCTTTTAACACGGGAAATATGACTTATGGCGCTGGAGGTAGACTGGTTTCTACGCGCCTATCCCAAGGTATCGATGATAGAAGCGCTGTTGCCTGATAGTAACGGTGTTCTCAGGGGTAAATGGCTGCCGCGCAACAAGCTGGCCAAGGTTTATAAAGGGGAGCTTAAATTCCCGAAAACTGCCCTTGCGCTCGATATCTGGGGACGCGACGTCGAAGAACTGGTGTTTGCCACCGGTGACGAGGATGGCGTGTGCCTACCCGTTGAGGGCTCGCTCCTACCGACTCCCTGGTCCCCCAATGGGCGCCACGGTCAACTTATGCTCACTATGTTCCGCCCCGGCGGCTCAGGTTATCTGGGGGATCCCCGTCAGGTTCTCAAACGGGTTGTGTCTCGCTACCACGCCCGAGGCTGGCGCCCCGTCGTAGCCGCGGAGTTGGAATTCAGCCTGGTGAAATGGGACGGCAAACATCCAAGTCATAGCGGAGAGAAGCCCTACCGAGGCGAGCCCATTGGCGGCAACCTCTATGGCCTCGATGTCCTTCAGCAAAATCACGCAATGCTTGAGCAGATTCATCGTGCCTGTCACCTACAGAGCCTGCCTTTTGATGGTGTCGTAAAAGAATCAGCGCCATCTCAGTACGAAATCAACATGCAGCATGTGGACAATCCGGTCCTCGCAGCCCGGCAGATCCTTATGATGAAGCACGCCATCAAGGAGATTGCCAAGCAACACGGCCTTGTCGCCAGCTTTATGCCCAAGCCTTTTGCCGATGAGGCCGGGAATGGGCTTCATGTGCACTGCAGCGTGATTGATCGCGATGGCAAAAACGTTTTTGACGACGGTACGGAATTTGGAACGCCCAAACTGCGCCACGCCATTGGCGGCTGCCTGCAGCATATGGCGGATTCGTTTGCGATCTTCGCACCCAGCTTCAACGCCTACCGACGGTTTCAAAAAGGGAGCCATGCGCCCATCACTCCAAACTGGGGTTACGAAAACCGCACTGTTGCCGTGCGAGTACCCGCGGGCAACAACAAAGCTCGGCGATTAGAACATCGAGTGGCGGGCGCCGATGCCAACCCTTATCTGGTTTTCGCTGTTATTCTGGCTGCCGCTCTTGACGGTATCGAACGCAAGCTCACCCCAAAAGCTCCAATCAGCGGCGATGGCTATAGCCAACTGGACGCGGAAGTCCTCCCCATTTACATGCAGGATGCTCTCCACCTGTTTGGGGAGTCCAGTTTTGTTAGCACGGCTCTAGGCCCTGAAATGCAGCGCAATTTTGGTCTCACCAAGGCGCAGGAACTCGCAGAGTTCCAGCGTCACATCACAAGCCTTGAGTATCACGCTTACGTCGAAAGGCTTTAGCCCGTTTCGAGCGGCGGGTAATCGCGCTGAAGACGGCTAACCAATGCCAAAGCACTTAGCATGCCCAAGACACCGAAGAGCGAAGCTCCCAATACCTCCCCCACCATCAAACCCCGCGCGCCATATAGAGAAGCACCGAAGTAAGCTGCAGGCACAACCCCTAAAAAGACCTTGGCGTAGTTAAACAATGTGGCGAGGTAGGCGCGGCCGAGGTTGTTAAAACTGGCGTTGGCTACAAACAGAAGGCCGTTAAAAGCAAAGGCGCCCACCAGAAATTGGAAGTAAAAACCGAGTAAGTCCGCAGCAAGATCGCTCGCGGTAAAGGTAGCGATTACGAGGTCCGAAACCAGCCAGAGAATCAACCAAGCTACGGCAACATAGGCCACCACAAACTTCGAAGCGTCTAACAAAGTTTGCCGCACACGATCATAGCGACATGCCCCCGCGTTCTGGCCAACGATGGGGCCCACAGCGCCGGACACGGCAAACACCACGGCAAACGCCAATGGTGCCAATCGCCCCATCACTGCGGTCGCCGCCACCGCACTGTCGCCAAACTGCGACATCATGCGCAATACCAAACTGTTGCCAAAGGGTGTGGCGAGGTTCGTGAGCACCGCAGGCACTGCGATCACCATGATTGCGGGGGCATCCGCCGCGATCATGCTCGGTGACACGCGACTGGGTAGGCGATGCCTGAAAAACAGCACGTATCCAGCGTAGCTCACAACAACCACTCGGGAGGCGACAGACGCCCAAGCTGCACCTTCGATGCCAAGCTCAAAGTAAAAAATCAAAATCGGGTCGAGCACAGCGTTTGCAAACGCACCCGCGAGCGTCGCAAGCATGCTGTGCCGCGCATCTCCCACGGCGCGCAGCCCCGCCGACAGACTCATACCAAGAACCAGCAACGGGACCGCAGGAAGTTGGATTCGGCTGTAAGCCAAGGCGAAATTCAGAGTCTCGCCCGATGCTCCCAAAAGTTGTAGCAGCTCAGGCAGCCAGATCCAGGCTACGGCGGCTACCAGACCCACGGTAAGGGCGTTAAACCACAGTACGGAGCTGCAGTAACGCCCCGCCAGGGTTCGGTCCTGATTACCTTCTGCCCGCGCAACCAACGCGCCCAGCGCTATCTGAAGTCCGATACCCAGAGACAGGAGGAAATATAGCAAGGTGCCCGCGAAACCAACCGCGGCAACCAGGCGCTGGTCCCCCAGCAAGGTAATGAAAACCATGTCCACGACGTCCACGGTGAACATCGCTATGAGACCAACAGAGGATGCGCCGGTCATGACCAGAACGTGGCGCATGGGGGAGCCGCTCAAGAACACCGGACCGCTCAAAATGCTTCCCTAAAACGAGTCAAGACTTCGGGCGCCGATCCCGTTAAAATCGCCGCTCGTAAACTAGGCACCTGCATGATGAAAGAACAATCTCCTAAACCGCCACTGATCCGCGTCAATGCCGTGATCTTCGTTGGATTTCCCATATTGGCCGCTATTTTAGTGCCACTATGGGGCATTTACGCCGGATTCACTGCCACCCAGTGGGTCTGGGCAGTCGTATTTTTATATCTTAATGGCCTCTCCATTACCGGTGGTTATCACCGTTTATGGTCCCACAAGGCCTACAAAGCTCACTGGAGCGTTCGCCTTTGGTTCGCCCTCTGGGGCGCCGGCGCGCTACAAAACAGCATACTCATTTGGGCCGCAGATCACCGCCGCCATCATCGACATGTCGACGATAACGCTGAAGACCCCTATTCCGCTGGCAGAGGCCTCTGGTTCAGCCACATGGGCTGGATGCTGCGCGAGTATGCCACCAATGGAGAGGATTTCAGCAATGCGCAAGATTTAATGCGTGACCCTATCGTGATGTGGCAGCACAAACACTACGTCGCGATCACGACATTTATGAACCTGGGCGTGCCGATTCTCCTGGGTCTAGCCCTGGGTGACGTGATTGGCACCGTGCTTCTGGTCGGCCTATTGCGTCTGGTCGTGAATCATCACGTGACTTTCTTCATCAATTCTCTTGCTCACTACTGGGGAAGCCGACCCTACACCGAAGAAAACAGTGCTCGGGACAATGGTTTTCTAGCATTCCTGACTTATGGTGAGGGCTATCACAACTACCACCATATTTTCCAAAAAGACTACCGCAACGGTATCCGCTGGTACCAGTGGGATCCCACCAAGTGGATGATCGCGGGATTAGCAAAAGTGGGCTTGGCGTCGGACCTTCAGACCGTGCCGGATTTTCGAATCCAGCGCGCGCTGCTAGATATGCAGTTCAAACGCGCTCAAGACTTCGCTGCGGATCAAGAAGAAACAGCGTTAACGGCTATTCTTGAACGCGAGTACCAGTTGTTTACGGACTCGGTTAACCAGTGGAAGCAGCTACAAGCTGATCGCTACGAGCGACACAGGGAGCAGCTTGAGGGCGTCGTTGCTGAGCGCTATCAACAGTTTCAGGAGCGCTGGGAACAGGCAAAACTCCGCAGTCAGTTCCGTGAGCTGGAATTTTCACTTCGGGTGCAGCGTAAGCGACTGCGCACTCTGATAAACCAATGGCAGCCACAAGCCGTTGCAGGATGATCGACGACCTGACGGTCGGCGTATAGTTCGTGAATGAAATCTTAAATTCATGGCGATTCCCTGAGAATCGCCGCTAAGAGGTATTTCCATGAGTGATGGCATTTACGGCTTCGCCCCCCAGGACAAGCAGGGCAACGAAAAATCTTTAGAAGACTATCGCGGGCAGGTACTGCTCATTGTAAACACCGCATCCAAGTGCGGCTTTACCCCTCAATTTGCTGGCCTTGAGTCTGTCTATGAACAGTACAAAGATCAGGGTTTTACTATTTTGGGCTTCCCCTGCAACCAGTTCGGTAGCCAGGATCCCGGCAGCAACGATGAGATCCAGGAATTCTGCCAGCTAAACTACGGGGTGAGTTTCCCGATGTTTGGGAAGATCGACGTGAACGGCGGCGACGCTGATCCGTTGTTTGCGCACCTGAAGCAGGCAGCACCAGGCGCTCTGGGCAGCCAGCGTATCAAATGGAACTTTACAAAGTTTCTCGTGAATCGTGCCGGAGATGTGGTCAAGCGCTACGCGCCTACGACCAAACCAGAGGCAATCGCCTCAGACATTCAAGCGCTTTTATAGAATCGATTCGTTGTAAGTACTTACCGAGATGCGGGAGCTTAATGCTCTCGCGTTGCACGGAACTGGATATCCGGCCACCGCTCTTCCATGAGCGCTAGATTCACCCGCGTCGGCGCCAGATAACTCAAGAAACCACCGCCATCAATGGATAGCTGATCAGCGGCCTTTTTTCGAAAATCTTCCAGTTTTCGCTCATCGTCGCAGTACACCCATCGCGCGGTATACACGTTGACCGGCTCATACATGGCTTCCACCTTGTACTCGTCCTTCAGTCGATAGGCGACCACATCAAACTGGAGTTGACCCACCGCGCCCACAATAAGATCCGTTGAGCTAATAGGCGCAAACACCTGGGTTGAGCCCTCTTCCGACAATTGCTGAAGTCCCTTTTGCAATTGTTTGGACTTCATGGGGTCGCGCAGTCGTATTCGCCGAAAAAGTTCTGGGGCGAAATGCGGTATGCCCGTAAAACCCAGATCCTCACCATCGGTGAAGGTATCTCCAATCTGGATCGTTCCGTGGTTGTGCAAGCCGATAATGTCGCCGGCAATGGCCTCCTCTACCAGTACCCGCTCCCCCGCTTTGAAGGTCACGGCATCGGCTATCTTGACGTCCTTGGCCATACGCACATGGCGCATTTTCATGCCTTTCTCATATCGTCCAGAGCAAACCCGCATGAATGCGATGCGATCGCGATGCCGAGGATCCATATTTGCCTGGATCTTGAACACAAAGCCACTAAAGCTGCTCTCGCCGGCTTCGACCTCACGTTCATTACTGCCCCTTCCCTGGGGCGGAGGCGCCCACTCAACAAAGTTATCGAGCATTTCCCGCACACCAAAATTACCCAGTGCAGTGCCAAAGAACACGGGGGATAGCTTGCCGGCAAGAAACTTCTCAAGCTCAAACTCGTGGCTCGCCCCTTTAACCAACTCGATCTCATCAACAAAATCATCGTACTCATCGCCGAGCAACTCCCGGGCCTCTTCAGAGTCTAGCCCCTGAATGCGCGTATCTGGCGGAAGCACGGCGTTATGGCCTCGCTCGAAGCAATGCAAGGTATCCGTGTATAGGTTGTACACCCCCTGAAAGTGCTCACCCATTCCCATGGGCCAGTTGACGGGCGCGGCGGCAATGCCGAGAACCTCCTCAATCTCATCAAGGAGTTCTATAGGGTCCCGAGTCGGCCGGTCGAGTTTGTTAACAAAACTGATAATGGGCGTATCTCGAAGACGGCAAACGTTCATCAGCTTGATCGTGCGGTCCTCGACGCCTTTTGCACCGTCAATAACCATGAGGGCCGAATCAACAGCTGTCAGGGTGCGATAAGTATCCTCGGAGAAGTCTTCGTGTCCCGGGGTGTCCAGCAAGTTCACAACGCGATCGTGATAGGGAAACTGCATCACAGAGGAAGTCACAGAGATACCGCGTTCCTGCTCCATGCTCATCCAGTCGGAGGTGGCGTGGGGGCCTTTTTTTCCCTTAACACTGCCCGCGATTGCAATGGCATTCCCAAGAAGAAGGAGTTTCTCCGTGATCGTCGTCTTACCCGCATCCGGGTGAGAGATAATCGCGAAGGTGCGTCGTTGGGCAACTTTTGTCGCTAGGCCGCCAGTGGCTTTGTCTGAATCGGCGCCTGCTGTAGGCATAGGGTCGGTCATGGGAGATCCGTCATCATTGTTTCGGTAGCAAAAACCCAAGCATCCCGTCGCTGTTTGCTATAAGAAACTCGTTACAAAACTCGTTACTGAATTTTTGAAACTTGGGTCACTGGGGGCGCGCATCATAGCCGATGCAGAGGCTCGGATAAAACGTCAGCGCGCGCTTAGACAAACTTCAAGGGACTTCACCAACTCGTCACCAACGCGCGGCATATCGGGGCAGTCGTCGCCAAGGAGCGCCCTCAGCGAGGTGACCTCAAGACCGGCATAACCGCAGGGGTTGATACGCGTAAAGGGCTCAAGATCCATATCGGCATTGAGCGACAACCCGTGGTAGCTAGAGCCGCGGCGCACTCTTAGTCCCAGTGAGGCAATTTTCCGGCTATTCACGTAGACCCCGGGAGCCTTGGGATCCGGTGCAGCCTCGATACCAAAGGTTTCGAGAGTTGTGACAATCGATTGCTCGATAACATCAACCAGCGCGCGGACGCCAAGATGCCGGCGGCGTAAGTCCACTAGTAGGTAAACGACCCACTGACCGGGGCCGTGATAGGTAACCTGCCCACCCCGGTCCACCTGTACTACCGGAATATCACCCGGCGCCAGAAGATGCTCTTCGCGTCCTGCCAGCCCCTGCGTAAAAACTGGAGGATGTTGGAGTAACCAAAGCTCATCGGGGGTTTCAGAGGTTCGTGCGTCAGTAAAGTTACGCATCTTGTCCAGGGTTTGCTGGTAATCGCACTCCCCAAGACGCCGAACAACCAGCTCCGGCGCAGTTGCAGCGTTCACAGCACCATCTGCACCAGACCCGTGGCCCGGAGATCCTGGTGAAGAGCCTCTAGCTGTTCGGGCCCAGTGGCAGTGATGATAATTGTCATGGAGAGAAAATTACCCTTGCGACTATCGCGAACAGTGATGGTCTTCTGATCGAACCCGGGGGCATGGCGCTCAAAAATCTCCAGGACCAGAGGCCTGAACTCTTTGACATTACGGCCGAGTACTTTTACCGGGTAATCACAGGGGAACTCAATCTTGGGTGGCTCTTCACCACCTTCCCCCTGCGCACCTGTAATGAGCTCAGCCACCGAAGAGCTGCGCCAACCACATTAAGACCATGTCCCAAATTCGGGCAAAAAAGCCGGCCGCCTCCACAGGCTCCAGGGCGACCAAGGGAATCTGCTGCAGTACCTCACCATCGAGGGTTAGGGTCAACTCGCCCACCGCATCGCCGACAGCCAAGGGCGCGCTAATAGGGTCCATGAGCACCAATTCGCTCAGCAGACTGTTGCGCTTGCCTCGGGGCAAGGTCATCACTACGTCTTCAGCAATACCGACCGGTACGTAATCAAGTTCGCCCTTCCAAATTCGGGGCTTCTCAAGCTCTTCTCCACCCGCGACCATCACATCGGTTTCATAGAACCGGAATCCGTAATTTAACAAACTGCGGGTTTCCCTAGCTCGCGCGCGGGCGCTGTCTGTTCCCATGACTACGGAGATCAGGCGCATGCCGTTGCGTTCCGCAGAAGCAACCAGTCCGTACCCCGCCTCACGGGTATAACCGGTCTTCAAGCCATCTACGGAAGGGTCCTCTCCCAAGAGCTTATTCCGGTTGTACTGCTTGATATCGTTATAGGTGTATTCGCGCTGACTGTAGACTTTGTAGTGCTCGGGAAAGCGCTGAATGATGTTCTTGGCAAGTACCGCAAGATCCCGCGCGGTGGTCAGGTGCTGAGGATGAGGCAAGCCATGGGAATTAGCGAAATAGGTCCCGTGGAGGCCCAGTTCAGCGGCGTGCTTGTTCATGAGATCGGCAAATGCCGCCTCACTGCCAGCGATGTGCTCCGCTACGGCAACGGTCGCATCATTACCTGAGGAGATAACTACTCCCTGCTCCAGCTGCCCGATTGTGACGGGCATCCGAGGCTCAATCCACATGAGCGAAGAGCCATTAAAAACCGGGTTTTGCGACCAGGCATTCCGGCTTACGGTGACCTGGTCTTCACGGGTGACACGACCCGCAGCAATCTCCGAGGCCAGCACATAAGCGGTCATCAGCTTGGTCAGGCTGGCCGGTGGCAGCTGCTCATCCGCGTTAGACTCGACAAGAACAGCACCACTATTCGCATCCACCAGAAGATAGCCGCGAGCTGCGATCTCCGGGGGGGCAGGCACGATGTTCTGCGCTGATACCGCAGCTGTGAATACAGCAAGGGTCAGAGCCAGACTGTGCGCAGCGGTGCGCGCAAGAATAAAAGAAAAACGTAAAGAATTTGGCATAGAAGTCAGGTCAGATATGCGGAGGCGGAGCATGGTACCGCAAGCTCTCAATACTGAAAAATCGCGGCGGAAATTGAAGCGAGAGGTGCTACCAAATAGTTTAGCCATTACGGCAGGGCCAGACCGGGTGAATAACCGCGGCTCATCAGCAAATCACGAAGATAGCGGAGCTGCTCTCCGTCGGCGACCGGGCCCACACGCACGCGATGCAAACGCTGCCCCCCGGCATCGACAGGGGTCACGCTCACGGGCGCATCCACCATCGCAGCGACAGATTCTCGGAGACCATCAGCTGTATCAGGATTAGCAAAGGCGCCCAGTTGAAGATAGCGATACTCGCCCGTCTCGCTATCACGAAGGTCGTCTATCCCGGCCAGAGTAATGGTCTCAACCAGAACCTCAGCGGTCCCTTTGTCGACAAAACCCAGCTTCACCGCGGCGGCGTAACTTAAATCGATCAATCGGTCTGGGTGGAAGGGCCCGCGATCGTTGATTCGCACCACCACCTGACGACCATTCCAAAGGTTGGTTACCGTTGCATAGCTGGGTATGGGGAGGCTTCGGTGGGCAGCCGTTGCGAGATATAAGTCATAGACCTCACCATTGGCCGTTTTATTGCCATGAAACTTGGTGCCATACCAGCTGGCGATACCCTTCTTGCTATATCCCTCGGCGCTCGGGAGGACGCGATATTCAACGCCATCGATGCTATAGGGCGAAGTATTACCTGCACGAAGAATAGGATCAGGACGAGGAACCGCATCTGCCACAGCGTCCGGCTCCATACTGGTTACCGGCGCGCCATCACCCTCCCAGGCGACCTTGGGATCAGAGCTGGAGCACGCTACCAGCGCAGTAACCGCAGTCAGGACACACAGAAGTCCTAAACTGGATTGCGTCACGCCTGCACGCCCGCGGCAATGCGCTGGCTCAACAAAAATACGCTCATCGCATACATAGCCGAGTGGTTGTAGCGAGTAATTACATAGAGGTTCTGCAAGCCCAGCCAGTACTCGTGGCCATCCACCAACTCAAACTTCATTGCCGTCGCCATCGCCTCAGGATCCACCTGCTGCTCGGGGGTCACACCCATGTCGATAAAGGCTTGGACCGATCGAGTGGGCTTTAGTCCGCCCTCAAAGGCTTCCTGGGGCGCCGCGTCTGAGGCCGTAGCCGCGCTGACAACGGGCTCTCCGCCTCGCCAACCATGCTTGGCCAGATAGTTAGCGACGCTTCCAATAGCATCGGTAGGGTTGTTCCAGATATCGACGAGTTCGTCCCCGTCAAAGTCTATGGCGTAGGCTCGGTAGCTGCTGGGCATGAACTGTCCGTAACCCATGGCACCGGCGTAAGATCCTTTTAAGGAAAGCGGATCCATGCCTTGTTCGCGGGACAAGAGCAAAAAGTTCTTGAGCTCACTGGTAAAAAATTTCGATCGCTTGGGGTAATCAAAAGCGAGAGTCGATAGCGCGTCAATCACGTCATAACTACCGGCGATCCGACCGTAGTAGGTCTCTACACCAATGATCGCGACGATTACCTCAGCGGGAACGCCCGTCTCTGCCTGCGCGCGGGAAAGGGCCTCACGGTGTTCCCGAAAAAACTCAACGCCCTCTCGCTCACGACGCTCTGTGAGAAAAATCTCGCGGTATTCGTGCCAGGGTTTGGTTTTCTCTGCCGGTCGCGATATGGCATCCAGAATGCTCTGCTGCCGCTCAGCCCCCATAAAAAGGGTCTGCAGCTCTTCCGCTGAAAAATCGTGCTCGGCAACCATTTCTGCAATCAGTGCCTGAGCGCCCGGATCATTCGAGTAATCCGCGTGTACCGGTGCTGTGATCAGCAATGCACCGAGCAAGCTGGCGCAAACGTGAAATCCAAATCTTTGGCGTTGCTTCACCTTAATAATCCTTTCTGAATATGTCGTGACGGAGTTCGAAACATGTCGTGACCGGGTTGGAAATATGTCGTGACGGGGTTCGAAGGGCGAACTGGGGACGATATAGCCATCTGCTATTGCCCCACCACACGCTTCTCGGTACTGACTGCCATAAGCAGCCCAAATCCAGCCATGAGGGTCACCACCGAAGTACCACCTGCGCTCACTAAAGGTAGCGGGACACCCACCACCGGGAGCAGACCCGCAACCATTCCCATGTTAACAAAGATGTAGACAAAGAAAGTCAGCGTAATACTCCCGCAGAGTATGCGACCGTAGCTGCTTTGTGCATACAGACCAATCCAAAACGCTCGCAGTAGGATCAAAATGTACAGACCAAGCAGCAGCAGCACGCCCTTGAGTCCAAACTCTTCAGCGAGCACAGCGATGATGAAATCGGTATGACTCTCGGGGAGAAAGTCCAGCTGGGATTGAGTGCCCTGAGTCCAACCCTTACCGGTCCAGCCGCCGGAGCCAATAGCCGTTTTGGATTGAATGATGTTCCATCCGGCGCCAAGCTTGTCGCTTTCAGGATTAAGGAGCGTCAGGATACGCTGTTTCTGATAGTCCTCGAGAAGAAACATCCACGCTGGCCAGGCGGAAAAAATGGCCACTAGCACCGTGCCAAAAATGAAGCGCCAACTGATGCCCGCCATAAAGATGCCGAACAAGCCCGAAGCGCCGATTAGCAGAGAGGTCCCAAGATCCGGTTGACGGATAATCAGGCCACAGGGGATAGCGATCAGTAACAGGCACACGGCGATGTGGCGTGAGGCTGGTGGTAACACGCGAGACCCAAGATACCAGGCAATGGTCATGGGAACGCCCAGTTTCATGATCTCTGAGGGCTGAAAACGAAAGCCACCAAGCTCGAGCCAGCGCTGTGCACCCTTGGCGCCGACACCGGCAACCGCCACCGCCGCCAAGAAAGACACCCCCAAAAGGTACCCCCAGGGAGACCAGCGCGACCAGCGCACCGGACTAAACTGGGCCATGACAAACATCACAACATAGGCGAGTACAAAGTACCGGCCCTGGCGCACCACGGCATCCATGCTTTGTCCCGATGCACTGTAAAGCACAACCAGCCCGTAGGCCGTGAGCAGCATCAGTAAAACCAGTAAAGGTGCGTCGACGTGGAGCTTTGCAGCCACCCCTGGCGGCCGAGTGAGAGGACCGACGTTCTCGGGCATCTGGCGAACGTATTCAGACACTAGCTCGGCTCCCTATCGAGCCAGGCATCCACCACCGCTCGGGCAATAGGATAGGCCGCACTACTACCACCACCGTTCTCAACAATCACCGCAACCGCAATCGTGGGCGCATCGAGGGGCGCAAAGGCGATAAACAAACCGTGATTGCGATGGCGCTCATCAATTTCGTCTTCGTTATACACAGCGTCCTGTGCGATGCCGATCACCTGAGCCGTGCCAGTTTTTCCGGCCATCTCGTAATCCATACCTTTTGCGATAGCTTTGGCGGTCCCGCGACGGCCATGCACGACTTCCCGCATACCCTCAACCACCGCGTCCCAATTTGCGCCATCGGCCATGAGCGGCTCCACCATGGGAGCTTCCAGCGGCTCATCACCAAGCCATTGCACCAGACGCGGCTCGCGATGTTCTCCATGGGTCGCAAGCACCGAAGTTGCCACGGCAAGCTGAAGTGGAGTCGCCAGCATGTACCCCTGACCGATACCGACGCTTAGCGTCTCACCGGGATACCAGGCCTCGCTGAGCGTCGAACGCTTCCATGCGGTTGAGGGCAAGACTCCTGAGCGCTCCGCCGTGGTATCAATGCCTGTGCGACGACCCAGACCATAGTGATCGAGATAATCGTGAATACCATCAACAGTCAGACGCCGAGCGAGATCGTAAAAGTACACATCGCAAGATTCAGCCAAAGCCATTTTCAAATCGACTTCCGGGGCGTGACCGGTGCCGCGGATACGCAGAATCCAATCGCGGTAGCGGCGACGGTCGCCGGGCAATCGATACCAGCCGGGGTCCGGCACCGTGAACAAGGGATCGATGAGACCGGCTTCAAGACCGGCCATGGCGATCATCGGTTTGACCGTAGAGCCCGGCGGGTATTGGCCCTGCACCGTGCGATTAAACAGCGGCACGTCCGGTGAATCCCGCAGAGCGTTGTAGTTGCGGCTACTAATACCATTAACAAACAAATTGCTGTCAAAAGACGGCGTACTGACCAAGGCCAGAACCCCTCCCGTCAGTGGATCGATGGCGACCACTGCTCCGCGCCTTCCCGCCAGTTGCTCATGGGCGACTCGCTGCAATTCGTAGTCGAGATGTAGAATCAGGTCCTCGCCAGGACTGGGATCAAAACGCTCCAGAACCCTCAGTACGCGGCCATGGGCGTTTGTCTCTACGGTTTGATAACCCACGGTGCCGTGCAATTCGTTTTCGTAGCGTCGCTCGATACCGATTTTTCCAATATGGAAGGTTCCCCGGTAATCCGCCTGATCTATGCTTGCCATCTCTTGTGCATTTATACGCCCCACATAGCCTAGTGCATGGGCGAACAGCTCACCATGAGGGTAATAGCGCTGCAGCTGGGCCTCGACAGTTACCCCGGGAAGGCGATGCTTGTTGACGGCAATGTAAGCCTGCTCTACGTCATTGAGACGAAAACGCAGGGGTACCGGGTCGTAGGGTCTGCGCTGCCGTACACGATTGCGAAACTTCTCGAGGTCACTCTCTTCGATAGCCACAAGCTCGGCGAGAGCGGCAAGAGTCTCATCCAAATCGTCGACGCGCTCAACGATCAGCGAGAGCGTGTAACTGGGACGATTGTCCGCCAGCAGCACACCGTTGCGATCATAGATAAGACCGCGTTTGGGCGGCAGTGGTTGCAGCTGAACGCGGTTGCGCTCGGACGCTGTGCTGTAGGCTTCAAACTCGTTGATTTGCAGGCTGTAGTATCTCGCCAGCAATACCCCGAGTAACGCCACCACAAATACCAGAGCCACCAGACTACGGGCGCCAAAAATGCGCTGTTCGCGTTGGGTATCTTTAAGAACTACGCGGGAGGCCATAGGTCCTTGCTAGAGACGTCGCGGATATCAGGCGCGATGATAGGGGTGTCCAATGGTGATTGTCCAAGCACGATACAACTGTTCGGCTAAAACCACTCTCACCAGGGGGTGCGGAAGGGTCAAGGGGCCCAGGGACCAACGCTGACGGGCAGCAGCTAAGCAAGCATCAGACAGGCCGTCTGGACCGCCTATCAGGAGGCTCAAGTCCTGCCCTTGCATCATCCACTGCTCCAGCTGTTTTGCCAGTTCTTCGGTGGTCCAGGGCTTTCCCCGGCCATCGAGAGCAACGCAATGATCCGAGGTGCTAACGCCTTTAAGCATCGCGATCCCCTCGCGCTCTTTTAACTGCCCGGCATTGGAGTTAGTACTGCGCGCGGCTAGCGGTATATCGCGCCATTGCAGTTTGAGTTCTCGGGGGAGGCGTTTTTCGTATTCACCAACGGCTGTGTCGACCCAGCGCGGCATCTTGCCTGCCACCGAGTGGACGTTAACGCGCATCAGTCGGAGTCGCTATCCGAACTGTCGCCACCCCACACGTTGTTAGTGTTATCGCCATTGTCATCAGCTGCGGCGGCGCTGTGCACCCAAAGTCGCTCCAGATCATAGAAATCTCGAGTCGCCGGCTGCATAACGTGCACAACAACATCTCCCAGATCCACGAGCACCCATTCTCCGGCGTCTTCACCTTCCACGCCCATGGGCATATGCCCGGCAGCCTTAGCCGTGCGCGACACGTTATCCGCAAGAGACTTCACATGGCGGCTCGATGTCCCGCTGCAGATAACCAGGTAATCCATCACGTTGCTGAGCTCACGCACATCAAGGGTTACCGGGTTGACACCTTTAAGGTCCTCCAGCGCTTCCGCCACCAGGTCCATGATCTCCCGAGTGGAGAGCGCTGGGGATTTATCTGTTGCTTTTTCTTTAGGGGTGATAGCCCGTTACTCCTGCTCTGCGTAGAGACCACGCTCGGCGATGTATGCAAGCACGCTCTCGGGAAGGAGATAACGTGCGGAAAGCCCTGATTGTAACAGGACGCGAATGTTTGTGGCCGAGATATCCTGGGGACTTAGTGTCTGTGTAACCAAGCTTCCCGCCGGCTCCCGAACAAGATCCTCTGCAACGCCTGCGTGGTCCCGCATAAGCGATCCAAGAACCCCCTGGTCGGGAAAAACCCAACCTGGTCTCGCCATAATCACCAGATGGGCGAGACTCAAAAGCTCTTCCCAGCGGTGCCAGTTAGGTAAGCCAAGAAGCGCGTCACAGCCCATGATCAGACAGATACCACGCTCATCGCCCAACTCGTGTCTGAGCTCTTCGAGACTCTCTACGGTATAAGAAGGACCCTCACGATCAAGCTCTCGTCGATCACAAACAAAGCGTCGCTCCCCCGCTATTGCGCGCTCCACCATGGCCGCGCGATCTGTAGCACTGACCTGTGGCGATGCTCGATGGGGCGGCTCACTCGCCGGCATAAAACGCAATTGAGCCAGAGGCAAAGCCTCGAGCAATTCCAGCGCAGAACGCAGATGACCAAAATGGATGGGATTGAAGGTTCCGCCAAACACCCCGACCGCGCCGCTGCGCTCTGGATAGATCAAAGTCTCCCCTGATACTTCACTCAACGGCGAATCTGTCCTTCGCCTAAGACGACAAACTTTTCTGAGGTAAGGCCCTCTAGCCCCACGGGCCCTCGAGCGTGCAGCTTATCGGTAGAGATTCCAATCTCTGCACCCAAGCCGTATTCAAAACCATCAGCAAAGCGTGTCGATGCGTTGACCATGACAGATGCGGAATCTACTTCGCGCAGAAAACGCTGCGAACGCAGATAATCGGACGTCACAATCGCTTCGGTGTGGCCCGAACCATAGCGAGCAATATGCTCCATCGCCGCATCGATATCATCGACAACACGAATCGACAGGATAGGACCCAGATACTCCGTTACCCAATCGTCCTCGCTAGCAGCTGTCGCGTCGGGAAGAAGGGCTAAGGTACGTTCGCAGCCGCGTAGCTCAACAGACGCGCTAGCGTAGGCCTCTGCCAGACGTGGTAGCAGTGATGCAGCCTCGTTCTGATGCACCAACAAGGTCTCCATGGTGTTACAGGTGCCATAACGGTGGGTTTTGGCGTTTATCGCAATGGCCAGAGCCATCTCAGCGTCTGCAGTTGCATCAACGTACACATGACAAACACCATCGAGATGCTTGATCACCGGGACGCGTGCTTCCTTGCTAATGCGTTCGACGAGGCTCTTTCCTCCGCGAGGTATAACAACATCAATTAAACCCTCGAGGCCCAGAAGCGCACCCACAGCCGCGCGATCCCGGGTCTGCACGAGTTGCACTGACGCGGCATCCAGACCCGCCGACAGGAGACCATCGGACATAGCGGCTGCAATCACTGCGTTGGAATGCAGCGCCTCGGAACCGCCCCGAAGAATCGCTGCGTTACCTGACTTGATGCACAAACTCGCTGCATCCGCCGTTACATTGGGCCGTGACTCATAAATGATGCCGATGACGCCAAGAGGAACGCGCATTTTTCCTACCCGGATGCCCGAGGGGCGCGCACGCATATCGCGAATCTCACCCACGGGGTCAGGTAAGCCAGCGACTTGACGCAGACCCTCAAGCATAGCGTCTATGCGATCATCGGTAAGTTCCAGACGATCCAGCAAAGCTGAATCCAAATCTGCCTCGCTCGCGCGTCGCATATCCATCGCGTTCGCTTCTCGCAGCACTTCCCGGCGCTCGTCGAGAAAAGCAGCAGCGGCGTACAAGGCTTGATTTCGGGCATCGCTCGCAGAGGCAACCAGCTTTCGCGCCGCGACACGGGCGCTAAGGGCCATGTCACGCACTTCAGTGCTTACATCTGCAGGGGTCACAGCGTTCATGACGTTTGTCTCAATATAAGTGGCAATGAATTATACCTGAGCTCGGGACACAAGAATGGCTTGCAAATACTATTGACAACTATTCTCATTTGAAATAGGTTAACGCTTCCAGTCATATCAAGAGCAGGAAAAGCATGTACGTTTGCATCTGCAATGGCATCACTGACAAGCAGATTCGTTCCGCCGTCGCCGGCGGCGCTAACACCTTGCAGTCTCTCAGAGACGAGCTTGGCGTTGCGAGCCAGTGTGGAAGTTGTACTGACCACGCCCTCAGTCTTCTCCAGGATAACGCCAGCCCGCCCCCCATTAGCGACGGTCTTTTCTATTCCGCTGCGTCACCCGCTTAAAGTCCCTCACTAAACTCGTTTGCTGAATTCTGTTGGCTACGCATTCTTGATTCGGAATGCTTGTCATTTGTGTTATCGACAATTTAGCTGGTAGCTGCTCTTAACAAGACGCTACAATTTCCCCCGTTATTTACAGGCCGGTTTAGCGCGACGCGCTCAGGGCTGTGAGCCAATAGCAACAGAAAAGACGCCGCTTCAGAGTCCTGGGATTGCGACAGATTTTAAAGCAGCAAGGAAAACATTTACTCAACAATTACTACACGATTCACGACATCAATCAGAAAGTGAAAAGGAGCCCCGCACAGTGAAAGGCGACCCAACAGTCATCGAGCATTTAAACCGCATTCTCGGCAACGAACTTGTGGCAATTAACCAATATTTTCTTCACGCTCGAATGTACAAGGACTGGGGCCTTGTAGAGCTTGCAGACCACGAGTATCACGAGTCCATCGACGAAATGAAACACGCCGATCAGCTAGTGGAGCGCATTTTGTTTTTGGAGGGACTCCCCAATCTGCAGGATCTTGGCAGATTAATGATCGGGGAAAACACGCAGGAGATGATGGAGTGTGACCTTAAGCTCGAGCACATCGCCCATAAGGATCTAAAGGATGCAGCCGCGTATTGCGAGAGTGTTGGGGACTACGTCTCCCGGGACTTGGTAGTAAGCATTCTCAATGCAGAAGAAGAACACGTCGATTGGCTGGAGACCCAGCTGAGTCTCATCGATAAGGTAGGTATACAAAACTATCTACAAACGGCAATGAATACCGTCAAGCCCGTCGCCTGAAGGCAAACTATGTGCAGGGCCCAAGGGGCCCTGCAATTTTCAAACATCAGGCTGCTTCGGCCGCCTCACGTACCAAAGGCTCAAGCTCGCCCTTTTCGTGCATTTCGGTGACGATGTCACAACCACCAATCAGCTCGCCTTTTACCCAGAGCTGAGGGAACGTCGGCCAATTCGCATAAGTGGGCAGGTTTGAACGAATCTCCGGATTACTGAGAATGTCTACGTAAGCAAAACGCTGACCACAGGCCATGAGAGCCTGCACAACCCGCGCAGAAAAACCACACTGCGGCTGGTTCGGCGACCCCTTCATGTAAAGCAGAACCTGATTCTGCTCAACTTGTTCCTTAATTTGCTCCATTACGTCCATGCTGTAGATCCTTTAAGTTATCTCAATGGCCAAACATTTTACTCGCTTTAGTATGACCAGTGCCACGGCGTAGCCATACTCCAAAAATTGTCAGGCCAGAAAAGAATAGCTATAGTTTTGTTGTGGCTGCATCAGAGCGGCCATTTTTGCTTTTTGGGACTCGCGAATTTTCCAGCGCAGCTGCGAGACCCACCGAACTGCTAACCGACCCTAACCTGGACAATGCCATGTCGGCTTTGATGAGTACCTATTCCCCGCTTCCCGTGAGCTTTTCTCACGGCCGGGGCGCCGAGCTGTTCGATTGTGAAGGACGGAGTTTTCTCGACGGACTGTCGGGCATTGCCGTAACCAATCTGGGACACGCGCACCCTCGCGTCACCGCCGCGATTACAGAGCAAGCATCATCGCTATTGCACTGCTCCAACATCTATCAGATTGATCTACAGGAACGCGTGGGCGAAGCGCTCACGCGTCGTGCGGGCATGGAGCGAGTCTTTTTTAGTAACTCCGGAGCCGAGGCCAACGAAGCCGCAATTAAGTTGGCGCGCTTACATGCCCATGAAAGAGGCATTGAACGCCCGCAGATCGTCGTATTAGAAGGTGCCTTTCACGGCCGCACCCTCGCCACCCTGTCGGCCACAGGCAATGAACGAATTCAGAAAGGCTTCGGCCCCCTGGTGAGCGGCTTTTTGCGCGCGCCTCGCAACGACCTCCACGCCCTACAAGCGCTGGCGCAGAAGCATGACGACGTTGCAGCGTTGATGCTCGAACCGGTGCAGGGTGAAAGCGGTATTCACCCCCTGGACCTCGAGTACCTGAACGGGGCTGCAAAGCTATGCAAAGAGCAAGGTTGGCTGCTGATATTCGATGAGGTTCAGTCCGGTAACGGTCGCACGGGCAGTTACTTTTACCACCAGCAGATTGACATCGCCCCTGACATTGTCAGTACTGCGAAAGCCCTGGGCAACGGGATGCCTATAGGTGCCTGCCTGGCACGGGGGGAGGCCGCACATACCTTCGCACCAGGGCACCATGGCTCTACTTACGGGGGCAATCCGCTCGCCTGCGCGGCTGCAGGAGCTGTGCTGCAGGCCCTGGAGGAAGAGCAGCTCCAAGAGCGCGCCCAGCCGCTGGGGGAGCTCATCGAGAAAAGCTTTAAAGAGACCCTAAATCATGATGACGCCGTAGCGCAATACCGCCGCGCGGGACTGATGATTGGTATAGAACTACAGCTCGACTGCGCCGAGCTAGTAAAGCTGGCCCTCGATGCGGGTCTACTTATCAATGTCACTGCCGGACGAACAATTAGACTTTTACCCCCGCTGGTAATGAGCAACGAACAAGGGCATCAGCTCGGCGAAACGCTCGCCGGGGTCGTTGACAGCTGGCTAACTAACAAACCAAGCAAAGAAGGTGTCGCGTGAGCAATCAGCATTTCCTAACTCTTCTGGATTTATCGCCGAAGGAACTAGACGCTCTCATCGATCGAGCAATAGCGCTCAAAACGGCACACCGAGCCGGCGAACCCTCACCGCAATTCTCAGGCAGTGTGATGGCGATGATCTTTGCCAAGTCTTCGACGCGAACTCGCGTGTCTTTTGAGGCGGGAATGGCGCAGATGGGCGGCCACGCAATGTTTCTTTCGCCCAGTGATACACAACTAGGTCGCGGAGAGCCCATCGAAGATAGCGCGCGGGTGATCTCCTCCATGGTGGATATCGTGATGATCCGCACCTTTGGGCACGACATTGTGGAGCGCTTTGCCGCCAACTCCAGCGTTCCGGTCATCAATGCACTCACGGATGACTTCCATCCCTGCCAGTTGTTGGCGGACATGCAGACGTACCGAGAGCATCGCGGTTCAATTCAGGGCAAAACGGTTTGCTGGCTCGGTGACGGCAACAACATGTGCCATTCCTACATCAACGCGGCGCGGCAATTCGACTTTAAACTCCATATTGCCTGCCCTGAAGGATTCGAACCTCAAGAAGAGCTTCTCCGTGATAACAGCGACCGGGTAACCGTCTTTCATGAACCCCGCGCTGCTGTGGCAGGCGCATCTTTGCTTGTCACCGACGTGTGGGCGTCTATGGGACAAGAAGAAGAACAGGCACGTCGCGAGGCGGCCATGGCCCCCTTCCAGTTGAACGCCGAACTTCTGAGACAAGCAGCGCCCGACGCGCTCTATATGCACTGTCTACCCGCACACCGAGGGGAAGAGATCAGCGCCGAATTGATGGACGCGACCGGCACAGTGATTTGGGAAGAAGCAGAAAACCGCCTACACGCGCAGAAAGCGCTAATCGAACACCTCCTGACAGACAAATAGGCGCCGTAAAAAAAGGCAAATAACCAGTGCGTATAGTCAACGGACGGCTTATAAGAAATCGGTCCAAAGCACCCACCGGGCAAAACACAACAGGCGGTGCCCCGATTTTTGATAGTTACTAGGCCTCTAGGGTTAGTAAGCACAGACATCAGTGGCAACTAACAAGTTATCCACAAGATAAACTCAGACTAATACGCTTGCTTTCCCCCCAAGACCGCTTTATCTTGTAGCCATTCGGCACTAAAAACCCAATATCTAGCGTTTCAGGTCAAACTGTGATTCGAAACACGATTCGAAAACGGCCTGCAGCTTGAGCAAAACGTACGCCAAGCTTGCTCAGTCAACGCATTGGGATGCAACGAGTGAAGAACGAGCACCACCAAAATCCAGAATCGTCTCCGAAAAAGAGCATAAAAACCAGGAACGTGGCCTCAAAAACGTTAAAAACGATATAAATGGCGCAGCGATGTTTTTTTTCAAAGCTTGCTACGCCAAGGAAAAGTATTTCTTTAAAAAAGACCCTATTGTCGCCAAAAAGCCACCTAAACACGGGAAAAAGACGGGAAACGCCCAAATTTAGGCCATTGATATGGAGAAGCTTCCAAGAAACGCGAATGGCAAAGAAATTAGAAACGAGCTGAAAAGCAGAAAAAAGACGAAGTAGTAAAAAACGTCAAAGAACGTAAAACAACAAACCAAAAAGCGTTAACCCAAATGGTGTTAGCCGAGTTTAGAGGAGTGAACACGAGTGACCATGCATACCAGCCAGGGCGGGGAAGCAACTCTCACAGAGAACGTAACGGATACCGCATCGGCGCAACAGGCAGCTAATGTCGCCGGCGCAAGCACTGCGGAAGTCACCGCGACGGCACCAGGGCAACTGCGCGTCATTAAGCGTAATGGCACGGTTGTACCGTTTGAGGCCAGCAAGATTTCTGTGGCCATTACTAAGGCATTCCTCGCAGTAGAGGGTGGCACAGCGGCGGCATCAAGTCGCATTCACGAAACTGTGGCCAAGCTCACTGAAATGGTGACTGCAACATTCAAGCGACGCATGCCTTCCGGCGGCACAATCCACATTGAGGATGTCCAAGATCAGGTCGAACTGTCACTCATGCGCGCCGGAGAGCACAAAATTGCCCGGGACTATGTGATCTACCGCGAGCAGCAGGCAACAAAGCGTGCCGCTCGACAGTCCCTCTCTGCAGAAACTCAGGAAGCCGCAGATCGCATCAACGTCGTACAGGCCGATGGCAGCAAGGCGCCGTTGGACCTTGAGCGTCTGCACATCGTCGTCAGCGAAGCCTGCGCTGGACTCGATGATGTTTCTGAAACGAGAATCCTTGATGAAGCCCTGCGCAACCTCTATGACGGGGTCAGCATGCAGGAGCTGTCTACATCACTAGTGATCACGGCGCGAACCCTGATCGAGCAAGAGCCTAACTACACCTACGCATCGGCCCGCCTACTGTGCGACAACCTGCGGACCGAGGCTTTGACCTTCCTCGGCGTGGCGGACAGCGCTACCCAAGGCGACATGGATCGTTTGTACGAGAAGGCGCTGACAGCTTACATCGCACGCGGTGTAGAGCTCGAGCTACTCGACCCGACACTGGCTGACTACGACCTTGAGCGCATGGGCGCCGCAATTCTTCCCGAGCGGGATCTGCAATTCACCTATCTGGGCCTGCAAACACTTTATGACCGCTACTTTATCCACAGCGATGAAGTGCGTTTTGAACTGCCGCAGATATTCTTCATGCGCGTAGCCATGGGTCTCGCCGTAGAAGAAGACGATCGTGAAGCGCGGGCGATAGAATTTTACCGACTGCTCTCTTCTTTCGACTATATGAGCTCTACGCCCACGCTGTTTAATGCGGGCACGCTGCGCCCTCAGCTGTCCTCCTGCTACCTGACCACCGTGCCCGATGATCTTCATGGCATCTATGGGGCAATTCAGGACAACGCCATGCTCTCCAAGTTTGCTGGCGGGCTGGGTAATGACTGGACGCCTGTGCGCGCTCTGGGCTCTTACATTAAAGGCACCAACGGCAAGTCGCAGGGTGTCGTTCCTTTCCTCAAGGTTGTGAACGATACAGCGGTAGCGGTTAACCAGGGCGGCAAGCGTAAAGGAGCGGTCTGCTCCTACCTTGAAACCTGGCACATGGATATCGAGGAGTTTGTCGAGCTGCGTAAGAACACCGGCGACGATCGACGACGTACTCACGACATGAACACCGCCAACTGGATCCCCGATCTATTTATGAAGCGTGTGTTTGACGATGGTGATTGGACTCTCTTCTCACCCAACGACGTTCCAGATCTCCACGACCTCTACGGCAAGGCCTTCGAAGAGCGCTACGGCGCCTACGAAGCTATGGCGGCCAGCGGTGACCTCAAGTACTTCAAGACCGTTAAAGCACAAAACCTGTGGCGCAAGATGCTCGGCATGCTGTTCGAGACGGGCCACCCCTGGATGACTTTCAAAGATCCCTGCAACCTCCGCAGCCCCCAGCAACACGCCGGTGTAGTCCACTCTTCCAACCTTTGTACAGAGATCACTCTCAATACAAATGCCGATGAGATCGCCGTATGTAACCTGGGTTCGGTCAACCTGCCGCAGCACGTTGATGAGAATGGCTTGAACCTGGAGAAGTTGGCCGAGACCGTACGCACCGCTGTTCGCATGCTCGATAACGTGATCGACATTAACTACTACTCGGTGGATACCGCGCGAAATTCCAACTTCCGTCACCGCCCAGTTGGTTTGGGTCTCATGGGCTTTCAGGATGCCCTCTACAAGCAACATATTGCCTACGGCTCTGATGATGCCGTTAGCTTCGCAGACCTTTCCATGGAAGCGATTAGCTACTACGCCATCGATGCCTCCAGCAAACTGGCAGAGGAGCGTGGTGCTTACTCAAGCTATGAGGGCTCACTGTGGAGCCAGGGCATCCTGCCTATCGACTCTTTGAGCAAGCTCGTCGAGGAGCGCGGCAGCGATTACATCAAAGTTGATGATTCCATGACCCTTGATTGGGCCACATTACGCGAAGCCGTAAAAACTCGAGGTATGCGTAATTCCAATGTGATGGCTATCGCACCAACAGCGACTATTGCCAACATCACGGGCGTATCCCAGTCCATTGAACCGACTTATCAAAACCTCTATGTGAAGTCGAACCTCTCAGGTGAGTTCACGGTGGTTAACCCCTACCTCGTTAACGACCTGAAAGCCCGCGGATTGTGGGACAGCGTCATGGTTAACGATCTCAAGTATTACGACGGTAGCGTGCAGTCTATTGAGCGAATTCCAGCTGATCTACGCGCCATCTACTCGAATGCGTTTGAGGTAGAGCCCAAGTGGATCGTTGAGTGCGCGAGCCGCCGTCAGAAGTGGATTGATCAGGCGCAGTCACTGAACCTGTACATCAACAATGCGAGCGGTAAAAAGCTGGACATTACCTACCGCATGGCCTGGTACAGCGGCCTTAAGACGACGTACTACCTGCGCTCTTTGGCAGCCACGGGAACGGAGAAGTCGACGATCGATACTGGGCAACTCAATGCCGTATCTTCCAGCGCCGAGCCAGCACCCGCGCCGGTACCGCTGGCCTGCTCACTCGATGACCCGGACTGCGAGGCCTGCCAGTAAACACTGTGGCCTGAAAATTCGGACGTATAAGTAGAAACAAGAAACAAGAAACAAATAGAAGGGCCGTGATCGCTGTGGGGGCGATCAGATAACGGTTTCAAACCTGTAGAAGTTACTTAAAGTAATTAGAAGTGACTAGAAGTAAAGAGCATAGGGAGTGACAACATGTTGAATTGGGACGATTACCACGCAGAAGATGGTGGCAACATAAGCACACCAGAGCCTGCCATGGCTGAGGCTGCTGCCGCCAATCTAGCGGAAATAGCAGCCACCGAGGTCGCCGAAGCGAGCGAGGCGGTTGCACAAAGCAATGCGCCGGCGGCAGAAGCCGTGACAGAAACAGCAACCACCGCTGCGGCAGCGAACACAAGTCCGGAAGCGACAGAAGAAGTAGCGCCAGAGGTTAAGGCGAACATCGATGCGGCGGCGGAAAGCCTGCGTAACCTCGATGTCGCGCCAGGCCTCGAAGAACTCGAAATGGGCGCAGCGCGCGTGTCCATCGACGAAAAGGCCATGATCAACTGCCGTGCAGATCTCAACCAGTTGGTGCCGTTCAAGTACGACTGGGCATGGCAAAAGTACATCGATGGCTGCGCAAACCATTGGATGCCCCAAGAGGTCAACATGACCGCGGACGTCGCCACGTGGAAGAACCCCGAAGGCCTTACCGATGACGAGCGCCGCATCGTAGAGCGTAGCCTCGGCTACTTCTCAACAGCTGACTCCCTAGTGGCGAACAACCTGGTCCTCGCTGTCTATCGCCTGATCACCAACCCAGAGTGCCGGCAATACCTGTTGCGACAGGCTTTCGAAGAGGCCATTCACACTCACGCCTACCAGTACTGCATTGAGTCACTGGGCATGGACGAAGGTGAAGTCTTCAATATGTATCGCGAAGTTCCTTCCGTCGCTAAGAAAGCGGCGTGGAGCATCAGCCATACTCATGAGATTTCAGATCCTAATTTCCGTACGGGAACCCATGAGTCTGATCAAACCCTGCTACGCAACCTCATTGGCTTCTATGCGGTAACCGAAGGGATCTTCTTCTACTGCGGCTTTACGCAGATCCTCTCTATGGGTCGACGTAACAAGATGACCGGCGTCGCAGAGCAGTTTCAGTACATACTCCGTGATGAGTCCATGCACCTGAACTTCGGTATCGATGTCATCAACCAGATCAAGCTCGAGAATCCACATCTGTGGACGGAAGAGTTCAAGCAGGAAGCCATTCAGATGATTCTGGAAGGCACCCAGCTTGAGATTGAGTACGCCAGAGACACCATGCCACGCGGCGTGCTCGGTATGAACGCAGCAATGATGGAAGAGTATCTTCAGTTCATCGCCAATCGTCGCCTTTCACAAATTGGGCTGCCAGAGCAATTCCCAGGCGTACAGAACCCCTTCCCGTGGATGAGCGAGATTATGGATCTTCGGAAGGAGAAGAATTTCTTTGAGACACGTGTGATTGAGTATCAAACAGGTGGCGCACTTTCCTGGGATTGAGCGTCAACTTGAGATTGAGTACCAACACGGCTGCCGGTGACGGTGTTCCGGCAGCCTCTCTGAAGCATTCCAGCAGTTCTCTGCGAGGCATGGCATGAACGACAAAGAGTTCGATCAGAAGCAAGAACCCGAGCAAGAGCCGGAGCAAAATGACAACGAGACCATCTTGATGGCTCTTGATCAGATCAGTCAGACCATCGACGTGATGACCAGCGTCGTGGGCAGACTCCGTCACTTTGTTCAGGAACAGGAAGTCACCGAGGACATGGAAGTTCGCGACGCCATGCGCCCCGGCAGAACACTGCACTAGAGCTCTTTTAGAGAGCTCTTGATAAAAGGGCCTCGCGACAAGAGTTCGTCGCACGCAATGAGAGTGGGGGCTAACCCCTCCATGACAGGACACTGCCCCCCACAGATTAGTAAGTCCGATTAAGTATCCGATACTCATTAAGAACCAACACATCTAGGGCGTCCCATGCCAAATATGACAGCCCGCGACGACCCGCCCGACACCGCCCTCTCCTCCTCGGCTTACACAGGCCTCCGGCGACAGTTGAGCCTTGCGCTTCTCGTCGCGGTAAACATACTTCCACTACTCGGCGTAATCTTTTTTGACTGGGACGTTGGGGCTCTCATCATTCTGTACTGGTCCGAAAACTTAGTTCTCGGCGCCTATAACATCCTAAAAATGGCTACCGTAGGCGGATTAAGCGCCGTGTTTCCCTCCATGTTTTTCTCCATACACTATGGCGGCTTTTGCGCTGAACACGGTTTTTTTATCCTGAGCCTTCTCTTCGATGCCCCTGCGTCCTTTGGCGACGATCCACCCTGGCCCTTGTTTCTTGTGTTCCTGCAGCTTTTGTTTGACGTCATTGAGCAAGTATTCGCTCTAGCGCCTAGAGAATGGATTATTGCCTTCATCGGCCTATTTATCAGTCACGGATATTCCTACGTCAGTAACTTTTTGATTGCCGGAGAACGCGAGTCGTCGACGGTCAGTAGCCTCATGTCGGCGCCTTACAAACGCATCATTATCCTCCACATCACGGTCATTGCGGGGGGCTTTGCGATCATGTCTTTGGACCAACCACTGTTCCTGCTAATCGTGCTGGTGGCCGTCAAAACCGCGGTGGATATCGGGCTTCATCTGAGAGAACACCAGCGCGCTGGAGTAAGAGCACAGGAAGACGGTGTATAAAGGGAGCCTGAATGCTCCGGACGCTACCGGATCGCTCATATTGACAGTGAACACATGCAAGAGGATCATGCGCAGCCTACAATTTGGGGGATAGCAGCCATGATCTATCAGAGCGACGCAATTACGCTCCAACGTCACGACAATGACATTCTTGAAATGCGGTTCGACCTTCAGGGCGAATCAGTCAACAAATTTAACCAACTCACCGTGCAGAGTCTTACCGAGGCTCTAGATGCCATCGATAAAGAAGCTGATGTCCGAGGCATGCTGGTTACCAGCGGCAAAGGCGTATTCATTGTGGGCGCAGACATCACTGAATTCACAGCGATGTTTGACGCGACCGTGGAAGAAATTCAGGCCTTCTCAAGCGGACAAAATGGCAACTTCAATCGCCTTCAGAATTTGCCCTTCCCTACGGTTGCTGTGATCAACGGCTTCGCTATGGGCGGTGGACTGGAAATCTGTCTCGCTTGTGACCTTCGCGTCATGAGCACCGCCGCCAAGGTGGGATTGCCCGAAACCAAGCTCGGCATCCTTCCCGGTTGGGGTGGCACCGTTCGTCTGCCCCGCATCATCGGCGTTGATGAAGCCGTGATGTGGATGGCCTCCGGTCAAGAGAAGAAAGCAGAAGATGCCCTCAAAGCCGGCGCAGTGGACGCCGTATCTGCTCCCGAGCAGCTTCAGGACGTCGCCCTACGCACTCTCGAAACCGCTGTCGCGGGTAAGCTCAACATCGAAGCACGGCGGAGCGCCAAGAGCTCGCCTCTACCGCTCAACGATACCGAGGCGATGATGGCCTTCTTCACCATCAAATCTATGGTGGCCCAGCAGGCCGGCAAGAACTACCCCGCGCCTATTAAAGTGGTAGAAGTTATCGAAGCCGCTCGAGGCATGGGTTTAGAAGACGCATTGAAGGTAGAAGGCGCTGGATTTGCCGAGCTAGCCAAGACGGACGTCGCTGCTGCGATGGTGGGATTGTTCCTTAACGACCAGATGCTGGCCAAGGTGGCCAAGGGTTGGGAGAAAAAAGCCGACAAGAAGATCGCTAGGGCTGCCGTTCTAGGTGCCGGCATTATGGGCGGCGGAATCGCTTATCAGAGCTCCCTAAAGGGTGTTCCCATCAAGATGAAGGACATCGCCCAGGAAGGATTGGACCTCGGTCTTTCAGAAGCCAATAAGCTGCTGGCAAAGCGCGTCTCCCGGGGCCGTATGACCGCTGACAAGATGGGTGCGGTGCTCAACAGTATTGACCCTACGCTGACCTACGAAGGTTTTGATAGCGTGGACATCGTTGTAGAAGCGGTCGTAGAAAACCCCAAGGTTAAGCATGCGGTACTGGCTGAGACCGAAAAGCACATCAGCCCGGATGCGGTGCTGGCGTCTAACACCTCTACGATCTCTATCGACTTCCTCGCCGAAGCACTAGAGCGCCCAGAGAACTTCTGCGGCATGCACTTTTTCAACCCGGTGCACGCGATGCCCCTCGTGGAGGTCATTCGCGGCGCCAAGACGTCCGATACTGCCATTGCACGCACCGTGGCCTATGCCAACCGTATGGGCAAGAAAGCGGTCGTTGTAAATGACTGCCCAGGATTCCTCGTGAATCGCGTCCTCTTCCCGTACTTCGATGGTTTTTCAAAGCTGGTCCGCGACGGCGCGGATTTCCAGGCGGTCGATAAGGTCATGGAGCGCTGGGGCTGGCCCATGGGTCCTGCCTACCTGTCAGACGTGGTGGGAATCGATACGGGTGTCCATGCCGCTGGCGTTATGGCCGACGGCTTCCCCGACCGTATGAAGATGGACTTCAAGACCGCCACAGAGACTATGTTTGAGAACGATCGTCTTGGACAGAAGAACGGCAAAGGCTTTTACGAATACGTCACGGACAAACGCGGCAAGCCAAAGAAAGTCGTCTCTCAAGAGACCTATGAGCTCATTGCGCCGATTACCGCTGAGCGTACAGAGTTTGAGCGCGAGGAAATCATCGCTCGCATGATGCTGCCTATGTGCACCGAGCTTGCTCGCTGTGTCGAAGAGGGCATCGTCGGATCACCCGCAGAAGCTGATCTTGCGCTGCTTTATGGCATCGGCTTTCCACCCTTCCGCGGTGGTGTATTCCGATGGATGGATTCTGTCGGTCTGGCTCACATCGCTGAGCAATCCGAAAAGTTTGCCCACCTCGGCAAAGCCTATGAACTGACCGACGGTATGCGCGCCAAACTCGCCGCCGGCGAGACTTACTACTAAGCGCAACAGGGAGATATTGAGATGAGTGTTAATCCAAGAGACGCGGTCATCGTCGACTACGCCCGCAGCGCCATGGGTCGGTCAAAGAATGGCTGTTTTCGTAATGTCCGCGCGGATGATTTGTCCGTTGCGGTAATTAAGGGTCTGCTGGCCCGCAATGACAAGCTTGATCCCGCCGAGATCGATGACCTGATCTGGGGCTGCGTACTGCAGCGTGGCGAGCAGGGAATGAATCTGGCGCGCTTGCTGGTACTCGGCGCACAACTGCCCTTCACGATCCCAGCACAAACGGTCAACCGGCTGTGCGGGTCATCTATGTCAGCGCTGCATACTGCGGCTGCAAGCATCATGGCTGGCCTGGGTGACGTCTACCTCGTAGGGGGAGTGGAGCATTTAGGTCACTTACCGATGATGGATGATGTCGACGTGAACCCTCGTATGGGCCTCAACGTCGCTAAGGCTGCCGGCATGATGGGTATGACTGCGGAATACCTTGCCCTGCTTCACGGTGTAAGCCGGGAAGATCAGGACAAGATGGGTGTTCGCTCTCATCAACTTGCCCACGCCGCTACGGTCGCGGGTAAGTTCGACCGGGAGATCATTCCGGTAGAAGGCCACGATGAACAAGGTGCACTTATCGCCGTGGAGCAGGACGAGACTATTCGCCCTGAAACATCTATGGAAAGCCTTGCTCAGCTTCCCCCAGCGTTTAATCCTCAGGGTGGCACGGTAACTGCGGGGCAGTCGTCACAAATCTCTGACGGCGCATCAGCCATGCTGGTGATGTCCTACGAGAAAGCCCAGGCATTGGGACTGACGCCTATCGCGAAGATCAATGCTATGACCACCGCCGGTGTTGACCCATCTATTATGGGTTATGGCCCCGTACCTTCGACGCAAAAAGCGCTGAAGAATCTGGGCTTGACCATGAAAGACATCGAGATGGTCGAGCTCAATGAGGCCTTTGCCGCACAGGCGCTCCCGGTTCTGAAAGACCTTGAGTTACTGGACGATATGGATGACAAAGTGAACGTGCATGGCGGTGCTATAGCACTTGGGCACCCCTTTGGCTGCTCCGGCACCCGTATCACCGGCTCTTTGCTGACGGTAATGCAGGACCGAGACCAAACTCTCGGCGTCTCAACCATGTGTATCGGTCTAGGTCAGGGCATCACAACGGTAATCGAGCGCATCTAAAGCTCTCCCCTAAAATTCGATCCAAGTACGACCCCCAGCGGCCTCTTTTAGAGGCCGTTTTTCATTGTGTCTTTGCAATCACGGTGGCAAGTGGTTAGCGTATCCTGACGTAAAAATCGTAGTCCACAACAAAAACATAAGGAGACTGACATGGACCTTTTTCACGAGGACCATCCCGCCTGGTTGGCTCAGGTACAAGAAGACATCATCGACCCGGATCAGCCGATAATCGACCCGCACCATCACCTGTGGCCCGACATGATGGGCGATATCTACAACGTAGATGAGTTAGCGGTAGACACCGGCGCGGGCCATAACGTTGTTGGTACGATGTTTATGGAGTGTGGAACCTGTTATCGCGAGGACGGCCCGGAGCACGAAAAATCTTTGGGAGAGACTGAGTATGTACTCGCTCAGGCTGCGCGAATTCGCGAGTTGAATCTGGGCGCACCCATACTCGGCATGGTCGGCCATATTGATCTGCGCGAATCTGCCACGCTTGACGAGTCTCTGGATAAACATATCCATTTGGCCGGAGACTTCTTTAAAGGAATACGCCATGCGGGCGCGAGCGCTCCAGTGGACGACGCAGAGAGCATGCTTATTCCTGGTCCTGCTCCCGCCGATCTGTATCGCTTACCAGAGTTTCAAGCCGGTGTTCGCCGCTTGGGTGAGCGAGGACTCTCTTACGATACTTGGCAGTACCATTTCCAACTCCCGGATTACATCGCACTAGCCAAGGCCTGCCCTGACACCACAATGATTCTTGATCATTTCAGCACGCCTCTGGGCGTTGGCAGTTTTGAGGGTAAGCACGACGAAATCTTCGCTGCATGGAAGAATCACATGCGAGAACTTAGTGAGTGCGAAAACGTGTCTCTCAAGTTGGGTGGTCTGGCCATGCCCGACAATGGTTTCGGTTGGCACTTGGACGAGCGCCCCCCCAATTCTAACGAACTCCTTGAAGCCCACGGCCGTTGGTACCGTCACGCACTGGAATGTTTTGGTGCTGACCGCTGTATGTTCGAGAGTAACTTCCCCGTAGATCGGCTTTCTCTGTCGTACACGGTTTACTACAACGCCATGAAGAAGCTTTCTGCAGGCTTCTCCGCTGCAGAAAAGCATGCGTTGTTTGCAGGTACCGCTCATCGCGTCTATCGGCTCGCTGACTGACCGGCTCCAAACAAGTGGACAAGCGCCGACGCTCTTTTAATAGGAGAACATCCTCATGAACACTGATCCGTCGATACAGACCGCGGAGTTGTTAAAAAGCCCTAAACGGCGGATTGTTGATCTGTCTATTCCGATTGAGAACGATGTGGCCTCGGACCCTGAGCCCTTTCGGCCCCAGGTGACCTATCACCGTCACGATGGCACCCATGATCAGCTCATGCCTTTTTTCCCGGGGCTTGAAAAGAGCGATCTGCCCGACGGAGAAGCCTGGGCCGTCGAAGAGGTACAGCTCAATACCCACAACGGCACGCACATGGACGCGCCGTGGCATTACCACTCAACCATGGACGGCGGCGATCCGGCGTGGACGATAGACCAGGCGCCACTGGATTGGTGTTTTCGAGCAGGCGTCAAACTCGACTTCAGGCACTTTGCAGACGGCTACGTTGCCACTGCTGCCGATGTGGAAGCCGAGCTCGCGCGTATTGAATACGAACTACAGCCCCTGGACATCGTGGTGGTTAACACCAGTGCCGGAGCAGCCTACGGCGATCCCGACTATATACACCGTGGCTGCGGTATGGGACGCGAAGCAACGCTCTACCTTACGGAACGCGGAGTACGAGTAGTGGGCACGGACGCCTGGTCCTGGGACGCTCCATTTCTGCACACAGCGCGTAAATTTGCAGAATCCAAGGATCCAAGCATTATTTGGGAAGGCCACAAAGCGGGCCGGGATATTGGGTACTTCCAGATGGAAAAGCTCCACCAATTGGAGACCTTACCCGCCCATGGTTTCGAGATATCGTGCTTTCCTGTAAAGATCAAAGGTGCGTCGGCGGGTTGGACGCGCGCGGTCGCAATTCTTTCTTAGAGCGCGGATCCACAACAAAGTCTAAGCGCACTCTAGAAAACAAAGACAAAAAAAACCGCCGGCTCCTAAAAGCCGGCGGTTCTAACTTCCGTTAAACCTAAGCTTTAGAAGTTGAACTTCACTCGCGCGTAGAACAACTGCCCACGGGGATCGTGATGCTTGGGATCAAAGCTGAAGTTCACTCCGTCCCACGCCCGAGGCGCCTCTTCGTCAAAGACATTCTTCGAACCCAGGGTCAGAGCTGCGTCTGTATTTCCAAGGTTGAAGTTGTAGACGTACTGTAGATCAACCGTGAGCCACGAATCGATATCCTGCGTGAAACCTGCAGCAGTGCCCGCCGCTGACACAGCTCTGGTGGTCTCATACTCTGAGGTATAGAAACCCAAAACAGCGAGTTTGTGATTTCCCATGGTCCAGTCCAGAACACCATTAATCTTGGTCTCGGGGATGGAACGTGCAAAGTTGTCGTAGTTAAAGAAGCCCGCTACGTCCTGAACGCCGGTAGCGTCGACACAACCTCGATCATTCGGCCCCGTGCAGGGAATCTCATAACTAAGGAAATGCGAAACATTGACGTTGAGTCCAAACATCCCAACATTATCCGTAGGTATCACCCAGTCAAAGGAGACATCGATGCCATCGGTTTCCACAGAAGCAGCGTTAACGTAGTTGGTGATCACCCCCTGCAGCTGACTACCAGGGCCTGCGAGGCGCAAGATATCGTCGCCGTTGGGATCATCATTCAACTTACCCTGAGCCGATTCCGACACGATTACGTCTTGATAATCAAAACGCCAGTAGTCGACTCGGAAGGTAATATCATCCGTGGGCGTGAAAATTGCTCCGACATTGAAGTTGGTCGATTCTTCAGGGTCTAGATCCAGCGTCCCCACCGAGTCAACGCGAACGAACACGGCACCACCGGGATTGAGAGGATCACCCAGGCCTTCCAGGTTTGTTTCTTGTGAGTAAAACTGCTGCAGCGATGGCTCTCTAAAAGCAGAAGATGCCGAAGCGCGAAGTACGATGGAATCAGAGGCCTGCCAGCGCACGGCGATCTTGGGATCGACACTGCTGCCGCTTTCGAGATCTTCATAACGCGCCGCCAAGTCTACTTCGATGCTATCCGTTAGAGGGATTTTGGCTTCCGCAAAGGCTGCATAGGATGAACGCGACTCGTCCACGGGCAATCCACCGCCGAGGAAGATGAGGTCTACGGGAATCGCTAAACCCGTATCCGGATCTATTTGCTGAGTGTAGATATCGTTTCGCTCTACCTCATAACCTTCTTCACGCCACTGGGCACCAAAAGCAAATCCCACCGGACCTGCCGCCATTTCGAATAACTCACCACTGATGACCACATCACCCACGAGCATTTCCGTTGTTCGCTCAGTAAAAGTGTTCGTGCTGATGTAATCGATCAACTCGGGAGAGTTGGCACTTGGATCGAAGGGGCTAAATGTCTCGGTACCGCTCGCTCCACCTTCGCCGCGCAATCCTGCTTCCAGACGCGACTTGATCGTATCGGGCTGAATAGACTCGCGTACGTTTGATGAGTAAGTCAACGCCGTGTACCAGTCCCAACCTGAATTAAAGCTACCCTCAAAGTCGATGGACGCACGAATAGTTTCACTGTCGCGCGGCGCATTGGGAGATGGGGCCTCCGAACCAAGAGGACGACCGTACCAAAGCACCGGAACGTTGAAAGGGCTGCCTGCCTGTCCCGGGAAAATCAGCGGAAAAGCCAGATTGGGATACGAAGGCGACTGAGGGTTATCCAGAACCTCATGATGCGTCCAGCCAAGCTCAACCGTCATCGCCACATCATTGGCAAAGTCGTGGGTCAAATTACCGTACAGCTGAGTTTGCTCTTCTTCGTTCACTAGATTGAAGCGTGGGCCGTATAAAAAGCCACAGCGACCACCACCAGCAGCGGTGAAACCCGGGCCAGGCGCGCCACCATTAGCGACACAGTTAGGATCCGGAATGGTCTCAAAAGCACCAAAGGATCCGGCATAGTCACCTACACCTTCGCCAGGCGCTACGGCGATGAAACTACGACCCAACGTACTGATCGCGTTCTCAGTGGTGTAAGGACGATCCGCAGAACTCAGTGGATCCTGTTGGCGAAAAGTTGCTGACAGCAAAAGGTTGGTGCTGTCACCCAAGGCAAAGCCCGCCAGAGCATTCACATCACTCGTGTCCTGGCTGTCTGTCGCGGTTGTCTGATAACCACCGGAAAGCTCGAAACCTTCGAAGTCTTCGCGGAGAATAAAGTTAACTACGCCCGCAATTGCGTCGGAGCCGTAGGTCGCTGTAGCGCCCTCTTTCAGGATTTCTACACGCTGGAGTGCAGCCATGGGAACAGTGCTTGTATCAACAAACACGCTGCCATCATTGGCGACAGCGGCTGCCATCGTTTGGCGCTTACCGTTGATCAATACAAGCGTCGAAGTCAGTCCGAGGCCGCGAAGGTTAACGTTGGAGGTTCCCTGAGTTTCGCCGGCAGTAAAAGAGTCAGGGTTGTTCTCAGCACCGGAGCTCACCGCAAGACGGCTTGTAAGCTCGCCGATGGTGATTGCCCCGGTATTGGCGATATATTCACTGTCGAGCACTTCGACAGGGCTCGCCTCGTTTTCGCCAGTTGACTTAATAAAAGAACCTGTAATCAGGACTTCTTCAAGTTGTCCGCTGCCTTGAGCGAACGCGGTGGAAGTGAGTGCCGCACTGATAGATGCAGCAATGAGAGTTTTTTGAAACACGGGTGTGATGCGCGTCATGAGGTTCCTCTGTATTTATGGGTTATTTTTATGCGCGATCTTAGGACCAGAGAGTCGCGCTTGCATCCGAGTATAAAGAAAAGAAGCCACCGATAGGCAGTAATTTTTTAACTAATTAACGGGCCGCGAGGGCCGGAAAAACGGACGCCTCAAGGGCTCAGATCACGACGAAAAGGAGGGAGCGACTCAAGAATAGCTCGCCCGTAACGACGAGTAAGTACCCGTCGGTCCAACAACGTGACCCTGCCAGTATCCGTCTCCGTACGCAGCAGCCGACCACTGGCCTGCACTAACTTTAAAGCGGCATCAGGCACGCTGATTTCCATAAACGCATTGCGTCCCTGAGACTCGAGCCATTCTGCGAGAGCGGCATCCACGGGATTATCCGGGACCGCAAAGGGCAGCTTGGCGATAACCACGTGCTGGCAATAGCGACCGGGCAAATCTACGCCCTCTGCAAAGCTCGCCAACCCAAAGATAACTGCGCCCTCCTCCTTATCAATGGTTTCGCGATGGCGACGAAGAATCTCCTGCTTGCTGTAGTCATCCTGCCTGAGAGTACGGTCTCGCCACTCTCGCGGGAGTCCGTCATAGACATCGTTCATCTGTCTGCGGGATGAGAACAGGACAAGACTGCCTTCGTCCATGTGGAGTAATTCAGGTAGTAGCGTTATCAGCTCTTCAGTATGCGCTGGTGCGTCGCTGGGCTCACTACTCATGCCGGGCACATGCAGCGTCGCCTTACCGTAGTCAAAGGGGCTGACAACGATTTTGTAGCGGCCATCTTCGGGCACCCCCGAGCGCGCTCGAAAACGATCAAAGCTTCCTAGCGCGGTCATCGTTGCAGAGGTCAATACAACTCCCGCGGCACGCTGCCACAACTGCTCGTCGAGAATATCTGCTGCGAGGATGTGGCTGCAGTGCAGATCGATTGCCAGCTCTTCATCATCGGCACGACGTTTGAGCCAGCGCGCTCGTGGTGGGGACTCTTCTGCGGCGTCTGCGGCGAAGTCCTTGAACAGCGACAGCACTCCCTCGGCTCGCACTAGCATTCCACCCACCGCCATCTGCCAGGCTTCCAGCTCGTCCCGTACCGAGGCAAAAGAGTCATCCTCTAGCGCGTCGTCAATACCCGCCTCAAGCGTCATTAAGCGTCCATTGAGTCGCGCCCATTGTCCGGCCAGTGCCGCGGTTGCTTGCTTAAGATCGTCGGGAACCACGCCACCTTCAAATCGAAGTTGTTCCTCGAAATCGCCAGCGCCGGCCATGATGACTGCCGCCTGTTCAGCAATCTGCTGGACGCGCAGTTGGAGATCATCAAACAAAGCTGGGAGAGGCTCCATCACTGCACTCAAGCCGGGTAGCGTGGAAAGAAGGGGCGAGCCTTTGGCCAGCGCCTTGCGACTCTCCCCGAGCCACGACAGCGTCGATGGTAATCGGCAATAGGAGGCAAAATGGTTGAGGGCCTTGTCAGGAAGGTGATGGCCCTCGTCAAAAATATAGATGGTGTCTTCTGGTGCGGGGAGAATGGCCCCGCCGCCTAACGCCAGATCCGACAGTACTAAGTCATGGTTAGTCACAACAACATCTGCTTCCTGAAGGCCGTCTCTGGCGCGATAAAAACTACAGTTACGGATGTTGGGACAACGCCTCCCGCTACATTGCCCCTGATCCGCTGTGACAGGAAACCAATCAGCATCGTTAATGGGTGCTGACCAGTTATCGCGATCTCCGTCCCAGTCTCCGCGACCGAGAGCATCCAGCATAAGGCCGTAACTTTCGAGCGCATCACGAGCCAGCGCGGGCGCTACCTCGTCGGGATACAGGCCCATCGTCTGTCCGCCACCAGATTCTCGCGCCATAATCCTGTCGAGTTGGCTCAGGCAGAGGTAGCGCCTTCGGCCCTTCGCCAGCACATAGCTAAACTCCAAACCGCTGCCGGCGGCGATGTCGGGCAGGTCTTTGTGAACCAGTTGCTCTTGCAGCGCCACGGTCGCAGTGGCGATCACCAGGCGCTTGTTCAACGCACGGGCCATCACCAGCGCGGGAATGACATAGGCAATGGTCTTACCCGTACCCGTACCCGCTTCTATCACCGCAATGGGCGAGCCCTGGGAATCGGAAACATCTAAAGATGGTGAGAGAAGCGCTAAAGTGTTTGCGACTTCCGCAATCATCTGACGCTGCCCCCAGCGAGGGGTCAGCCCTCGGGCGTCGGTAATCGCAGTGTAGGCGTCCCGGATTGCATCTTTATCCGAGGAAGATAAAACGCTCACGATGGGGTGTCTAACTCCAGTACGCTGCGTAGCGCATTGGCGTATGCTGCCAGAGCAAAAGGCCTCTCTTCCTCACTCAAGGCACGCACACGATCCTCGAATTCGGCCCTTGAAATGCTGCCTTCGCCAATTTTCACATTCCGCTCCAGTGGCCCTTCTAAAGATTCGAAAGCCCATAAATTTACCGGCCGAAGCAGATAGCCATGGACGATTTGAGCATCGATAGCCGCAGCTACATCGGCGGGCGTTTCAAAGTTACTGCCAAGAGGCGTACCAAACTTCACATGCACCCGACCTTTGTTACCGGCGATACCCTGCCCAATGGACTCTACATCTTCTTGATCAGACTTCTCATAGCTGCCTGTGCTTTCGCGCTCACTCAGCTCTCGCGCCTTCATGGCATCGCAGGGATCCAGCTCATAGCTAATCGCGACAGGCACAATGCGTAGCGATGCTATGTGGTCGCCAAAGCTTTCGTGCTTCTTGTCGCGGCTCAAAGACAGCATCTTGATAACGGCAGCCTCCGTGCGGTCTCGGCCATCTTTGGCTCGACCCTCGCGCTGGGCTATCCAAATCGGCGCGTTGTCTTTCTGTATCGACTTGCGAATGTACTGTGCAAGAAGCTTTGAATTCGCCAACAACTCACGAGGACCGCTCACCGATCGCAGTACAACAAAGCTCTTATTGAGACGCATAAGATCAGCCACCCACTGCTCACTCAGCAGGTTATCGCCAATAGCAATGCGCAGGGTTTCGTAACCCGCTCTATGCAGGGCGTAATTCGTGAGCGCCGGATCCAATGCAATGTCGCGATGGTTACTAATGAATAAATGCGCATGGGCCGGATCAAGGTGCTCTAATCCCGATACTGTAAGACCGGTCGTCGTATCCTCAATCATGCGCTCTACATAGGTTTTCACAAGCATTTGCAGGTCATGAACACTATCAACCCTGGCGAGTTGGCGACGGAGATAAAGCCGCGCCAAGGGCCGCAGAAGCCAGGACCATAGAGGCAAGAGTGCCCATTCGCCAAAGCGCAGACGCAGCATGGCGTTGAGGAAGTCCGTAGACCCCAGCAGACGGTCTATCGTCGGCCGCACTTCCCCATCGTTGTAGGGTCTGATAGCCGCAAATGGATCTGGCACGGAAAACTCCCGAAAAAAGGCGACTTACCTTAACGAAAAAGCCTCTGGCAGTCATCCAACGAATACGCGCAAACGCTGACGAACGCTAGCGCTTCTGCTACTCTTGCGCGCGATTTTGGATTGGGGTGAAAAACCATGGAAGCAACAAGCGCAACACTCATGACCTTCGGCCTTGCCACTTTGTTGGTCAGCTGGATTTTAATGCTCATCGCGGCATGGAAGGACGACTATGCCTGGGGCATCTTCGCGGTACTGCTGCCCCCCTTAGCCTATGCTTACGGCCTCTTTCGACTCGAAAAAGCGGGGCAAAGCCTGCTCGTAGCAGTCGTGGGCCTGGTAATGATCTGGGCGGCATTCTAAAGCCGCCCCAAGGCTCACACGATTAGTCAGTAATCACAAAGCGGCGGCGCAATTCGCGTCGCTCTTGCTCGCCCAAACCCAAGCCATCTTCCAAATAGGCCTCACTGCTACCGTAGCTATGTTTCATTGCGGCGAGTGCACTGTGCAGGTAATCAAGCTCCGCTTGCATCATGGGTCGCAATTCGGCATCGCTAAGATGGTCAACGGGGTATTTGCTGCGGACTCGTGGAGTCTGCGCCTCGGGTAAATAGTACCGGCGAGACAACAAATAATCAGTTTCGATATCGGCCAGGGACACACCCAAGGCCATCTGAAGCACTGCTATGGCAAAGCCTGTACGATCCTTGCCTGCGGAACAATGAAACAGCACTCGCTCCACATCTGCACCTAACACCTGGCTAAATACATCTTTGTACGTATCCGTCTGTGAATCCACGAACTCGCGATTTATATCGCACATGAAATCAAACATTGCCTGTGCTCCACCCAATTGGGTTGAGTCGGCGTAAATAACGCTATCTTGGCTTCCCGGCGTAATGTCTGCGCCAATCACCACCACACCCTCAGGCAACCATGAAGGCTCCATTTGGCGCTCATCGGCGCGGCGAAGATCAACCACCATGGCCAGATCCAGATCTGTCAGTCGCTCTCTATCGGCTTCTGTGAGGGTCGCCAGGTGTCCCGAACGGAAGACACGGCCCCAGGCCACAGTGCCTTCATCGCAGCGATACCCTCCCGCATCCCGAAAGTTTGGGGATCCTTGGAGTCCCGTATGGCGTCGCGCGTCGTCCTGCGTGCCGTTAATCATCGCTTCTGAGCTATCCATTTCCAGTACCCACTCTCCGTCTTGCCTCCGCCGATTCTGGCCAATACTTTTGAGGGAGTGATTTTACGCTGAGCCAGGCAGCTATTGACAGAAGCCCGAGCAGTCGGCAGAATCCGCCCTCCAAAAATTTCCATTCACTTATTTGATTATTTAGAGGAGTCCTAAGTGGCTAACTCCGCCCAAGCTCGTAAGCGCGCTCGACAGTCCGAGAAGCGTCGCTCTCACAACGCAAGTCTTCGTTCACTGGTTCGCACCAACATCAAGAATGTTTTGGCTGCGGTAAAGACAGGTGACGCAGAGCAAGCGCGCGAAGCATATTCAAAAGCAGTACCTGTCATTGACCGCATGGCGGACAAAGGCATCATCCACAAAAATAAGGCTGCACGACATAAGAGCCGTTTGAACGCCCAGGTCAAGGCACTCGCTGCCTAACATCGTGCTCCACTGATCTGCGGTCTAGTCCGCAGATCTTTGTATCACAATGAGCACTACCGAACGCAAGATAGAAAGCATCATATATAGCAAGACAATAAAAAGCCGACCCTAGGGTCGGCTTTTTTGTATCCGATCGTCTGTACTTTTTCGTTGGTACTTTTTCGCTGGTACTTTTTCGTTAGTACTTTAGTACCACCCGATATGGGCGGACCCTACTCGGGAAGATCTACCGAAAACTTCTGACCACCTACAGACGCTTCGTACATCAAACCACCTTTGGCGCGCGTGAAAATCGCTACACCATTAGAATAGTTCGCATCAGCAGATGCACCGACAGTTACGGCAACGGCCGAAGCTTGGGCACCTAGCTCATAGTTGCCCCGTTTAAAGTCCTCGAGAGCACCGGCATCCTCGAAAAACAAGAACTCGCTGTAGGCTTGGCCGCCCCACTGAAAACCAATAGTTAACTGCGTCAGCGTAACAATCCCGGTTGTCGCGCCGCCCTCGTAGAGCAAACCTTTACCCCGAGCGCCACCGATACCAAAACCAGCCTTACCCACCGTTGGGATGACGACATAAGCAGCTGCCGTGTCAAAAAACACCTGCATGCTGGGGTCATCGGCCAGCAGCTCATCTTTAGCTTCTTGCGCTTTTCCTTGAAGCTTATCCGCTTCGCGAGGGTCCCATGCCATAGCAGAAACGCTGATAACGAAAGCAGCCGCGACGGCAAATAACTGAGTTGTGAGCTTCATTTTGAACATCCTTTTTTTGTATTTTTGCGGGCAAACATCAGAAGGATCTAATATAACCTGCAATAGCTGTGCAAGAAACAAAAAAGCCGGCTTTCGCCGGCTTCCGAAGTCTACTTCCGCTCGTCAACAACAACCGCCCGCCTGGGGGTTACTGCCGGCCTCAGCTACCTGTTGCGCCGGCTGCTCGGCATCAGCCTCTGCCTCTGCCTCTGCCTCAAGCTTCTCGTGAAACGCCGCGAGCATACTCTGCTCATGAGATTGCGCTTCTTCGGTATCAAGAGGCCGCTCCAAGGCGCTCCAGTTGATGTCGCCGTCCGTAGCGAGATTTTCAAACTCCAAAATACCCAAAGCCTCAAATTTAGGGCGAATCTTGTCGGTCAGTAAGCCGATACGATTGAGATTGGGAATAACGCGTTGAAACAACAGGTTACGGAAAGTAGACATGATAAAGCCGTCCAGTACTTTCTTGCGCGCTTCCTCCACATCCCAACCAAAATGTCTGAACACGTCGGTAGCAACCAATCTTTCGCGACTGACCACACAAGCCTCGTAGGCAAATTGTGCCCGCTCCTCAATTTCTTCCTGAGTCAGGGTTTTCACATGCTCTTCAAGATAATTGACGCCGAAGGTGACGTGTCGAGCCTCGTCGCGGGTTACCAGATAAACCACATCTTTAAGCACGGGATCAGGCGTAGTCTCTCGCGTGGTATTGAATGCTGAGAGAGCCAGACCTTCGATCACGATCTGCATGCCAATAAATTTGAGATCCCAACGCGGATCCACCAAGATTTTGTCGATGATGCTTTTTAGATGTGTGTTAATCGGATACATCACGCCGATACGTTTTTGCAGATACTTGTTAAACACTTCGACGTGACGGGCCTCGTCAAAAGTCTGCGAGCCCGCGTATAACTTAGCGCTCAGTGTCGGGGCACAAGAACACAGCTGCGACGCTACAAGTAATGCGCCCTGTTCGCCGTGCAAAAACTGAGAAAGGCTCCAGGCATTCATGTGCAGCCAGAACTCTTCTCTGGTTTTTTCGTCCATGGCCAGATAAGGCTCATAGTCGTGAAGGTTCATGAGCTCTGGGGACTGTACCTCTTCGGGCCAGGGGCGATCCCAGTCGATGTCCATCTCCGGATCCCAGTTCAGCTGCTTCCCGAGGTCGTAGAGCTTCTTGATACGATCATCCTGCACCGTGTAGTCCCAGTTGTAGGAACCCGTCAGCGGCGTCTGAAAAATCTCAGCGATGTGATCCACCTGCTCATTGGTTAGCAAATCCTCAAGATCAGGATTCTCCCGGGGGTAATCCGCCCCCGGATATTGCTGAATCTTGCGTGGTGCCTGGTCTTCCCACTGTATTTTCATGCGTGTTTTCTCTTAGGGTTGAACTATCGAGAGGCCTAATATCCGCCAATGAAGAAAAACCGACAAGGTAGCTTCTTGTCAAATTGGGGTCATTTGTGGCCAAATCGGACTATGAGCAGCAGCACACCCGCACCCTACGTCCTAATTCTTATCGACCTCGCTATGGAAGCTGGCGTATCGCGAGCCGCGTTACTGCGCGGTAGCTCCCTAGAAGCGATAGATTTGAGTGCCATAGGCGCTCGCGTGAGTGATGACGACTTCCGTATTCTGGTTGAGAACACCTTGCAGCTCACCGGGGATACGACGCTGGGTCTACGTTTGGGGCAACGGCTCAATCTCAGCGCCCACGCCGTACTTGGGCAGGCTTTCATGACCTGCCGAAACCTTGAAGAAGTGATTCAGCTCTTCGAACGCTACTACCAGGTTCTCGCACCGGAACTGACTCTGGAGTTTCATCGGACCCCGGAGCGTATGGCCATCCGCGCTCCAAACGCTGAAGTCTACCTCCCCATCGCCTTTGGCCTCGAGTGCATCACCGCTGCCATACGCAACACTCTTAGCGGCTTGCTCGGGGACAGTCAGTTTCCCCTACGCCTCGAATTTCCTTATCCCGCACCAAACTACGTCGCGGTCTACCATGAGGTCCTTGGCGATGACGTCCACTTTGACTGCGAAATCGCAAGCTGGAGCTTTCCGTCAGAACTTTTAGCAACGGCGCTTCCCAGCTCAAACCCTGCTCTGAGGCAACTTTACGAAGCGGAGTGCGCGCGACTGCTTGCGGACCTCAGCGATAGCGCCACCATCGGAGACCAAACCCGTAATCTGCTTCGCAAGCTGGAAGGGCAGTACCCGCAAATGCCGCAGGTAGCGACAATGCTTAACATGAGCCCAAGAACCTATCGCCGACGCTTGACCCAAGAGGGCATAGGTTTTCAGGACCTGCTCGACAACGTCCGCGCCGAGCACGCCACCCGACATCTCAAAGAGAATCGCCTGCCCATCGCGAGCATCGCCTACCATCTTGGGTTTAACGATCCATCGAATTTTAGACGCGCTTACCGGCGCTGGACCGGCACAACGCCCGGCGCTGTGCGAAAAAACGCCAGCGCTTCAAATTCATGAGAAGCCGTCCTCTCAGTATTTATTTGGGCCGCGGCGCGGCGCGGCGAATCGCCAAAGACGGCTGGTCAGGAAGGGATGTCTCTCTCCTGCTAGGTGCCTCAGGTGGCCCGAAGTGGTTAATCCTCGCTGCGCTCGATCGCCTTCTATTTGGGCAGTTCCTAATGGAAGACAGAGAAACCCCTCTGCAAGCTGTAGGGTCCTCCATCGGCTCATGGCGCCACGCCTGCTTGGCGCAAGCCGATCCCGTCGCTGCGCTGGATCGTTTTGAAGAGATCTACGTTAACTGGGATTACAGCGAACGGCCCGATACCCAAGAGATCAGTGACGCCAGCCTATCGATGCTCGAGCATATCTTTGGTAATACCGGTGCGGATGCCCTCATCGACCACCAACTGCTCCACAGCTACATCGTTACAGCTCGCGGCAGAGGCCTCAACTCAGCACGCCATCCGGCGGGGCTAGCCGCGGGCATGGGCAGCGCGGCCATCGCAAATACCCTGCATCGCCAGCTCTTGGCATCACAGTTTCAACGCGTGGTATTTACCAGCATGGGAGCTCCGGAGCTGCCTTTTGATGATTTTGGCAGCACTCAGGTCGCACTTCGACCCGACACTGTCGCTCAGGCACTCCACGCAAGCGGCTCCATTCCATTTTTACTCGCTGGTGAGCGAGATATTACGGCGGCCCCGTCAGGCCACTATTGGGACGGCGGTATCATCGACTATCACTTTGATGTCGACGTCATGTCGGAGCAGCCTTTGATTCTCTATCCACACTTTCGCGGTGACCTGACAACGGGCTGGTTTGATAAGTTTCTACCTTGGCGCCGCCAGCGCACTCCAAACGCTGAGAATCTAATCCTCATCTGTCCTAGCGAGGACTTTATCGCCTCGTTACCGGACGGAAAGATTCCCGACCGAAGCGACTTCACGCGCATGCCACCCGGTGAGAGGATGCGCTACTGGCAAATCTGCATGGAACGCAGTCGGGAGCTAGCCGACGATTTCCAGCGCCAGCTCGATAACCCAGACCCTTTGGCAGGCGTTGAGCTGCTCGGCTAAAACGAAATCCCGACGCGACAAGCCTCTTTTCTGCATCTACCCTTAAAGAGAGACCGTGTAAATAGTTCGCATGGAAAAATTCTCAAGAAAAGCTATATTTCACTTTAAGTAAAAGTTCGAACCTACTGCAAACGTTTGCAAAATGGTTTTGGTTGACCTTCGGAGTTCCTCAGTTTCCGGTGTCGACCGACTGGGACAATAACTATGCTCGACTATCTACAGAAACGAAATCAGCTCAACCGGAGCTCCTCTGGAGACCGGAGAACGACCGAACGGCGCACCGCCGAGCGTAGGGGTGAGGATCGTCGGCAGCAAGCGAATCGCGACCCGAACAACGATAGTACCTATGAGGGTGAAGAGCGACGCCAGCTAGATAGGCGCCTCGTTTGCCGGCGATCTAACGAACGTCGCTCTCAGGAACGTAGAGCCGAAGAACGTCGCCGTGATCCATCCAGAGTAGAGAGCTTTCCTTCAGCTGATAATGGCTTTCTTACCCGCGAGGAAAAAGAATTCCTGCACTCGATGGCTCGGTTAGCGGACGACGATTAGCTTCGCCCAAGCGCCGCTGCCCTTCGAGCAACACCTCTCAAGCAAATCAGCCATCAGGATGATCGAGCTCAGGATCGTGAGACGTCTCGCCAATCATCTTGCGTAACAAACTCCCCGCCAAGCGATCTAGAAAACCGGGATCCTTTCTAAAAGTACGGTTCACCAGTTTCGTTAAAGCTTGCTGCTGCATTTCGCGAAACCATTTTCTAAAGCCAGTCACCTACGTCACCCCGCCAAGACTTGTTCGGACATGCCAGCCGGAGGCTCAGCTAACTTAACGATGCGCCCGGGAAAACCCTTGAAGTGAGGAATGCCCTGCTCGTAATCGAGAAACTCTGCATCGTCGGGACACAATACGGCGTCACTACTAATGAACGCGCCAGCAAGCTTGGCATCGCCGCGCATCTCGGGATACCACCAACCATGGGGAACGCGGATATGCCCCTCCTTCATAGATTCTTTAACCAGAACCTTAGCCGTGACCTCGCCGGTGGCCGTTTGTAGCTTGACCCAATCATGGTCCGCGATGCCTTCTCGCGCCGCATCGACGGGATGCATAAAGAGTTTGGGGGACGGCATACGGTCGCGAAGCACCTTTACCTGACGTTGCCCGGTCTGGAAAAACGCATCTTCGCGCACGCCGGTGAATACGTTGTAGGGATACTCGTCGCTGACGGCCGGTCCCTCTCTGTAGTAGGGCAAGGGATCAAACCCGAGCGCCTCAAGGACACTGGACTTCAGTTCGACTTTACCTGAAGGCGTGGCAAATCCGGTTTTTCGATACTTCCGATACTCCGGAGTATTAATGTACATGTAGTTCGCATCCGCAAACTGAGCAAAGGTTCTGCCCGATGGCGTGAGGCGATAATCGAGCATGTCTTCGATGCTCTCCCAGGGGAACAGCTCTTCAAAACCAAAGCGATGACCAAGGTCCCGCCAGAACTGAAAGGTACTGCTGGTCTCCGGGGGTGGCTCTACCGCTTTTTGCGACAAAGTCATGCCGAGCTTCCAATTCCAGTAGTCAGAAATGTGATTGCGCTCGCTGAACACATCTCCCGGTAGCACATAATCCGCAAGCATCGCCGTCGGCGTCATGAAAATCTCATGCGCGACGATAAGCTCCTGATTGTGCATCGCCTCCAAAATCTGATGCTGATTCGGATAACTCATAAGCGCGTTGTTACCGAGCACAAAGAACGCCTTTACAGGATAGGGCTTCTCCGTCGCCATCGCTCTGAATGTTGAACTCGGATTGGCCATATAGCAGCCCATAACGATGTCAGCATACTGATAGCCATACACCCGCTCCGTGTGTTCCGACAGCATTTCTTGAGCACGGTAGGTGTAAGCGGGATGAGTATCGGATCCCAACTGCTTAGCTTTTTGCTCAGCGCTGAGCATTTCGTGATTGCCAATCTTGGACTCGGGAATGTAGTTAGGATCAAAGCCTCCGAATGTTTCTCCCCCCGGGATATCGATATTGCCCGTAAGCGCTCGCAAAATGCTTTGAAGTCGTATGGCCGAGGTCGACGAGATTTGCATGTCGGTAATAGGTGTCCAGGGGATACATGCGCTCTCGGATGTCGCATACAGTCTGGCGGCCTCGGCGATGGCCTTTGCATCGACACCGGTGATCTCGGCCACTCTTTCGAGGGGATATTCATCCACCCGTCCCCGCAGCTCATCAAAACCCGTGGTGTATTCGGCGACGAACTCTTTATCGTAGAGCTCCTCGTTGATAATGACGTTCAGCCAGCCCAACATCATCGCCGCGTCCGTACCCGAACGTAAGCTCAGGTGCATGTCGGCAACTTCAGCCTGTTCCGACACTCGCGGATCAAGCACAATGACCTTAGCGCCATTGGCGCGAGCCTGATTGATCATATTGAAGATCGGCGTCCAGCTGTGCTTTCGAGGATTATGACCAAACAGCACGATGCACTTGGAATTGGATATATCGGCGAACGGAAACCAGCCGTAAGTGAACTTGTTCACGGCAGCGGTATTGCCAGCACATAGCGAAACGCCGCTAATGTAGTTGGGCGAACCCAAGGCATTCATAAACCGCCGGTCGAGACTGTGAGTTGTTTGGGTATTCCAACCCGAGGTCGAAACAGCGAGGGTCTCGGGGCCATATTTCGCAACCAGCGTTTTTAACCGCTCAGCAATTTCGTCCATGGCCTGCTCGTAGCTAATCTCCTCCCACTTATCATCTCCGCGCGCTCCCACGCGCTTGAGTGGCTTGGTTAATCGATCCGCGTGATTATGAACATGCGCCGCAGCGGTGCCCTTGTAACAGACGTTCCTCGCCAGCGCCGGGTTGTCATGGGCAATCATGCGCTTGAGTTTGCCATCTTCAGTCTCGGCTCGAAGCTGGCAACCGATGTCGCAAATTGTGCATACCGAGTAGATTTGTTGGTTCTTGGCCATGTTTCACCGCCGGACCCTGAGGGTCTGTTATTAGGTTTTTAATACTCTCTGTTTTGTACTTTCAGCCGCTAAAGAGGCGCGATCGTACTCCCGAGCCATTGATCGAAGCTGGCCCAGCACGCTAGCCTCGTGGGCCGTGCCCTCACCGCGACCTACAGCGCGACCCAGACCGATACCGATGAGTGTTTCGGTGATCGTGAAGTAAAGAGCATCGTCTTCGTGGTCGGCGCTAGTCCCTCCAGCAGTCGATAACACCATCGCGGGAGAGAACAAAACAGCGCTTTGCTGAATCGCTGCGGCGAGGCGTGCACCAAACTCCGGGTCATTACAGGACGCCAGCCATAGTTCGATCACCGCTTTAAACTCGGGCTGCGTTACTCGCTCGTAGGATGAAAGCAGCACTTTCTCTAGTACGCCACCCTCAGCATCCAAATCTACCTCAAGCAATCGCGCATAAAGCACCTGCAGAGTTTCAACCAAGAGATCTGCAAAATCCGGAAAGTGGTGATTCAGGGCACCGCGGGTTAACTCTGATCTTCGACAGACCTCCACGCCCGTTGTTTTTGCAAAGCCAAGGTCGACGAGGGCTTCGATAGTGCTATCGATGAGTCGGGTACGAGTCGCGCTACTTCGAGCGGCGTTACGGCTGGTCGTTGGGTTGTTTGTTGGACGGGTAGCGACGTTCATGGCAAAAGCATACATACATGTATGTATTAATGTAAAGGACGTAGCGAGACTCTGATTTTGTCAGCTGTAACAGCGACCTCTAAAAAAGATCAGGTATGCAAGCCATTCCATTGGCCCACCGAGCCGCTTTGGGCCGCTTCTAACAATAGGTCATACCTGCTCGGTATCTCCACCGTTGATCACTGGCCAAATCAGACCGAGACGCGTTGCTAGTAAGAGCACCAGATTACAGGACACAATCCCGGTAAACAGGCCCACCGGATGACCCGGGACCCCCTTCCACAGCAGGTAGCCGAAGTAGAGAACCGCGAGTGTATTGATACCCAGGGCCACATCGAGAGCGATCCGTCGTCCGCTCCAGAGCATTTTTACCATAGCAGCACTCAGTGCACCCGCAGAGCCAAGAATCAGCCCGGGCACCCATAAGCGCAACTGCGCAGCCAAAGTCTCCGCGTCTGACATTAAGGGAAGCACTGCAGCGAAATGTCCGTAAGCTCCCATGATCAAAAAAGCACCCACAATGACCGCTCCGGCGGCAGCAATCTTGTGCAATCCGTTACTGTGCATCATTGACCCAAACCCCCGCCGCCAGGCTTTGCCAATCCACTCTCATAGGCCCAGACAACGGCCTGAGCGCGGTCCCGTAAACCCAGCTTGGACAACAAACTGGAGACGTGTGTTTTAACCGTCGCTGCGCCAATACAAAGCGACTCCGCAATCTCCTGATTGCTTAGCCCAACCGCTATAGACTGCAAAACTTCCCTCTCACGCTCTGTCAACAGTTCCAGCTCACCTGCAGCAAGCGAGGTAGCTGCGCCACGCTGCTCAGCAAACTGTCCAATCAAGCGCCGAGTAACCGACGGGGACAAAAGGGCCCCGCCCTCTGCGACAGCACGTACGGCACTCACCAAATCGGCTGGAGGAATGTCTTTGAGAACGAAGCCACTAGCGCCCGCGCGGAGGGCTCGATAAACGTACTCATCGGGATCGAAGGTCGTGAGAATAATGACGCGCATATCGCTCTCACCAGCGGCCAGGATACGCTCAGTGGCTTCCAGGCCATCCATCTCGGGCATGCGAATATCCATAAGGATGACGTCGGGGCTCTCCCGCTGAGCAACCTCTATTGCTTCGAGCCCCGTACCCGCTTCGGCAACCACCTGAATATCACCTTCATGCTCTAGCACCATAGCGAAGCCGCGGCGCACCAAAGCTTGATCGTCGACAACCATCACCCGCAAAGTCATGACCGAGAGTCTCCAACGGGCAGCACCGCACGAATCAAAAACCCTCCGTTCGGGCCTGATCTCGCTTGTAAGGATCCTCCGAGCAACTCTGCCCGCTCACGCATCCCCGTTATGCCATGACCAATACCGGCAGGGGCCGATGATCCCTGCCCATCATCACTGACGGTTAGCGCGACGGACTCACGGCTTATCTCGATGTGAATATCTACTTGAGGATCCGAACCCGCGTGCTTCATAACATTAGTCAGCGATTCCTGGACAATGCGGTACACCGCGAGATCCACGCGGCGTGGCAGTTCGGTGCTCGAGCCTCCCCGATGTAATGTGATCGAAAGGCCAGTTTCTCGCACCTCATCAACTAGGCGTGGCAGATCCTCCACGCCGGGCTGCGGGCCAAGTTCTTTTTCTAATCTGCCGGGCCGTAACACATCCAGCAAATGCCGCATCTCGGTCAGCGCCTGCCGCCCAGCCTTCTCCACTGCGGCCATGGCCCGCGTCGCAGCCTCAGGATCAGTAGTGGCGACCGTTCGTGCGGCACCGGCTTGCACGGTCATCAGGCTGACCTGATGAGCAACAATGTCGTGGAGCTCGCGGGCGATTCGCGTGCGCTCCTTCGCTACTGCTCGCTCTGCTTCGACGCTGCGCTCTCGCTCTAAATACATGGCGCGTTCTTCAAGAATACGCAGATACTCACCGCGGAATCTCAGGCGCCGACCGGCGTACCAAAGCAGCATTACTAGACTGGCGGCGATCACGTTGCCAGCCTCGGGGCTGCCGAGTACGAGCAGGTCAATACTGACGTAGGCGAGCGCAACCAACATACCAATAAGACTGGCTCGATCATCTGCTGTGTAACGCCCGAGGCTGTAAAGCGAGAAGCTAAGAGCAAACAGACCTTTAGTCTCTGGAGTGATCTGCGTAATGACGGAAGCAACTAACAACAGTGCATGAACCTGCAAGGGATGGCTGCGACGCCACAGCAGAGCGAAATTACCGACAAAGGCAAGGAGAAGCGCACCTGCCCCTGCTACCGAGCCTGTCTCAACGCCGCCCCACATTGCCAGTGTGAGCGAGAAGGACAAGGTAGCCACCAGAAAATCGAACTGGTGAGGCCAACGCTCGACCGGACGGCGCAAGGGCTCCCAGCTGGTAGATGAAAAACCATCATCACTATTCCAGCGTGGCTTGGGCGGTGTCTCGAGACTCTGCGCTGCTTGTAGGGAAGACATGACCGAAGAGTAAGCGACACACGACGCCCTGTCATGCGCCCTAAGGATGACATCTTGCGTACGTTTCTCCGCCTTTTGGGGGAGATCAATTTCAGTCTGACGGGCGATGTGCCTGCGGGACAATCGCGACAAAATTCTGATCTCAAAATTTTCGGGAAGAGAGCCATGAGCGAACCAGCAATGCCTGCCAGCACAGTACCCGGCACCAGAGCGAACACAATCTTCGATGCAACGGTAAAGACCTGGTTCGCCATAGCAGCGGTAGGCCACTGGATATTTGTGGCTTACATTCTCAGCGTCTTTTATCCGCCCATTGCCGCGGATGGTGTCGAAGGACTCAAGGGAATGCATCTTCCTTCGGGTTTTCGTGAAGGCGACTTTATCGGCAATCTCGCGGCCGCAAGCCACGTGATTCTGGCGGCGATTGTTATTGGCGGCGGACCGCTACAGCTCGTACCTGCCGTACGTACTCGCTTTCCAAGGTTTCATCGCGTACTTGGGCGCAGCTACCTAGTGGCCGCTGTGATTAGCAGTATCGGTGGACTTTACATGGTGTGGACTCGCGGCACTGTCGGCAACCTCATCGGCCATATCAGTATCTCGGGCGACGCAGTGCTGATCCTGATCAGCGCAGCCATGACCATTCGCTATGCCATTGCTCGCCGCATCCGCGAACACCGCCGCTGGGCCATGCGTCTCTTTATGGTCGCAAGCGCAGTGTGGTTCTATCGCGTCGGCCTCATGGCCTGGATGATGCTCACCGGAGGCATCGGTATCGACACTGCGACCTTCACCGGCCCCGCCTTAAACGTGATCGGTTTTGCGCAGTATCTACTCCCCTTAGCAATGCTTGAGTGGTACTTCCGTTGTCAGGGTCAAGCGACCGAACAAGGCAAAATAATGTTCATTGGCACCCTCGCGGGCCTCACCGTTTACATGAGTGTCGGCATCTTCGCTGCGACCATGGGTATGTGGTTGCCGCGGATGTAAGTCGCATGGGCAGAAAGTGTGCTATCGACTTAACTCGGTCTTAAGCGAGATGTCGAAGAACTTTACAGCTACGCGAGATATCAAACAGTAAAGTAGCCAGAAGCAATGAAAAACAAAGGCCTAGAAACTTTGGCTCGATATTTGCTTAAGATATCCGTGACAAATATTTTTTGGGAAACCTAATGTTCAAACAATTTAAAAAGCACCTTGCCGCAACAGTCATTGTTTCTAGCACATTGATTTCATCTGCAGCGAACGCCGGATTGATACACCTGTGGGAAGCTAACGGAAACACGCTGGATTCCATCGGCGGAGTAGCCGGAACGCTACAAGGTGGCGCGTCTTTCGGTGCAGGGTTAAGCGGCCAAGCTTTTTCGTTTGACGGCGCCCGCCAGTTGTTCACAGCGGCCGTTGATCTTAGCCCCAGCAATTTCGCATCGGTGACCTTTGGTGCGTGGGTAAACATCTCTGCTATCCCCAACAATCGTGGCTGGGTAATGGGGCATGACAACGGAGGCTATGATCGATCTTTGTCACTGCATGACAGTCGTTTTGCTGCGCCGGCAGCGGGTGTTGGACGCACGTACACATCAACCCTGCCTACCGTGACGTTGAATGAGTGGAAATTCCTTGCTGCGTCGTATGCGGGCAACGGGCAAGTCACAACTGTTTATTACGACGGGCAATCTCAAGAAGTATCGAATACGGCCAACTCAAACGGCAACAATTTCTTTTCTGTCGGCGGTCTTTCCAATTTTGGCGGACACGAGATCAATGGATTAGTAGACAACGTCTTCATCTTTGATGAGGCGCTCTCTGTCGACGAGCTTCGCGCCATCGAACGGAACGGCACGCCAGTTCCTGCACCAGCCACCCTTGCACTATTTGGCCTGGGGCTCGCTGGAATTGGTTATTCTCGTCGCAGAAAAGCTTAAACAAAACTCCTGATGCACTAGCCCACTGAGGTGGGCTTTTTATTGCCTGCGATTTGATGAGGCTTGTGTCCCTATTTGGCCTAGAGGGCCGTCTGGAATGCCAAGCCAATGATCATTTTTAGTCAAAAACAGATGTCCAAACGAACCCCAAAAACCTCTCTCCTCCCTCTTTTTAAAAGCGAACACGTAGCAACTCTCCTGTCCAAATAGAGTTAAGCTGGATCCATTCGACTCATTCTTCATCGAGGCACACGCTCAATGATTAGCCGCGGCGCGCAAACAATCCTGCTTTTCCTGGTCGTCTTCGCCGGCCCCGCCCTCGCCGAACACCCCCCAGAATTCGACCCTGTAGTGAAGATTTTTTCGGGCCTTTCCTACTCGGATAAAGAGCTGATCAAGGCGGTGACAACGCCTGACTTTCTGTTACTGGAGATGGGCGAGGTTTGGGATCGCGATTTCCTGTTGCCATTGGTAAAACCAGATGGCGGTAAGCGAAACAACTACTTCGGCGTAATCTCAGTGAGCAAGTTTGATGGCGTAGCGTTAATCAACTATTGGAACAAGGCAACGATTGTCAAAGACGATGCAGAATCTAGCCTTGCCTGGTTAGAAAGCGTTGTGGCTGTAGAGACGAAAACGGGCTGGAAGTTAAAGCAAATGCATTCAACGCGCATCGATCCAAAGCAGATTCCGGAAGACGTCGAGTTGGAACTGATGATGGTCGAGAGGAGCATGTAGCGCAGATGTCTGACACGGCGCTTCCTGGCCACCTGCCCATTATCCAAGCGCCGATGGCGGGTGTGCAGGACAGTGCGCTAACCGTCGCGGTTTCCTCGGTAGGCGGGGTCGGCTCCTTACCCTGCGCCATGTTGTCCCGCGAAATGCTGGCGCAGGAACTGCAGACCATCAAGGCTTCAGGGATCGCTACCTACAACCTCAATTTCTTTAGCCATCAGCCGCCGCAACCCGATGAACGCCAAGAAGCGCGCTGGCGCAATGCGCTAGCGCGCTACTTCATGGAGTACGAGCTTGACCCCACTAGCATCCCAGATGGCCCATCTCGTAGACCGTTCTGTGATGAAGCTCTCGAACTGATTTCGCCTTACCAACCGCCTATCGTGAGTTTTCACTTTGGCCTTCCAAAACGCGAGCACGTTGAGGCCATCAAGTCCTGGAAAGGGCAAGTTTGGTCTTCGGCAACGACCGTGGACGAAGCGCTATGGTTAGCTGATCACGGCGTCGACGCCGTCATCGCCCAAGGGATAGAGGCCGGAGGTCATCGCGGCATGTTTCTCAATAGAGACTTGTCGACGCAGCTAGAAACACTGGACCTCGTCGCTGCTATACAAAACGCTGTATCGGTCCCAGTCATTGCTTCTGGGGGCATCTCTACCCCGGAGCAGGTAAGGGCTGCTATGGACGTCGGAGCCCAGGCTGTTCAACTGGGCACCACCTATCTACTCTGCAAAGAAGCCAAAACCAGCCGTATTCATCGCAACTTGTTAAGAAGTCCTCGATCCAGCAACACACAGCTCACAAACCTATTCTCCGGGGGTATAGCGAGAGGTATTCCCAATCGTCTCATGGAGGAAATGGGACCTATTAGCGATGCTCCTCCTGTGTTTCCTTTAGCGGCGAGCGCGCTCGCCCCCCTAAGAGCTGTCGCCGAAGGCCGGGATAAGGAAGATTTCTCACCGCTTTGGTGTGGGACCGATGCTACGGGTTGTAGAGCTGTCAGTGCTGCTGAGCAGACGTTGTGGCTCGCACAACAACTAGACTGAAATCAGTGTTCTTCACAGCAATATCGAAGTCATTGGTTCAACGCGAGGACCAGAGATGAAGCCCGTCGACACTGGCAAGGTCTACGACCAAATCGCTCACCGTTGGGACAGTGACCAATTCAATCGCGACAATGGCATTCCCCAGCACGAACGCGCATTGGCTTTCAGCAAGAGCGCCGGCATTGCTTTAGACGTCGGTTGCGGCGCTAGCGGCCGTTTCATCGACCTATTACTTGGCAAAGGCTATACCGTAGAAGGGGTAGATGTATCGGCAGAAATGCTAAATCTCGCCAGGCAGCGACATCCCGATGTCAGTTTTTATCTCGAAGACGTGTGTGAATGGGAGCTCACGCGTACCTACGACTTCATTACCGCTTGGGACAGTATCTGGCACGTCCCTCTGACCCAACAAGCACCTTTACTTCGCAAGCTAATCGCTGCGCTCAGTTCCGACGGCACGCTAATTTTCAGCTGCGGTGGCACCGATGAGCAGGATGAATTGAGAGACGACTTCATGGGCCCTGAAGTCTACTACTCGTCACTAGGGATCAATGCGTACTACGAACTCTTTGCTTCAGAAGGCGCGATCTGCCGCCACTTTGAATACGATCAGTATCCCGAACTGCACAGCTACTTCATCGTACAAAAGCGCTCAGACTAAGACACATACTCGTCAAGGAAGCGCTGCACTTCATTGCGAAGAGGCCCTTTGAACGCAGAGGCCATAAGACCCAACTCAACACTCACCAGAACATCCGCATCCGAAAGCGTCAGCTTGCCGTCAACGCCAGCACCTTTAATCCGCACAGAGTCACCGTCCCAACGGGCGCGTACGCCGTGAGTGCCTTCTAACTGCTTAGCCAGGGTTTCCGCAGCTTCCCGAAGCTCAGCTTTGTCCATGCTATGTGGTTTTCGAATCTGAAATCCTGCCACGCCGGCCTACCTCATTATAGTGTCGAAGCAGTATAGGTCAGCTGCGCACACCGCGCATGGCCAGCCAATTGCCGGCCAACACTAGAAAAAGCCCCCCAGCAGACCAGAGCGTCCAGGCGTAGCTCTCAAGAAAGCTGGAAACCACAAGCGCGACGATAGGAAAGAGTAATGTTGTGTATGCGGCGCGATCGGGACCAATTCGGCCGATGAGCGAAACGTAAGCCCAAAAGGCTAGCACTGTTGCAAAGAACGCCAGATACGCCAGCGAACTTAGATACTCACGACTTAAATCAACCGTAATCGGAACATCTAAAACAAGCGCCGCGACATACAAGGTGCAGGCTCCATAAAACATGCCCCAGGTATTGCAGGTGAGTACGGGAAGACCCTGTCGCAGACTCCCCGCGGCAACCAGATTACCGGCGGAGGCGAAAAGCGTGCCGAGAAAACACAGCAACAGCGCCTGCAAACGCGGATCGGAAAGGCTGAGAGCTTCCAGTTCCGGATAAAACAAAGCTGCCATGCCGAGCAAGCCGAGTAGACCGCCGATAACGACAGGGGCACGCAGAGGCATGTTTAAAAAGAGCGCTCCACCGAGGGCGTTGAGGGCCACCATTGTCGAAAAAACAACCGCAATCAGGCCCGACGACAGATCGGCGGTCGCGGTATAGATCAATAAGTAGTTACAGGAAAAAAGGCAGAGCCCTTGAAAGAAGATCCTTAGATGATTGCGTAGATTGAGTCGCACAAACCCCTGAGTGAACTGTGTGAGCAGTGCGCAAAATGCTGCCGCTAGCGCCATCCGGTGGGCAATAGACACGAGAGGATCCACAAGGCCTAACTGGTATTTGATAGCAAACCAGCTAGTACCCCAGATTACGACCGTCACTGCGTATAAAAGTGTGGTTTGCATGCGCAAAAACTAGCGATGAGCTTAAAGAATGGCGCAGCATGCTAGCACGGGATTTCAGCCGCACCCCACTATGCTTTTATACTACGCAATATGACAATTCCTACTGAAATTTCTGCCATCCGCCACGCCGATGGCAAACGCCGCTTTCTTTTTGAAAAAATGGACTTACGCGGCGAGATCGTCCACCTGGATCAGGTGATTACCGATGTCAGCGAGATTCATAGCTATCCTCCGGGAGTTAGCCGCTTGCTAGGGGAGTTCCTGGTCGCGTCCGTATTACTGGCGAGCACGCTCAAATTCAGAGGAAGCCTGACGGTTCAGGCACGCAGCGATCGAGAGATTCCCTTGATCATGGCTGAGTGCAGCAGCGAACTCACGGTTCGCGCCATTGCCCGGGGCGCTGAAGCCGCCACCTCTGAAAGCTTCGACGCGCTATTAGGTGGCGGCCAACTCGTCCTTACCATCACCCCTGAACGGGGAAAGCAATATCAGGGCATCGTCCCCCTTACGGGCGGCTCTCTGGCCAGCAGCCTTGACAGCTACTTCAGTCAATCGGAGCAACTCCAAACCCGCCTTCAACTGAGCAGCGACGGTTCACGTGCAGCGGGCCTGCTGCTTCAACAGCTCCCGCCGCAGCTTGAGCCCAATGCCGCGGCCCGCGAAGAGCAATGGGATCGCGCCTGCATGCTCGCGGCGACCCTCAGCCCCGAGGAGCTTATTCAGTTAGGTGACGCCACGCTTTTGCATCGTCTTTATCACGAAGAGGTTATCCGTCTCTTCGACCTCGAAGCCGTGCGTTTTCGCTGTAGTTGCAGCCAGGACAGGACCTTTGCGGCCCTTGCCACCCTCGGCGAAGAAGAAATCCGTGACATCATTGCTGAGCAGGGAGCGGTCACCATGGACTGTGAGTTCTGCAACCAGCGATATATGTTCCGGGAGAGCGATCTGAGAGGCCTTCTTGGCTCTGGTGACAACGCGCCAATCCACTGAATAAAAGTGAGAATTGGCGCACTTTCGCCCGGTTCACAATCACCAAGCTATTCGCCATAATGGCGCCCCCAAAATGAGCGGTAACACTTCCAGCCTGCATGCCTTTCATCGTCGAATACCTTCGAAAGCACCAGCGCGCAGTCCAACGCTCCGACATGGCAACACAGGACCACTCTGCATGAGCGCCAGCAACTCTACCCCGCGGGAATACATCGACCTGCAACCCGCCGACTTTATTGAAGAAGCTTTGCGCCGCGGTGAAGGCACCCTCACTGATACCGGAGCCCTTCTGGTAACTACGGGTAAGCGCACAGGCCGTTCTCCCGGCGATCGCTTTATTGTGCGTGAGCCCAGTTGCGAAGACGCGGTTGATTGGGGCAGCGTCAACCGCCCCTTTGATGCCGACAAATTTGATGCTCTTTGGGAGCGTGTCGAAAGCTATCTCAGCGAGCGTGATCGCTTTGTGTCGCACCTCCACGTGGGTGCCCACAGCGATCACTATCTGCCATTGCAGGTCACCACGCAGTGGGCATGGCACGGACTCTTTGGGCGCAACATGTTTATTAAGCCTGAGGAATACAATCCCGGCAGAAAACCCGAATGGTCTGTAATGAACGCGCCAGAGTTCGTTTGTGACCCTGACCGCGATGGCACTGCATCAGAAGCCACGGTAATCGTGAATTTTGCCCAACGGCGCATTCTGATAGCAGGCATGCGTTACGGCGGAGAAATGAAGAAGTCCGTGTTCTCTGTGCAGAACTTCCTACTGCCCGAAAAAGACGTTATGAGCATGCACTGCTCTGCCAATGTCGGAGACGATGGGGATACCACACTATTCTTTGGCTTATCAGGAACGGGCAAGACAACGCTGTCCGCCGACCCCAATCGCTACCTCATCGGCGACGACGAGCATGGCTGGACGCGCGGCTCAGTCTTTAACATCGAAGGCGGGTGTTACGCCAAGACCATCAATCTCAGCCAAAAGAATGAGCCGATTATTTGGGACGCCATCAAATTTGGTGCCATCGTTGAGAATGTCGTCGTAGACGAGAACCGTCACGCTGATTACGACGATACCAGCCTGACCGAAAACGGTCGCTGCTGCTACCCGCTGGTTCATGTACCAAAGCGTATCGAAGCTAATTCCGCCGGAGAGCCTAAGTGCGTGATCTTTCTGACCTGTGACGTTTCTGGCGTCTTGCCGCCGATCTCTATTTTGTCCAAAGAAGCCGCCGCTTTTCACTTCCTCAGCGGCTATACAGCTCGTGTCGGCTCTACCGAAGTGGGCGCTGAAGCGGGAATTCACCCCACTTTCTCTACGTGTTTTGGTGCGCCTTTCATGCCTCGACCTGCGAGTGATTATGCAGAGCTGCTAATGAAGCGCATCGAAGAGTTCGATAGCCAGGTCTATCTAGTCAATACCGGTTGGACCGGTGGCTCGGGCGCAGCCGGAGGATCAGGGTCTCGATTCCCGATACCCGTCACTCGCGCCGTGATAAGTGCTGCAGAGAGTGGCGCACTGTTGGACGCACCACGCGGACATCTCGACATTCTCAACCTCGACTTCCCAACGGAAATACCCGGCGTTGACGCTCAGTTCGTTAATCCCCGCGACAATTGGGGCGACACTGCCGCCTACGACGAGCAGGCCAATAAGCTTGCGACGCTTTTTCAGGACAACATTGTCAAGTTTGACGCCGGAACTTCTATTGTAGACGCAGGACCCAAGCCTCAGAGCTAAGGTCTGCTATCCATTGCAGTTCCTCAAACGGGTGCTTCGGCACCCGTTTTGCCACCAGGCCCCTCTTCCAGCTCTAAAACAGTCGCTAATGCCGGCTTAACCGCCTTTGTGCAGAAAGTCACAATTTCGTGGCTGAGATTAGTATGTTTGTTCTAATTATTTTCCCTAAAGTCCTCCTCACTGGAGATGTGAGCAGTCAGTGCCACGCCAGAGAGAAAGTCCAATAAGGCCGACACCGTCCAGTAGCGCAATGATGCGATGCTGGCCAAACAGGAGAGAGATCATGATTCCAGTCATTCTCCCTGCTTCTGCCCCCGGATGGCGATGCAGGCTTGACAAGAAGTAGGTCGACGCACGAAAGCGGCGCCTACATCAACAAAAACTGATTGCACCATTTTGACAACAAAATTTGAATTCTAGGAGTGAATATCATGGCTGAAGCCAAAAAAGCAGCACCCAAGCGCAAGACTACTGCCAAAACTACTGCCAAGCGCAAGCCTGTGGCTCGTAAAGCAACTGCAGCTCGCAAAACTGCCGCAAAGAAGACCGTTAGCCTGCAGGGTCGTATGACTGAAGCAAGCCGTAACGCGTTCCTTGCAAGCCTTGGCTTCTACGGCATGGCATTCGATCAGTTCCAAGGCCAGATCAAGACTGTAGAAACTGAACTTACTGCACGTCGCAAGAAAGCTGACAAGCTGTATGCCGATATGGTCAAGCGTGGCCAGAAGGTTGAAAAGCAAGCTAAGACAGCTATCGACGATATCGATCTGCCCAAGCTGGAAGTTGCCGCTCTGGATCGTGCAAAGCTCGAAGCACAGCTGGAAAAAGCTCGCGCACGTTTCGCTGAGCTCAAAGGATCTGTTGGCTTTAAAGCCGCTGCCTAATTGCCCTAACGGGTTCACTGTCCCCGACCTGGGGATTTTTTGGGGGTCACATTGTGACCCCCTTTTTTTTGCCTCTTTGTCCCGCTCAGAAATATCTGTCTGCTAGACTGCGACCGCAGATTCGAATAATGCCCAGAAACCGCCCGCTCCTTCAGCTTTACGCGCCTTTTGATTCTTGGCGGCGTTTCGCTAGCGGAGACATCTGCCGCGGAAAAGAGGCACTAGTGCAGAGGAAACACGATGGCAGACGATAAGAACAAAGTTACCGACAAAGCAGGCGAGATCGCGAAAAACATCTGGTTAGCAGGCGTCGGCGCCTACGGCCGAGCGGTTGACGAAGCCCAGGGCCGGCTTGAAAAAGCTGGCGTTGAGCCCCCCAAGCTGTTTCGTGAGCTGGTCAAGGCCGGAGCGGCGCTGGAAGACGAGGCGAGAGACGCCATAGAGGCGGGCTCTGCGGCTCGCCACTCCGTGGAAGACCGTATCAACCGCGTGCGTGAGAACTTTAATTTGCAGCGCCCGGCGCGCGGCGAAGACCTGCTAGCTCTTCATGAGAAGATTGACCGCTTAGCCAATCGAGTTGACGCCCTCACGGACGCATTGAGCAGCAGTGGCACGGTAAAAACGGCCAGAAAAGCTCCCGCGAAGAAGAAAAAGGCTCCTGCGCGGGCCAAAAAGTCACCGGCAAAAAAGCGGCCCGCCGCTAAAAAGCCCCAAGCCGCAAAAAAAACGCCGGCTCGACGAAAAACCAACTAATCCGCGCCTGAAAAACGGTGAAAACCCGGGATCGTATTCTCGATACCAGTCTTCGTCTGTTTAACGAAGAGGGCGAGGCGCACGCGACTACCCTTGATATTGCGGGAGAGCTGGATATCAGTCCCGGGAATCTCTATTACCACTTCAAGGGTAAAGATCAGATCATTGCAGAGCTCTTTGAGCAGTTCCAACTGGCGCTAACGCAAACGCTGAACGCACCGGTCGAACAGCCACTACACGAGCACAAGGGTCATCTCGAAGACAACTGGTATTACCTCTACGTGGTGCTCGAAGAGCTATATCAGTACCGGTTTCTCTACCATAATCTTGACGATCTCATGCGGCGCTACCCGACTCTAGTGCGTGGCTTTCGGCGTATTCTCGCGGCGAAACGCGCCGCTCTCAAAGCCATTATCAGCAGCTTGTTTGAGCATTCGCAAACCACCTTGAGCAAAGTACAAATGGATGCGTTGGTAGAGAACATGACGCTCCAACTCACTTACTGGCTCAGCTATGACCGGCTCCTCCACGACCAAAGTGATGCCCAACGCTGTATTCATCAGGGTGTGCTACAACTGATGACAATGATTGCGCCCTATCTGGGTGAAGAACAAATGGACTTCTACCGAGAGTGCGAGTTTATTTTTGACGGCATGATGGATGCTTCAGAGCAGTAGACAGTTGGACGGCTTGATAGGCAGAATCGGCCACCACATTTTTTTAGGCAAGGAGAGTTAAAGATGAGTATTTCTGTTGGCGACAAGATCCCCTCAGGCAAGCTTCAGGTTATGGGCGAAAACGGCCCGACTCCCGTAAGCACAGATGAGCTGTTCAGCGGCAAGAAAGTTGTCTTGTTTGCTGTGCCAGGCGCGTTTACTCCCGGGTGCTCCATGACCCACCTTCCCGGATATGTGGTTAATGCAGACAAGATCCTGGCCGCCGGCGTAGATACCATCGCCTGCCTGTCCGTTAACGACGCTTTTGTAATGGATGCATGGGGCAAAGCACAAAATGCGGAGCACATCATGATGCTCGCCGACGGAAATGGCGACTTCACTAAGGCCCTCGACCTTGAACTGGATGGCCGGGGATTTGGCATGGGGTTGCGCAGCCAACGCTACGCCATGATTGTCGATGACGGGACGGTAACTACCCTCAATGTTGAACCAGGAGCCGGCGTTGACGTCAGCGCTGCAGAAAGCATCATGGCGGCGCTCTGATCTGCCATGACAAGCCAACTAACACTGGAAACCCGACGCGATGCCTTTGACATGCTGCGCGTCGTCGAAACCACCCTCCCCGACGCTTTGGAGGCCGGGCAGGTCTTACTGGAAGTGGATCGCTTTGCGCTAACCGCCAACAACATCAGCTACTGTCATGTGGGCGATCTGTTGGGGTACTGGCGTTTTTTCCCTACCGATGACGAGGCCTGGGGTCGCGTACCGGCGATGGGTTATGCCACTGTCGTGAAAAGTGAGCACGCTGATGTAAAAACTGGCGAGCGGGTTTGGGGATTTTTCCCCATGTCGACACATCTGCTTATCAATGCAGGCCTATGCAATGAGTACAACTTTTGCGACGTATCGGGGCATCGCGAAGGTCTCGCTCCCATCTATGCGCAGTTTCAGCGGGCTTCGAAAAACCCTGTTTATGAAACCTCGCGGGAGGAGCAGGACAGCCTTCTTCGTGGCCTCTATCTGACTTCTTGGCTGTGTGAAGACGCCCTGTTTGATAACGACTTTTACGCGGCGAAAGACTGCCTGATAACCAGCGCTTCCAGTAAAACCTCAATAGCTCTGGCACACGCGGTGCAGGCACGGGGAGCTTTACGCAGTGTCGGCCTCACCTCTTCGCGCAACAAGGCGTTTTGCGAGGAGCTCGGTTGCTACGATACCGTCTTTACCTATGACGAAATTGGCGATATGCCAAAGCTATCCGCCGTGAGTGTCGATATGGCGGGTGACCGCACCGTCAACATGGCTTTGCATAGCCACTACGGCGATGAACTTCGTTACGCTTGTCTCGTTGGTGCAACACATCAGGATGGCCCCATGGGAGCTGGCGAAACACTGCCGGGCCCCCAACCAGAACTATTTTTTGCTCCAGCGCAGGCCGCAAAGCGCAGCAAGGAATGGGGTGCCAGCGAAATGGAAAAACGCATCGCAACAAGCTTTGTAAACTTCCGGCGCTTTGCTGATGACTGGCTGAAAATCCGGCATTTTGACGGCGATACTGCCGCTCAAGAGGCTTTTTTGAAGGTGCTTCGAGGGGAGGCCTCCCCTGCTGAAGGTTACACCGTATCTATGCGCGCTGGCTGATTCTGGAACCAACAGCCAGCCATCCCTCTATCAGATCAGGTTTTGTTTGGGTAGCTCCTCGGAAGCGGATTGCCTGGCAGCGACAAAATTGAGGAGCCCGCCCGCGGCGATAGCAAACAGACAGTAGGCCAGAAAGAACCAGAAGCCCTGTTCCAGCTGCGCATCCATAATCAACAACTCACCCACGTGATTCGATGCTCTCCCTGCCATAAAGGCAATGAGCATCGCCATGACAAACACGTCCGCCATCGACCATTTTCCCAAAGCCGCATTCAGCTTCAACAATCGCCTTGCGGAGTTTGCGGGTAACAATAGGGCGCAGGCTTGAAACAGCAGCTTTAAGACAGGAATCACCACGCTAAAGCTGACGATCATCACGGCGACCAGAAGATTGCCGTTGCTAGCGAGTTCCTCGGACATACCCAAGATCGATCTTGTGCTTCGATAGGCCTCGACGCGGCCCTCAATCTGATCCAAGCCCATCATGCGTGCCATGGCATTGAGCATGTCACGGGTCTGGCTATTACCGCCCTCGCCCGCAATAAGGTCTATACCAAAGTCCGCGAGCTCGGACTTCTCGAGTTCTCCGCTGAGGGTTAAAACTGGCTGGGTAATACCGGGATAAAGAAGTGCCAGAGACATTAGAATGAGAGCAAGCCCAAAAAATCGAACGCCCGTTGTCATAAAACCATTACTCCGTAACACACCACGGTGATAATCGCTGCGGCTATAAAATTAAGCATAAGCCCCTCACGAGCCATCCGTGTGGTGGTAATCAGTCCGGACCCGAACACGACGGTATTCGGCGCCGTAGCCACCGGCAACATAAAGGCGCAACTTGCACTCATAGCCGCAGGCACCATGATCAACTCCGGAGGCAAAGAAGCGGCAAGCGCCGCAGCAGCCAGCACCGGCATCAGGAGTGTGGTACTCGCCGTGTTACTGGTGGCTTCAGTCATAAAGGTGACTACCAGACACACCACCAGAATCAGCAGGATGGACGGCATATTTGTAAGAGAGGCCAGCGCCTGACCCAAAACGTCACTCAGACCCGAGGCAACAAAACCCTTCGCCAAACAGATTCCCCCAGCGAACAACAGTAAAACGCCCCAGGGAATACGACTGGCTCTATCCCAATCCAGTAACCGCCCCCCACGACCATTAGGGACGATACACATAACCACCACCGCAAGCAGGGCGACGGATGCGTCGTTGGCCTGGGGTAAGTCCAACAACGCTCGCCAACCCCCAAAGGGTTCACTGCGCGTAACCCATGCCACCGCGGTAAGACAAAAAATAGCAAGCACTCGACGCTCTTCCGGCCGCCAGGGACCTACAACAGGCAGTTCAAGACTCGCACTGCGCTCAATCCCCCGAGTAAGTGACCATGCCATGGCTGGCACCAGCAACACTACGACCGGTACGCCCCAGGTCATCCAGCGCGTAAAGGACATCTCTTCGCCCGTGTACTCCTCAAATATCTGCATGAATATTAGATTGGGAGGCGTCCCAATAGGCGTTCCAACACCCCCGACGCTCGCGGCATAGGCGAGGCCAAGAAGCAGAGGTACCGCGAGCCGCTCCTTATCTTTGGAGCCCTCGAGCATCGCGAGGGCGACGGGCAATAGCATCAAGGTCGTCGCCGTATTAGAAATCCACATACTGAGTACCGCAGCGGCCGTCATGAACCCCAATACCAATCGCTGGGGGCTTTTGGCACCAAACAGGTGAATCATTCCCAGGGCGATTCGCCTATGCGCACCGCTGCTTTCCATCGCCTGAGAGAGCAAAAAGCCCCCCAGCAGCAGCAAAATCAGCGGCGAACCATAGGCTTCCCCTACTTCTGCAGGCGTCAGAATGCCGGCGAGGGGCAAAACTGCAAGAGGAATCAGCGACGTCACAGGAATCGCGATGGGTTCGAAAATCCACCACACAATGCAGATAACCGCGACACCCAGCACTACTGCAACGGACTGAGACTGGCCTGTCTCCAAGGCCAAGAGCGCAGCGGCAAACGCCAAGAGAGGACCGGCGTAAAAGGCAATAGCCCGCATCAGCCCAGACCCCGCCCGAACTCGAGCGTATACCGGTGATCTTGAGAGGTTTTGATTGCGCCGCAAGGACTAAAAGAGCTCATAGACGCCCATCGTGTCCCAGAGAGTGCGAGCTGTAAAGCGCGGCGCGCGCTTGGTCGCAACGCCCCAGAGAAGTACACTGCGCGCCATGCAAGAAAACACTCCGAACACGCTTATCGATCGCTTCGGTCGACGCGTCGACTATCTGCGCTTGTCCGTGACAGATCGCTGTGACTTTCGCTGTGTGTATTGCATGGCCGAAGACATGAAATTTGTCCCCAAAAATGAAGTACTCACTCTGGAAGAGCTGGCAAAGGTCTCGCAGGCTTTTGTCAATTTGGGCGTTCGCAAAATCCGTCTTACGGGCGGCGAACCGTTGGTGAGACACAACATCATGCAGTTGGTAGAACAGCTCGGTGCAATGCAGGGATTAGAAGAACTGGTGATGACCACCAACGGCTCCCAGCTCCAGCGTCTGGCTCAACCGTTAAGTGATGCCGGTGTGAAGCGGCTGAACATCAGTCTCGATAGCTTGCAGCCACGGCGGTTTAGGCAGATCACCCGCGTCGGCCATCTGGAACAGGTTATCGCCGGCGTCGACGCAGCCTGTGCGGCCGATTTTGAGCGGATTCGTATCAATGCAGTCATTATGCGCGGTGACAACGACGACGAAGTACTGGATCTGGTCAGCTTTGCCAAAGAGCGAGGTATAGATCTCGCTTTCATCGAAGAGATGCCTCTGGGCCGTATCGACGATCACGACCGTGCTTTAACCCTGGCTGACAGCGACTGGCTCCGCGCTCAGATTGAAGAGCATTACAGCCTGTGTGCGTTAGGCGACCCGACCGGAAGCGACGGCCCCGCAAGAATGTACTCGCTTGAGGGCAGCCGCAGTCGCATTGGCTTTATCTCGCCGCACAGTAATAATTTTTGCCACTTGTGCAATCGGGTGCGTGTGACGGTGGAAGGGCAGCTTTTGCTGTGTCTGGGAAACGAGCATTCCGTGGATTTACGAGAGTACCTGCGCAGCCCGGGCAGCACCACTGAAGAGCTGCAGACAGTTTTGCACGACGCCATGGCTATCAAGCCCGAGCGCCACTACTTTGATAACAGTGAAGAGCCGCAGATTCTGCGCTTCATGAACGCGACAGGCGGCTAGACAGCCGCGTTGCACCAGCTTAGGGAGAGCCCAAGGGCCGTGGATAAAAGGACTGAACTTGCCTCTATGGAGGCGATTGAAAACGGCTTTGCTGAGCTCGGTTATATATGCAGCCCGCGAATAGCAACGGCGGTCTTTCTTGCGGCGCAGCTACGCAAACCCGTATTAGTCGAAGGCCCTCCCGGCGTCGGTAAAACAGAGCTCGCAAAAACCGCGGCAACACTTTTGGGCCTGCCCTTGGTGCGCCTGCAGTGCTACGAAGGACTGGACGAAGCAAAAGCTTTGTATGAGTGGAAGTACGGAAAGCAGCTTCTATACACACAGGTTCTCAAGGAGAAGCTGGGCGATTTGTTGGATGGTGCCGAAGGCCTAGCCGAGTCCGTTGAGCGCCTTCATCAGTTTGGAGACGTTTTCTACTCCGAAGAATTTCTTGAACCCCGTCCCTTGCTGCAAGCCATGGAGCAGCCCGAAGGCGCAGTACTGCTCATCGATGAAATTGACAAATCAGATCACGAGTTTGAGTCCCTGCTATTGGAGATTCTGTCGGACTATCAGGTATCCATTCCAGAGATTGGCACGATCAAAGCCAAGTCGACGCCGCTGGTGTTCCTCACGAGTAACAACACCCGCGATATTTCTGACGCCCTGAAACGCCGCTGCCTCCACCTGCATATCCCATTTCCCAGCATTGATCTTGAAGAGCGCATCCTCGCCAGCAGAGTGCCGGAGGTACAGGGCAGCTTGCGCCAGCAACTCGTGGCCTTTGTACATGCCGTGAGAGAGCTCGACCTTAAGAAACAGCCGGCGGTTTCCGAAACTATCGACTGGGCGCGCAGCCTGTTACTCCTTCATGCCGCGGAGTTGGAACCCAAGCTCGTACAGGAGACCCTCAACGTACTCCTGAAGTTTGAGCAAGATATTGAGGCGACCGAAGCGGAACTGGGCGCTATCCTGCGTTCTATCGAGCAGGCCTCGGACAACGCCTAAATGCAGTCCAGCCTGCTTCGCTTCATCGAGATTCTCCGCAGTCACTCTTTACCCGTGTCTCCTGCAGAGACTCTGGATGCGGCCGCGGCAATGGAAGTCGTGGGTTACTCCGATCGAGACACTCTCCGCAATGCCCTTGCTTTAACCTTAGCCAAAAGCGACCGAGAAGAGCATACGTTCTTTTATTGCTTTGATCAGTTCTTCGACGAACAGGCCGCCGACTTCAGTACCGAAGGCGAGGCTGACACCACCGAAGGAGACGGTGAAGGTAGCGAGAGCGCAGAAGGTGCGACGGCAGATAGTCCAGATGCCGCTGGCAATGGTGCGGGACAGGCCGCAGCGGGGGGAGGATCAGCCTCTGATGCTGCAGAGCTTCAGGCAGCGGCGGGAAGTTCTCCGTCGCTGAAAGAATTGTTAGATGGCGAACTGTTGCCTGCGCTTCTCGAAAACCAACGGGGCGCGCTAAGTACCGCCATGCGCAGCGCAGCCCAGGACGCTGGTCTCAGTAAGATTCGGCTGTTCACTCAAAAGGGCCAGTACACTCGCAGAATCCTCGACACCCTTGGCGAGGCTTTAATGCGCGACGCTGTCATTGAGCTCGAGCGCGCCGACTCGCCTGCAATCGATACTCTGCGCCGTTACCGTGACGTGCTCCGCGAACAGGTGCGAGACTACGTAGAGCAGCAGTACCTCATGAACGCAGAGGGCCACAACAGCGCGTTCATGGAAGATATCCTAAGCAAGACCCGGTTATCTAATATCGATCGGCGGCATCGTGATCGGGTGCAGGAACAAGTGCGCCGCATGGCCCGTCGTCTAGCCAGCCGCCACAGCGCCCGTCGTCGGCCCGTAAAGCGCGGCCAGCTGGACATGGGCAAGACACTGCGTGGTGGTATGGCTCACGACGGCATATTGTTTAAGACGCACTGGCGATCACGGAAGCGTGACAAGGCGCAATTGCTGGCGGTATGTGACGTAAGCGGATCCGTTGCTGCTTACGCCAGTTTTCTGCTGATGTTTTTGTATAGCCTTCAGGACGTTCTCCCACGCACTCGAAGCTTTGCGTTCTCAAGTCACCTGGGGGAAATCAGCGATCTATTCCGGGACGAGCCGCTGGAGCGTGCTATCGAGTTAGCGAATTGGCGCTACGGCGGCGCCACGGATTATGGCAGCAGCTTCCGCGACTTTTCTCAGCTGGCCTTGGACGACATCAACCGCAATACATCGGTTATCATTCTAGGCGATGCGCGTAACAATCGAGGAAACCCAGAGCTGGAGATCATGCAGAGCATTTACCAGCGCAGTAAACAAGTTATCTGGCTGAATCCGGAGTCGCGGCGCGCTTGGGGTACCGGTGATTCAGAGATGCTGCGCTACCAGACTGTCTGCCACTACTGTGCACCTTGCAGCAACCTACAACAGCTTGAGCGAGTCGTTGACCAGCTGCTCAAGAGCTTGCGCTAGGACTGCTGCCGGTTTAGCGGCGCGCTATGACTCTTTCTCACGATCAAATCCCACTCCCCTGCTCTCTTAAGCCTAAGGTAGAGGAACAGTTCGCTCCCACTGATGCACCTCTCAGTGCCGATACCCTCTCGCCAGATACGCTGATTAGCTTTCTCGCCAAGAGCAAAGACACCGACAGCTCGCCTCTGGCAACGATTAAGCGTCGTGCAGCCAAACAAAACTTAAAAGCCAGCCTTCGGCCCGGAGACCATGCTGTATTGGTGTGGGTCTGTGAAGCATTCGACGAGTGGGAAGATCACTTCCCTCTCGAACAACCCCTTAAAGATCATATCCGGCGACTACTGCCTTTAGCGGTGGCAATGGCGCTCAGAGAAGAGTCGTTTTACACCCCGGGTGCCCACGACCTCCATCGCTTGCTTGACGCACTACAAAACGGTGCTGTCGGCTGGCAGATGCGCCTCGATCGAGCAGGGCAAATGCTCGAGCAACGCATACAGCGTGCGGTCGAAAAGTCGCTGGAGTGGTTCAACAACGATCGGCTTGATATCGCTGCGATTACTCAAGAGCTGGTTGCCGCCAACGAGCGTGATGCCGCGCGAGCACAGCGAATGGTGCAAAGGCTGGCGGAGACCGAAGAAGCCCGCCTTAAAACTCTCTCCGCTCGACGTGAAGCAGCCAAGGACATCAATGCGGGGCTCGAAAAGTTCGACCTCCCCGCGGCAATCGGAGAGTTTCTTAAAGGCCCGTGGTACGACAGCGCCCAGCTTGTACTGGTAAAGCATGGAGGCGTATCGCGAGAATGGGATCAGATGCGCCGAGCAACGCTGCACCTTATGGAGTCCGTGCAAGCACAGGAGGATTCGGGTGACGCCGGCCGTGATCGACAGGAACAGATCCTCCGACATTTGCCTGGAGAGCTTCGACGCTGGCTGCTGAGCCTTGAGCATGACAGCGATGCTACCGATAGTGCCATTGGACTCGTGGAGTACGCACACCTGCGTATACAGCACGGCCAGAAGCTTCAGCTAGTGAAAATCCCTGCTATTCCGGTAGAAGCAGAGCCTCCCGCTCTGGAAGTCAGCAGAGATGACAGACTCACTACGGGCGATTGGTATCAATTTGAAGATGATGAGGGCGAGTTAAGAGCTCAGCTCGTATTGCAACTGGAGAACGGACAGCACCTGCTCTTTGCGAATTTTGTAGGCTTAAAGGCTTTGGATATTTCTCGGAAAGCTTTCAGTCAGCGTGTGAACGACGGCTTTTCCGTGCTACTGGCCAATCGGGATAGCTTTAGCCTCAGCCTCGCTTCCGCAGTTGGCATCGATAGCGAAGATCGCTTGCGCCAATTTATCGATCCCGGTTACCGCCCCCCCGAAGACGTATCTGACGCCCCTTCCACAACGGATTCTCGACCCGAATCCATTGAGGGCTTTGAACAAGAGCCCGCTGAGGGCTCGCTATCCAAACCCGCTGAGGGCTCTCTTCCGGCTGAGGGCTCTCCTCCGGCTGAGGGCTCTCCTCCGGCTGAAGGCTCTCCTCCGGCTGAAGGCTCTCAACCCGTTGCGGAGCATGACCCTGATGATGGGCGGCCGACGCACCCTGATCGGCGCGCTCATGACGAGCCTACGGTCGCGACTGAAAGCGATGTCGATACGCTTCCCAAAGAGGAAACTATTGAGCAGGCCGAAGAACCGGAGCTTGCGCCGGACACAGACAACGTTGTCGACAGTTCAGAGGCTGAGGATTGGTCGGAGGAGCTTCCTGATCTCAGTGATGCTGATGAATGGGATCCAGTGCTGGAGCCACCAGAAGGCGCAGAACTGGACCTCACTCTGGAGCTGGATGAACCTGAGGCACCGGCTGCTGAGGCAGCGATAGGTGGTGCACCGGCGGATCGGGAAACACCCGCAACCCCGCAGCCGCTGAGTCCACCGGCAGCGCCCGAGTATCAACCGGTAGCGGCACCCCGGCCACCCGCACCTCCGCCAGTTCCGCCACCTTCACCCGTAGTGACGCCGGCACCGGCACCAACGCCAACGCCAACGCCAACGCCAACGCCAACGCCAACGCCAACGCCAACGCCAACGCCGCAGCCTCCCAGTTATGCAGCCCCGGCGCCACCTCAAGCGCCCGCGCCTCCACCTCAGCCGCCAACACCGCCACCACTGACGCCTGTAGCGTCGCCTCCCGGGCAAAGCCCGGCTGCGAGTAAAGAGCGAGAGGTAGATGTGCCCATGGGTGCATGGCTCGGGTTTCATGACGGAGAAACCCCGATCATGGCCAAGCTTGCCGTGTTCGATCCCCGGCGTGACAACTATATTTTCGTCAACCGCAAAGGTATTGCTCTGCGAGAACTGAGCCGCTCCGAACTGCGAACGCTTATGGATCAGGGACTTGTGGACATTCTGGAGACTCGCTCCTATTTCCGGGATGAAGTCGAAAGAGCGCGGGAGGAGGGACAATGACGGGCAACGACAATCGACGTTTCTTCCGGCTACCTGTCGCATCCCGGGTATTCATTGAAATCGAATCACCCCCACCTGGCAGCATAGGTCCCGGAAAAGTTGCCCGCTGCGATACCCTCGATGTTTCTCACAGTGGACTACGGGTGCGCCTCGACGAGACCGTGATGGTAGGCGCCATACTGCAGATTGGCGTTGAGCTCCCCGGAGAAAGTGAGCCCTTCTACCTGGTAGGTCAGGTACGTTGGCGCATGCGAGACAAAGAGAATCCCGGCAGCTGGATAGCCGGGTTTGAAGTTCTTAATGCGTTGGGATCAGACATAGAGCACTGGGAAGCGGCACTCATGGAAATGGACGAACGTACTCCCGCTCCCTAGCGCCGCTACCGCAGGCCCTGCTAACTCGCTTCCTGCCCCGCTACCGCCGTACTTCCCGCGGCTTTGGCGGCATCAAAAGACTCCATTTCCGCATCCAGCTGACGGCTCACGAGTTCCGGAGAGCCGGTGCCTCGCGCGAGCAGGCTGTAGGCCATGGGCACCAAAAACAGGGTCACTAGCGTAGCCAGAGCAACTCCACCCATGACAACAACACCGATCACACTGCGAACTTCATGCCACGGACCGGAGGAAAGAACCAGCGGTAGTGCGCCCATCACCGTGGTAAATGCCGTCATAACAATCGGACGAAGACGTTTGCTCGCGCCCTCGATAACCGACTGTTCGTATTCAAAACCAGCGTCTCGCATCTGGTTAATAAACTCCACGATGAGAATTCCGTTCTTAGCGGCCAATCCGACCAGCATAATCAGACCGACCTGGCTGTAGATATTCAGCGTCGCACCGACAAGCTGTAGTCCCCACAAACCACCGAGCAAGGCTACCGGTACGGTAAAGAGAATAATTGCCGGGTGCACAAAGGACTCAAACTGTGCCGCCATCACCAGGTAGACAATAAGCAAGGCAAGCATGAACGTGATGTACACGCTGCCGCTTGCCCGATAGTACTCAAGGGACTCGCCTTTGAAGTCGAAGCTCGCGGTTTCGGGCAGCTCCGTACGCACAACTTCTTGCAGGTACTCCAGGGCCTCACCCAGTTTGTAGTCATCAGCCAGAGAAGCGGACAACGTAAAGGAGCGAACACGGTTGTAACGATTCAGACTACCGGCGCCCGCCTCTTCTCTAAGAGTAACCATATTAGAGAGTGGGATGAGTCGATCGGTGGTGCTGGAGCGCACGTAGATGTTGTCCAGATCCGAAAGCGTACGGGACTCCTCTCGATCACCCTCGATGATCACGTCATACTCACGCCCGCCCATGATGAAGGTCGTCACGCGGCGAGAACCCAGGAGAGTCTCTAATGTTCTGCCGATGTCCGCGAGGCTAATCCCCAGATCACCCGCACGATTACGATCCACAGAAACGCGGAGCTGCGGCTTTGTAGGTTTGAGGTCGGTATCTACGCGAAGCAGACCCGGATTTTCGGCAACTTTTGCCAGCATGATGTCCTGCCACTCGGCCAGGTTCTCATAGCTATCACCACCCACAACAAACTGTACCGGGTCAGCATTACCGCCACCAAAGGAGCGCGGTGCGCGCACAAATACCCTGGCACCGGCGATATCTTTCACCCGGGCTTGAGCGTCTGCCGCTATTTCCTGAGAGGTACGATCACGCTCTTCCCATGGTGCGAGCGCCATAATCGTGAAGGCCTGGTTAAAGGATTCACCACCACCCCAACCAGGGGCGCGAATAAGAAGCCTGCGCACCTCACCACTTTCAACCAGCGGCATTAGAAGTTCTTCGACTTGCAACACCTGATCCACTGTGTATTCGAAAGAAGACCCCTCCGGGGTTGCTGCAATCATATACAGCACGCCGCGGTCTTCCGTCGGCGAGAACTCCTGCGGCACACTGCGACTCAATTGCCACGCAGCGAAAACACAGAGCAACAACACCGGAATAAACAACCACGATCGCTCAACAAAGGGCCTGAGCACTTTCCTGTAGCGAAGCTCCATCGCTTCGCTGAGCGCTTCTACTCTGTCTGCAAGACGATTTGAGACTTTGTCCTTATTGAGCAACTTTGAGCAAATAACCGGACCCAAGGTCAAAGCCACAAAACTGGAGAAAATCACAGCAATGGCCATCGCTACGGCAAACTCCGCAAACAAGCGCCCCACATTGCCCTCAAGAAAAGTTATAGGGATAAACACGGCGACCAGCACCAGCGTGGTAGCGATTACCGCAAAGGCCACCTGGCGGGAACCGCGATAGGAAGCCACCAAGGCTGACTCACCACGAACCAGGCGCCGGTGAATGTTCTCAAGCACCACGATACTGTCATCAACCACCAAACCAATGGCGAGGACCAGCGCCAGTAATGTCAGCAGATTGATGCTGTATCCCAATGCCCAAAGCATACTGAAGCTACCAATGAGTGAGATTGGAACAGTAAGCGCAGGGACCAAAACGCTCCTGGGGTCGCCCAGAAACATGAAGATAACGATGACAACGAGTACTCCGGCAATGAAAAGCGTCGAAAACACCTCGTCAATCGCCGCATCAACAAATACCGACCGATCAAAGCCTACGACCAATTCCATACCGTCGGGGAGCTGCTGATTTACGCGCTTGATCTCTGCTTGCACAGCCCTGCCCACACTGAGCGCGTTCGCTTTGCTTTGTTTCACAATACCAACGCCGACCATAGACTCTGTATTGCCGCGGAACATACTTCGGGATTCCGCGCTGGAGAGTTCCACTCTTGCAACATCTGCCAGGCGAACGAGGTAGCCATCGTCTCCCCGTGCCAGTACCAGCTCACGAAAGTCTTCCGCGACCTGATAACTGCGATCAATACGAACCACGAAGTCCCTCTGCGACGATTTGATCGTGCCTGCGGGGAGCTCGACATTCTGGCTGCGGAGGGCACTTTCTACATCGGTCACAGTAAGGCCCCGAGCTACCAAAGCGTTGCGGTCCAGCCAGATACGCATAGAGTAGATCTGACCGCCACCGATACGCACCCGTGCCACACCATCCAGAACTGCAAAGCGGTCTTCGAGGTAGCGTCGGGCATAATCCGTCAACTCGAGGGCGGACATATTCTCACCCACAAGGTGCGACCAGAAGATCACCTGCTCATCACTGTTGCTCTTGCGAGTTTCGGGTGGCAGCGCTTCTTCAGGGAGGTTATCCAGAACCCCGGAAACGCGATCACGTACATCGTTAGCTGCGGAGTCGATATCTCGGTCGAGATTAAACTCGATAGTCACAGTGGATTCGCCGTCGTAACTGGCGGAACTCAATGTTTTGATGCCCTCGATGCCCGATAGGCGATTCTCGATGAGTTCAGTGATTTTGTTCTCTACTACCGCGGCAGAGGCGCCGGGATAGGAGGTTTGCACCGTCACGATGGGTGAATCGATATCCGGGTACTCCCGCAAGGGCAAGCGATCAAAGGCCAGCAGGCCAAAGGCCACGATGAGGGCACTACCCACAAGGGCCATTACAGGCCGCCTAACCGCCACATCAGAAAGTAACATCAGCTTTGCACCACGCGAACGGGCATTGCGTTACCCGAGAGGCGGATCACGCCGTCCTGGACAATACGTTCGCCTTCGCTCACTCCGTCAAGAATAACCACCCAGCCCGGGATACGGGCTCCAATTTTTACTTCGCTTCGCAGGGCCTGCTCTCCATCAACCTTCCAGACAAAGTGCCGCGCTGCTCGGCTTTGAATGCTCTCCTCGGGCACCATAAGCACCGTGTTGGAGTCACCTGTGACTTCAATCTCCATCAGGAGGCCCGCTCTAAGCTGGCCTTCGTCGTTAGGGACGACCGCGCGCGCGGTGATCGCTCGTGCCACTGGATCTACCCGGCTACCTACTGCGGAAAGTGTGCCCACAAAGTCCTCTTTAAAAGCCGCGCTCTTCGCGATGATCGACATGCCCGGTTGGAGGACACCGAGGTAACGCGCGGGTACTGTGAACTGCAGTCGCATACGACTGACATCGTCCAAAGTAGTGAGTCGCTGTCCGAAGGACACGAGGGCCCCCTCGCTAACTTCACGAAGGCCCAACACGCCAGAGAAAGGTGCGACGATCGTGAGATCGGCTATACGCGCTTCGAGCTCGCTGATTTGATGCTCTAAAACTTCTACTTCGGTTGTCGCGGAATCAAGGTCCGTCTGCGCCACCTGATTTTTTCGCGCCAGATCCGCAAGGCGTTTAACTTCTCGACGGGCGTCGGCCAATCGGGCGCTGAGCTCACGCATGGAGGCCTGCTCGGATTCCTGTCGAAGCGTCGCCAGAGTCTGGCCCTTTTCTACAATCTGTCCGTCTTCAAAGTTGAGTCCTGTGATGCGTTGCGCCACCGGAGCCGTAATATCAACGGACTCCCAGGCCTGCAGAGTTCCCAGCGCGGGGATCCGATCCCGAAAACTTCGTGACTCGACCTCCACCACCGTCACAGGAGCCGCTGGGCGTTGCCGACCCATGCCATCTTCAGATTGCCCGCCAAATTGTTGCCAGGCAAAGAAGCCGACAAATGCCAGTCCAATCACAATGACCAAAGATTTCATAGTTACCGCATAACTCCTGTTAAATAGGAAGAAAAGATGGTTGCGCCGGTATCTTAACATCTGGGCCTGCGCGATAGACGGTGTGCATACGCGACCCCCCTAATGTCGGATTGCTTTCCACTGCGCTAACGGATTGTGGGTGGGACGGTGTATCATCACACCCTACAAGGACGTCGCGTTTTCACGTCAGAAATCATCTCAAGGGCTAGCCCCGAAACGTCGTCGCAACTAATCGCGACGAGGAGACAGTTTTGAACTCCCATTGGCACCAACAACTGGCGGAACTATCAGAATCGCAGCCGGAATTGCTTCGTGGCATCTGCCGCGGCATCGAAAAAGAAAGCCTTCGAGTGGCGGGAGACGGCGTTTTAGCCCAAACCCCTCACCCGGACGTTCTAGGATCAGCGCTCACCCACGGCAGTATCACTACCGATTACTCTGAGTCGTTAATGGAGTTCATTACTCCAGTATCCAGCAGTATTGATGACACACTAAGAACACTCGAAGACGTCCACAGCTTTGTTTACAAGCATATCGGCAGTGAGCGACTTTGGAGCGCGAGCATGCCCTGTATCGTGGCCGGTGACGCGGGAATCCCCGTGGCACGCTATGGAAGCTCTAACGTGGGTCGCATGAAAACCGTTTATCGCTATGGCCTAGGCAATCGTTACGGACGACTGATGCAAGCCATCGCAGGTGTGCACTACAACTTCTCCATGCCTGATTCCTATTGGCCCGAAGCGCAAAAAGCCGATGACGATGAAGGCCCTCTGCAGGATTATATTACCAGCCGCTACCTCGGTCTGATTCGTAACTTCCATCGCTGGTCCTGGCTTTTGATTTACCTTTTTGGTGCGTCACCTGCCGTGTGCGCAAGCTTCATGCGTGGTCGGGGCGAGCATCATCTCGAACCTTTTGATGGCGAGGGCAATTCGCTTCATCTTCCCCATGCCACAGCACTGCGCATGGGAGATTTGGGATACAACAGCTCCGCCCAGAAGTCACTGCGTGCCTGCTACAACTCTCTGGATAACTATATTGCCACCCTGACCCAAGCGATTCTTACACCTCATCCTGACTACGCAGCGTTTAAGGGCAAGCAGGACGATGAGTACATGCAACTCAATGACAGCTTGCTGCAAATAGAAAACGAGTTTTACAGCACCATTCGACCAAAGCGTCCAGGAAGCAGCGGTGAAACCCCCTTATCCGCGCTCCATGAAAGAGGCATTGAGTACGTCGAAGTTCGCTGCATCGACGTCAGCCCCTTCCACCCTCTGGGTATCGATGGTGCACAGATTCGACTCCTCGACAGCTTCCTTTTGTTCTGCCTAACCCAGCCCAGCCCCCCATGTGACGAGGCGCAGCAAGACCGCCAGGCCTCCAATCTGACTGCGGTGGTGAACCGCGGGCGAGAGCCGGGTCTGATGCTGGATACTGAGTCTGGCCCTAGGTTACTTACAGACTGGGCAGAAGGGCTCCTTAGTGAAATAGCGGCGAGTGCGGAACTTCTGGACACGGTTCATGGCAACTCTGACTATGCCGCTGCGCTCGCTGAGCAGCATTCGAAAGTGCGCGGTGATGTGGAATTGCCGTCGGCGCGGGTCCTCCGCGAGATGCGTGAAACAGGCATGCCCTACTACCGTTTTGCCATGGGCTACAGCAATCGTTGGGCAGAGCACTTTAAAGATGGCGGAATCGATGCGGCGGCGGAACAATCGCTGATCGAAGAAAGCACAGAGTCGCTATCTCGCCAAACGGATATCGAAGCTGCAGATGATGTCAGCTTTGAAGATTACCTCGCCGCCTATTTCGATCAGTACAAAGTTCTAAATCACGGAGACTAGATGAACGCTCTGCTTCAAATACGGCCCGTATTCTTCGGCTTATTTTTATTGACCGTTGTCTCCATGGCCTTTGCCCTCTTTTATCTGGAGCGAACACTGGGCTTACCGCCCTGTCCGCTTTGCATTACTCAGCGTTTGTTCGTGGTTCTCGTCGGCGTGTTCGCGCTCTTGGCGGCGATACAGAATCCGCAGGGCTGGGGTCGTCGGGTCTATGCCACGCTTTGCCTTATCAGCGCAGCAGCCGGCGGTGCCGTCGCCATGCGCCACATCTGGCTTCAGAACCTTCCCGAAGAGCTAGCGCCCGCCTGCGGTCCCAGTCTGGAGTACATGCTGGAGACTCTGCCGTTCTCAGAGACATTTTCTGTAGTCATGATGGGCGATGGAAATTGCGCTGAGACTGTCTGGACCTTTATGGGGCTGAGTATTCCGGAGCAGACTCTCGCTCTCTTTGTCGTACTCGCCGGGGTATCTGTCTTTCAGCTGGTTCGTAAGCACTAACGACCAGAACAATCCGGCAAGGGGCCCAATTCGCTGCGTGCGCTAGGAAGGGGGATGCTTACTTCGCAAATCTGGCCCCCTTGCCTCTCTGCGGTGCCACCTCAATCGATCATCAACTCACTGAGGTAACTCAGGCTCCACCGCCCTTCAATACAGGGGCGGGCTGCGTACGTTGGTTACGGAGCGAGCGTCCCACAACTTAGCGAGTGCAGTGACCAACGTGCGCGGCCCGACAAATGCAGACGTGTGATGCCAAGACATGCCACGTGCGTTGGTTACGGAGCGAGCGTCCCCCAAATTAGCGAGCGCAGCGACCGACGTGCGCGGCCCGACTAACCAGATACGAACTGATGACAAAAAAAAGGGCCTCAACAAAGTTGAGACCCTCGATCTGCGTCACAAGGAGCCCGACCAAACGGGCTCTGTGAGAGCGAAGTACTTAGCCTTCTGCGCCAGCTTGAGTAGGAATGCTCAGCAGCTCTACTTCAAAAACGAGAGCAGCGTTTGGTCCGATACGCTCACCCGCACCACCCGCACCGTAGGCAAGCTCTGAAGGGATGAATAGCTTGTACTTGGAACCCACCTGCATCAACTGCAATGCTTCGGTCCAACCACTGATGACCTGACCCACCCCAAAAGTGACGGGCTCGCCACGAGCGTAGGAAGAATCAAACTCCGTACCGTCGATAAGCGTGCCGCGGTAGTGGACTTCGACACTATCTTCGGCAGTAGGCATCGCACCGTCGCCCGCTTCGATCACTTCGTACTGCAAACCTGACTCAGTGGTCACTACGCCTTCGCGAGTGCTGTTCTCCAAGAGAAATGCGGTCGCCGCTGCAGCGTTGGCTTCAGCCATTGCCGAAGTCATTGACTCACGCTCGGCGTTTACGCGCTCTTGAAAAGCAATCATTTCAGCCTGAATTTCTTCATCGGTCAGACGCTGAGGCGAGTTAGTCATGGCATCACGCAAACCGGCAGCGAAGGCATCGACATCAACGGTCATGCCGTCATTCGCCATATTTCGACCAAGTCCCAACGCCACGCCGTAGCTCAATCGCTGGTTAGGGGTTTCTAGCTGTAGTTCAGCCACGGTAGTTTCTCCTGAGTTTTGTTGCTGACATGCGCCCAGCACAATCACGGCGCACAGCGCTACCGCAGACTTTAAAAATGTATTCATGGATACTTCCTGTGAATTGATAGAGTTCGATGGAAACTGAACCTTGAGACAGAGCCCTCAAAAGAGTGAGGCGCGTCGCAAACAGAGGTCCACGCTTTTCGAGGGCGCAAGTGTAAACGCTGTATGGCCGGTCTGCCACCCTCGGGCTGTGTCCTGCCAAAGGACAGGCTACACTGCCCTCCTCTTCGAAAGGGCATAAAAAACAACCTAGCTCCTTCGTCTGCGGAACAAAATCATGGCTTTTCGGTTTTTTGAAAAACTCGTACACCCATTTCCGGACATTCAGCCCGGCCGAGCGCCCTCGTCCGTCTACCGCTTTTGTCTCCACCATTCCCGCGGATTGAAGCCCTGGCTGATTTGCGTGTCCTTGCTGAGCATGGGCGTCGCCATTGTTGAAGTCGCCCTCTTCGAGGTCCTTGGGCAGGGAGTCGACCTACTATCTACTACAACGCCCGAAACAATCTTTGCCGCCGGTGGCCGGTCACTCATGGCATTTGTACTGGGCTTACTGACTGCCTTTCCCATAATGGTCGCGCTGCAATCGTTACTGCTGCACCAGACGCTGATGGGCAACTTTCCAATGATTGTGCGTTGGATGGCCCACCGCTACCTCCTCCGACAGAGCCTGGGATTCTTTCAGGACGAGTTTTCCGGGCGTGTCGCGACGCGGGTTATGCAGACAGCCCTAGCCGTGCGATCCGTGGTGCTCATTACCCTCGATATTCTGGTCTACGTGACGGTGTACTTTCTATCGGTGCTGTTTCTTCTTGGCAGCATAGATCCACGACTCGCTATTCCGCTTTTTGTCTGGCTGTTGATCTATATCTTCATCCTTAAAACCATACTGCCGCGCATGCAGAGCGTCTCTGAGACCCAGGCGGACGCGCGATCAATGATGACGGGGCGGATTGCCGACAGCTACACCAACATTGGCACGGTGAAGCTCTTCTCCCACGCACAAAGAGAGTCCAACTATGCGCGAGAGGGGATGGAGGAGTTTCTAAACACGGTGCATCCCCAGATGCGGCTCGTGACATGGATGGAAACTACAATCACGGCCAACAACACGCTCATGTTGCTTTCGGTGAGCGCAACAGCCATTTACCTTTGGTTCGAGGGAGCGATCTCTCCTGGCTCCATAGCCGCGGCACTGGCGCTTTGTCTGCGCATAAACGGCGTTAGCGAGTGGATTATGTGGGAGGTGTCGGCGCTCTTTGAGAACGTGGGTACCGTTCGCGATGGCATCAGCACGCTCTCTCGGGATATTGGTGTCGAGGACGATCCCGAGGCACAAGCGCTGAACGTACAATCGGGGCGAGTGCATTTTCAGGATGTCATCTTTGCTTACACACCCCACAAACCCGTTTTCGACGGGCTATCTTTGGATATCGCTCCTGGAGAGAAAATCGGTCTTATCGGTCGCTCCGGCGCGGGAAAATCCACGCTGGTTAACCTCCTGCTGCGATTCTCTGACATTCAAAACGGGAGCATCACCATTGACGGCCAGGATGTCCGACGCGTTACCCAGGAAAGTCTTCGCGCCAACATTGGAATGGTGACTCAGGACACCTCACTGCTTCACCGGACGGTGCGCGAGAACATTCTCTATGGAAGAGAGTCGGCCAGTGAAGCCGAGTTGCTGACCGCGATCCATCGTGCCCGCGCCGATGAATTTATCGACAATCTAGAGGATCACAGCGGTGCCCGGGGTCTGGATGCCCAAGTCGGAGAACGCGGCGTAAAGCTGAGTGGCGGCCAGCGTCAGCGCATCGCCATTGCTCGGGTAATGTTAAAGGATGCGCCTATTCTTGTGCTCGACGAAGCCACGTCTGCGCTGGATTCCGAAGTCGAAGTTGCTATTCAGGAGAGTCTGTACGAGCTCATGGAGGGCAAGACGGTGCTAGCCATCGCCCATCGCCTGTCAACCATCGCTGCTCTGGATCGATTGATCGTGCTGGATGGTGGGAATATCGTCGAAACCGGTAGTCACGCAGAGCTCATTGCCAAAGATGGGATCTACAAGCGGCTTTGGGATTACCAGTCCGGCGGGTTCCTGGCGCTCGACTAAGACCCCGCTACTGCAACTCGGAACTCCATAAACACCTCCTCCAGCAAACCGTAGTGCCTTGCCAGGGATGACAGCTGCGCTTCGAGGACTGATGTATCTATGCGTCCCTCAAATTCCAAAGTTGCTAAATCCGATTGATCTTGCTCGAACAGGTCAGCGAGAAACTCCAGTTGGCATCGTTCCGCCTCAAGTTCCAGGCCCTTGATAGCCTCATAGTCAGCGCTCAGCTTTGGCTTCCCGCGCCATAACTCTCGCTGTTTTCGAAGAGGCAAAATGATCGCCTCCCGCCATACCTGACAGCGACTCTCGGCTTTCTGGAAATCGTCACTCCTTAAAACTACTTTCTGCTTTGCACACCATACTGCATAGAGCATCAAGTTGACGTCGATGTCCCACTGCTCTTGGGCCTTTAAACAGGCAGCCATTACGCCCGGCTGGGCATAAACATCCACAGCAAACTCCCACAATCGAGATCGAATGCTGTCTGGTTCCTGCTTGTTTGTCTGTTCCCTTACGTCCACGCCCAGTAAACTCCCGCCCGTGATTATCTTACGCGACCTCAGCCTCCGCCGCGCGGACCGTCTTCTCTTTGAAGAAGCGAACGCGAGCCTCCTCCCGGGACAAAAAATTGCTCTCACGGGCGCCAATGGCTGTGGCAAATCGAGTCTCTTTGCCATGCTACTTGGTGAGCTTCAGGCCGATAAAGGTGACATCGAAGGCCTCAAGGGACAACGTATTGCCCACATGGCTCAGGATGTCGCCGCCACCGACGTTAGTGCGGGCAATTTTGTTCTGGAGGGTGACGCGCCCGTTGCCAAGCTACTCGGAGGCCTAAAGCTTGCCGAAGCCAATGATGACTTCGAAGCTGCCGCGAAAATCCATACACAGCTGGAAGCCTGTGACGGCTATGCGGCCGAGCGCCGGGCACTACAGCTTATGCTGGGGCTTGGCTTCGAGGACAGCGACGCAGAAAAAAGCCTTGGGTCATTTTCCGGTGGCTGGCGAGTACGTCTGGCTCTAGCGCGCGCTTTGATGATGCCATCTGACTTACTGCTTTTGGACGAGCCCACAAACCACCTCGATCTCGATACCACGATTTGGCTGCAAAACTTCCTCAAAGCCTATCGCGGCACGCTCTTGCTCATCTCCCACGACCGTGACTTTATCGATGCAAGCTGCTCCGCCGTAATGCATATCGAACAGGAGCGCCTGAACAGCTACAAGGGTGGCTACAGTGACTTTGAACGCCAACGGGCTTTGCGCCTTGAAGAACAGCGGGCTAGTGCCGAAAAACACGCGCGTCGTCGTGCCGAAATAGAAGACTTTGTGCGCCGTTTTCGCGCCAAAGCAACCAAGGCCAAGCAAGCCCAGAGCCGCCTCAAAGAACTGGCTCGCATGGGTGAGATGGCCTTGGCCCACGAAGACAGCCCTTTTGAGTTTCGCTTTCCCGAGCCTCCACGAGGCCGCGACCCCCTCATCGAAGTTCGCGGTGCGAACGTAGGTTACGACAACTCACCCTTGATCAGCGGCGCAGATTTCAGCCTGCGCAACGGGGATCGCATAGCGCTTCTTGGGCGCAACGGTTCAGGTAAGACAACGTTTCTGCGAAGTCTCTGTGGCGAACTCCCCCTGTTGGCGGGGGAGCGGCACAGTAGTGAAGGATGTCGCATCGCATACTTTGACCAGCAGCAGGTAGATACGCTGGATTTGGACAGTTCCGCCTTGCTCCACCTACAGCGTCTAACGCCGGATGCGCGGGAACAAACCCTGAGAGACTTTCTCGGCGGCTTTGACTTTAAGGGCAAACGAGCGGACGCGGAACTACGACCCTTTTCCGGTGGAGAAAAAGCGCGTTTAGCCCTTGCCATTCTGGCCTGGCAACGCCCGAACGTTCTGATTCTGGACGAACCCACCAACCACCTGGACCTCGACATGCGTCGAGCGCTGGAGATTGCTCTATTGGAATTCACGGGCGCTGTGATTGTCGTGAGTCACGATCGCCACTTACTGCGCAGCACTGCGGATAATCTTTATCGCATCGCCGAAGGACACCTGAGCCTGTTTAACGGAGATCTGGATGCTTACGAAGGGCTTATCCTGCGGGGTAGCGATGATGCCCAGGACAAGGTCCCCGCCAAAGCTGAAGGCGCCGGCAAACAACGCAGCACCGTTGATCGTCGCGATCAACGACGAGCGGCAGCCGAGACCAGGGCGCAACGACGCCCCCTGGAGCAGGCGATCAAGAAGCTTGAGAAACGCATGGAGACGATTCAAGAGCAGCTGTCAGCTATAGAAGCCGCTCTTGCAGAGCCTTCAATTTACGAGCTGGAGGCCAAAACCAAACTAACGGATTTACTCCGCGATCAGGGTGCCCATCGTGCTGAGCTCGAAGAACTAGAGAGCGATTGGCTTAGCCAGCAGGAATCTCTCGAGGCGATGATCGAACAAGGCTGAGTTTATCTGCGCGCGACAAGCGTTTCACCTCGGCCTCACGCACCTGTGCCGCCGAACGGCTCTGTCGCACCTCTACCCAAATCGCAGTCACGGGCCGACGCCCCCGCGTGTAACTTGCGCCCCCCACAATCTCGCCATTGTGCTGGCGAAGGCGACGAACAAGATCCCGGGTGACTCCGGTGTACAAAGAGCCGTCCGCACAGCGAAGCATATAGACCAACCAATCTTCCGACGACGTCGTGGGCTCAGGGCTCCCAGGTTTATCGGGCGACTCCTTGCTACCCAAGAGTCCTACCCGCGGCGCCAAGTCTGATAGCGCTCAAGCCATGCAAGGAGCTTTTCGGGTTTTCGGGCCTTGCGCCACTCGCTCGCAAGAAATCGATTGGCCTCGCTCATCGTCGGATAGATGTGAATCGTGCCAAGAATCTTGTTCAGCCCCAGTCCGTGCTTCATCGCCAGCACAAACTCGGGTATCAGATCTCCCGCGTGTGCACTAACAATCGTTGCGCCAAGAATACGGTCGCGCCCTGGCTCGGTGAGAACCTTAACAAAGCCTTCGTCTTCACTATCTGCGATTGCTCGATCCAGGTCGTCGATGCCGTAGCGAGTCACTTCGTAAGGCACGTTCTGGGCTTTCGCCTCATCTTCACTTAAGCCCACACGCGCCACTTCAGGGCTTGTAAAGGTCGCCCAGGGAATCACCGAATAATCCACTCGAAAACGCTTCAGGTGGCCTAAAAGCGCATTCACTGTGGCAAACCAGGCTTGATGACTGGCGGTATGCGTGAATTGGTACGGACCAACAATGTCACCGCAAGCAAAGATTGTAGGTATATCCGTCTGGAGATAGTCATCGACTTCTATAGTGCCGCGGCCGGTCGTACGGATTCCCAGCTCTTCCAGCCCCATTCCCTCGATGTTCGGTGTGCGGCCTACGGCTAGTAACAGTCGATCAAACTCGACAGTGATCGCCTCGCCATTGTGCATGCACTGTGCCGACTGTGCGCTATCCATGCTTGAGAATGATTGCGGCTCACATTGAGTCAGTATCCGTACCCCTTTCTTTTCGAGTCGGGCATGTACCAGCATAGACGCGTCTTCGTCTTCCCGCGGCATGATCCTAGGCGCATGAGTCACCAGCGTGACTTGTGATCCCAGGCTCGCCATCGCCTGCGCAAGTTCACAGCCAATGGGGCCTGCACCGAGTACCATAAAACGTTTGGGCAGCTCACGAATCTCCCACAAAGTGTCTGAGGTCAGGTAATCAAGATTCTCAAGGCCTTCGATATCCGGCACTCGCGCTCGGGCACCGCTGGCGATAATGATATGCCGCGACGAAATACGCTCGCCATTCACTTCGACCTCCCAAGGCGAGACAATTTTTGCATCTCCAGACACACAGTCCACACCCAGTGATGTAAATCGCTCCACGGAATCGTGGGGCTCAATCGCAGCTATTTTGGCCTGTACCCGTTCCATGACAGCCGGAAAGTTCACAGACACCTCTACCGGAGCCAGCCCGAACTCCGGCGCTCGGCGCATTTCCTCAGCGACGTGAGCGCTGCGAAGGATTGCCTTACTGGGCACGCAACCCGTATTAAGGCAGTCGCCACCCATCTTGTGGCGTTCAATGAGCGTGACCTTCGCTTTAAGGGTTGCAGCGATAAGTGATGCAACTAGCCCAGCCGACCCGGCACCGATCACCACGACGTTGGTGTCAAACTTTTTGGGCTTTGTGAATCGAGCCAACTGACGCCGGGACTTAAGGCGGCCAAGTATGCTGCGAGCAATAAAGGGAAACACGGCCAGCAGCACAAAGGAGCCCAGCAAAGCAGGCGATAAGATTCCAGACAGGCTCTCGAGCTGACCCAGCTGGGTTCCTGCGTTCACAAATACCGCCGTCGCCGGCAGCATACCCAACTGGGACACCCAGTAAAATCGCGGGGTACTGATAGGCAGCAGGCCGGATATCAGGTTAATCACGAAAAACGGAAACACCGGCACCAGGCGGAGGGAGAACAGATAGAACGCGCCGTCCTTCGCAAAGCCCTCATTAAGTGCCTTAAGCTGCCGTCCGAACCGGTTTTGCACCCAATCGCGAAGCAGCGACCGTGAGACCAGAAACGCGAGAGTGGCCCCTACAGAGCTTGCAAAGGACACCAGCAACAGAGCCGTCCAAAACCCAAAGATTGCTCCGCCGGCGAGGGTCATAATCGCGGCGCCCGGCAACGAAAGCCCGGTGACAGCGACATACAGGCCAAAAAAGATCATTGCGATCATGAGCGGATTGGCATCGCGGAGAGCCTGCAGATCATCACTGCGCCCGCGCAGCTCCTCGAAACTGAGCAGCGACTGTAAGTCGAAGTACCAGAAGGCAAAAAAGCCTGCCAGCACTAACGCTATGATCCCTACCTTTACCGTTTTACCTGCTGCCATCTCTACGTAATCCTTTAATTTAGGTGTCGGGACCAGACCCGAATTAACCTTACGGACACAAAGAGTCGCCGCGCAAAGCTTGAATATTTGCCTATCACCCCAATCTCCAAGATAGAATCACACGTATACGATCAAACTACACTATGGAGAGACAACATGAGTGACGCTATTGTGCACGTCAGCGACGCAAGCTTCGAGCAAGATGTGCTGGGCAGTGACGTACCTGTTTTGGTGGACTTTTGGGCAGAGTGGTGCGGCCCCTGCAAAATGATCGCCCCGGTTCTGGATGAACTTGCCGGCGAGTTCGCAGGCAAACTAAAAGTCTGCAAGGTAGACGTCGATGCAAACCCGGAAGTTCCCGGTAAATTTGGCATTCGCGGCATCCCGACTTTGATTCTATTCAAAGACGGCAACGCCGAGGCTACCAAAGTTGGTGCACTCTCAAAATCGCAACTCGTTGAATTCGTGAACGAAAGCATCGCGTGATACATAGGCCCCGCTAGCATTAGCGGGGCCATATTTTTCCTTATCTTCAAGAGAAAAAGCGCTAGACCTCCTTTCTGGAGCGTGCTACTTTCTTTTTGTCTGCGCGGCCCCGCGCGACCATAATAACTCCGCCACCCCTCTGTCTCTTCCGCTTAGCAGCGCTTCAGGCAAGCCAAAGAAGCGTTCCTGAACCAAAGAACTCAGGTGCTGGCGAACCCACTAACCTTATCTCTCTGGCTCATCTACCTTGTCTAGTACATCGCAAATCGAAACTGAATCACAAAATCCCGCTGACACCCCGTCGCAGAATGACACGCCTGCGCCCGCAGCCGCGCCGACCGAAGCGGCCGAGTCGTCAGATACCCAGGCCGACGCGCCTCAGGCAGCGACCCCGGAACCCGCTAAAAATCAGCAGGGACGGGACGGCGCCCAGGGTGATGCTGCGCCCAATAAGCCATCGCGCAACCGGTCCCAAGGCCGTGGAAAGCGCAATAACAACAAACAGCAGCAGCCGCTGCCCGAGGGTCTACGTTCTTCTGAGCCCATGAACCTCACGGACTTGAAAACCAAGTCGACGCAGGAACTCATCGATATCGCGGCGACCATCGGCCTTGATAACCTGGCCCGATCTCGCAAGCAGGACATTATTTTCTCAATCCTGAAGCGCCACGCGAAAAGCGGTGAAGACATTTACGGCGATGGCGTGCTCGAAATACTGCAGGACGGCTTTGGCTTCCTGCGCTCCGCCGATAGCTCTTACCTTGCCGGACCCGACGACATTTACGTATCGCCCAGCCAAATCCGACGCTTTAACCTACGTACAGGCGACACCATCACTGGCAAGATTCGACCACCAAAAGACAGTGAGCGCTATTTTGCTTTACTGAAAATTGGTGAGGTCAACTTCAGCAGACCGGAAAACTCCAAGAGCAAGATTCTTTTCGAAAACCTCACGCCTTTGTTCCCGGACGAGCGCCTAACCCTCGAAAAAGGTAACGGAAGTACCGAAGATCTCACCGGTCGTATTATTGATTTGGTGGCTCCTATCGGTAAGGGCCAACGAGGACTGCTGGTTGCACCGCCCAAGGCGGGTAAAACCATAATGATGCAGAACATCGCGCAAGCGATCCTTAGTAACAACCCTGAGACCTATATGATCGTGCTGCTCATCGATGAGCGGCCCGAGGAAGTCACCGAGATGCAGCGCTCAGTGGGTATCCGAGGCGCGGAAGTTGTGGCATCAACCTTCGACGAACCCCCTTCACGCCACGTGCAGGTCGCCGATATGGTGATCGAAAAGGCCAAACGCCTGGTTGAGCATAAGCGGGATGTGGTGATTCTTCTGGATTCCATCACACGCCTCGCTCGCGCCTACAACACCGTAATCCCCAGCTCTGGCAAGGTATTAACCGGTGGTGTCGACGCTCACGCCCTTGAGCGCCCCAAGCGCTTCTTTGGTGCCGCTCGGAACATCGAAGAAGGCGGCAGTTTGTCCATTATCGCCACGGCCTTGGTGGATACCGGCTCCAAGATGGACGAGGTAATCTACGAAGAGTTCAAGGGAACGGGCAACATGGAGCTGCACCTTGACCGAAAGATCGCTGAGAAACGCATCTACCCTGCGATCAACATCCGCAGATCGGGCACGCGTCGTGAAGAGAAGCTCACCGGTGAAGAAGAACTGCAGCGTATGTGGATTTTGCGCAAGTTGCTCCACGGCATGGAAGATTTGCCTGCGGTGGAGTTCCTTCTGGATCGACTCAAAGATACCAAGACCAACGAAGAGTTCTTTATGTCCATGAAGCGCAAGTAGCGCTTCATTTCCTGAACTAATCGAGGGGCGTTGAAACGACCTTATGGCAGCACGCTACAGTGATCTCCGCGACTTCATCGCGGAGCTTGAATCCCGGGGCGAGCTGATACGCATAACCCGCGAAGTCGACCCCAATCTCGAAATGACCGAGATCGCGGATCGCACTCTCCGCGCCCGCGGCCCTGCGCTCCTCTTCGAAAACCCCAAAGGCCACAGCATTCCCGTGCTTGCGAACCTGTTCGGCACTGAAGAACGCGTCGCTTTGGGTATGGGTGCTGACAGCGTCTCGGCATTAAGAGAGATTGGCGAGCTCCTCGCTTACCTGAAGCAACCGGACCCTCCCAAGGGTATGAAAGAGCTTTGGGAGAAAGCACCTCTGCTGCGTAAAGTTCTGGATATGGGACCAAAGCTGGTTCGCAATGCCCCCTGCCGAACTCATGTGCGCGAGGGAGACGACGTCAATCTCTATGATTTGCCGATACAAACCTGCTGGCCGGGCGATGCCGGGCCTTTAGTCACCTGGCCTCTGGTTATTACCCGAGGCCCCAATAAGACTCGCCAAAATTTAGGCATCTACCGGATGCAGCTCATAGGCCGTAACAAGCTGATCATGCGCTGGCTGTCGCACCGCGGTGGGGCGCTTGATTATCGCGACTGGCAAATAAAACGTCCTGGAGAGCGCTATCCAGTAGCGCTGGCATTGGGAGCCGACCCGGCAACGACCCTTGGCGCGGTTACGCCGGTGCCTGACTCTCTATCGGAATACGCTTTCGCAGGACTGCTGCGCGGCGCCAAGACTGAGTTGTCAGAATGCATCACGCCTCTTTGCAAGGACAATGACCTGCAAGTGCCGGCAACCGCTGAGTTCATTTTGGAAGGCTATCTGGAACCCGGTGAAGAGGCCGATGAAGGTCCTTTTGGTGACCATACCGGCTACTACAATGAGGTAGAGAGTTTCCCCGTATTTACGGTAACGGCTATCACAAGCCGCGAAGCGCCCATCTATCACAGCACCTACACCGGACGACCACCCGACGAGCCTGCGATTCTGGGAGTAGCTCTTAACGAAGTCTTCGTACCGCTACTCATTAAACAATTCCCTGAGATCGTAGATTTCTATTTACCTCCCGAAGGCTGCTCCTATCGTATGGCGGTGGTGAGTATGCGTAAGGAATATCCGGGCCACGCAAAACGCGTGATGCTGGGGATTTGGAGTTTTTTGCGCCAGTTTATGTACACCAAATTCATCATCGTCACCGATGAAGATGTTGATGTGCGCAACTGGCAGGATGTCATCTGGGCGATGACCACCCGAATGGATCCCCGTCGAGACAGTGTCTTCGTCGACAATACGCCTATCGACTATCTGGATTTCGCCTCCCCCGTGGCGGGTTTGGGTTCAAAGGTGGGCTTTGATGCCACCAACAAGTGGGAAGGCGAGACTGACCGTGAGTGGGGTGAACCCATCAGTATGGATGAGACGGTCAGCGAACGGGTTGAGGCAATGTGGGAAGAGCTGGGAATCGGCATCGACCCTGCCCCTCGACGCCGCTAGGGCAGCATCCCCCTAGCTGGGGCTTCAATTCTCGATTCGATGCGTTTCAGGCAGGCTATCGGCAACCACATCATCGGGTTGAGGGAGCTCGGGCAAAGGCTGGGCACGCAAACCCGTGCCCAAACGGAACATTTCTGCCGCCGTTGCATGATCACCCACCGCTGTAAGCAGTCGTCCTAGCTCCAAACACACTTCCTCGCTGGATCGCGCTGCATGGCTGCGCTCGAGGTAATCGCGAGCCTTGGCCCATTGTCGCTCCACCATGGCCAGGCGCCCCAAACACAGCAAAAGCTCTGGATCATCCGCATGCTGGCGTAACCAGGATTCGGCGGTGGCCAATTGCTTCTGCGCAGTGTCGCGTTTGATACGGCCGTATAAATTGATCAGGGCCGGATTCCAGTTTTTCTTAACGCGACGCTCGATATCCTTCTCGACCGCTGCCACCTCGTCACATGCCAGCAAAGAAGACAGATAATGAAGCTGTACTGCCTCATCATCTACTAGTCGCGCGGGATACTTCTTCCAGCGAGCCTTTAAAAGCGCGGCATCGCCAGTAACGGCCGCCTGCTCCAACAAGTCATGGTGAATTCTCGCCTCAAGGTCATCAAGCTCCAGGGCGCCGCCAATACGATACTTCCGAAGTGCCGGCAGCAGGGCGAGCATCGCTTCAATGTCCCCCAATCCGTCATAAGCCTTACACAATAAGTGCAGAACTTGCGGGTGTTTACCCGGGTTCTTCTTGGCAGTATCCAAGGTTCGCAGCGCTTTTTCATACTGCCGATCATTCAACTGCAGTTCGGCCTGAGTAAGGTCTACGGCTATCACCGCTTCCAGGTCGCTCTCTGCGGCCTGCTCAAGCTGACGCCGCGTAGCCTCGGGCTCCTGAAGACGGTAGCTCGCGCGAGCCGCCATCAAGTAGTTGAGCAGTGGAGATTCGCTGTAACGCGCACCGCGAAGCAACTGTTTCCGGGACTTCGCCCAATTCCCCTCAATGAAATTGACAATGCCGCGGCTAGTTAGGCGAGCTGACTGACGTAATCGTCGCTCCCCCGCCCAATTCAAAACGTTGGCGGGACTGGTAATCAAACGATGAAGAAAACGTAGCGAGGCATACATCAGTAGCACCGCCGTGGCGATGAGAAGGATACCTACCCAAAAACTGGTTTCTACCGTGTAGCCACCATAGGCAATGAGCAGATAGCCAGGCTCGGTCTCAATCAGCGCTACGATGCCGACACCAGCAACAAGTGCCAGCAATGCAATGATAAATAGGCCGCCCATCCTGCTAGTTTCCGCCGCGGGCTAGGCGCGCCTGCATCACAGTATCCAGAGCGTTCAGAGAGGCACTGAGATCCGGCAGAGTAACGGACACACGTTCGTCACGAATGCGCTGCAGCTCGCTCGCCATCGCTACGGCGGATTGCTCATCCGCCTTAAAGAACTGGGTAACCCAGCCTTCGGCTCTTTCAAGGCTCTGCCGGAACAACAATTCGTTGCCCGAGAGCATGGCCACCTGCGCCTGCTCTAAAAGCATGCGCATATTCTGTCTCACCAGGCCTTCGTATTGCGGGTCCATAAGGGTTTCGACGGGGACGTCTCGACGACTTACCACGATGTACTCCGACAGCTTGTTTAACGCCATCTCGTAGCCCTCGGATAGCCGCGTCTGCCAGTCCTCCGCGGTGACGGGCTCGATCTCTACGCGCTGATCGGGCAGTTCAAACAACACCAAGGCATCAGTCTGGCGTATCAGGGCATCGAGACGCAGGTACAGTCCTTGAACATCCAGCTTGGGCACGGCCTGGAGCGCCGCAATATCGGAAGCCACGGCAGAACGTAAGTCATGCAGGTTGGTGTCGTCCAGGCCTCGTAAAATATTGTCAGCACTGCGCAACAGTGCTTCCGCTGACACATTGTCTCCGGTCATGATCAGGCGTTGGTTAGCGAGGCGCAGCAGATACTGCACTTCGGCAATCTGCCAGCTTTCTCTGTCCTCGACCGTAAGATCACTAATCAGCTGCTGTTGCTCGCGAAGGGATCGCTCGAGGTTACCCAACTGCTCTTCCACCACACGCTTAACGCTGCCAGCGGCCTCGTTCGCAGTAGATTCGAGGCGGCTCACCTGGCTCTGCTGGGTGTCCAGCGTTCTCTGCTGTACTTCAAGCGCCCGCCTGAGATCTTCCTCGGCGCGCTGTTGACTGGCCTGCATTCCTTCGATTTCAAGTTCAATCTTGCGCTGAAGGTTGTCACGCATCTGATCAAAGGTTGTTACGTCCTGACCAGACACTGACTCAAGGCCTTGGACCCGCTGCAACAACAGCGCTTCGCGGCGCTGTATATCAGTGAACAGATAGAAAACCCCTACGGCCATCACAATGACCAGAAGCAGCGCCAACCACGCGATCGGTGTTGCGCCTGAGCGCTGGCTCCCTGTCGTTTCGCTAGCTTGCACAGGGGCCGATGCGGCTGCTGGCGCTGGCTGAACAGGCGTCTGGGCGGCCGGCGATACGGGACTCGCGTGATCATCGTTACCCGTGGGCATGGACTCACTACCAGCTACGTCAGCACCGCCAGCGACAGACTCGCTGCGCTCCTCGTCCTGATTTTTTTCGTCACTCAATGCTGTGTCTCCCCCAAATGCGCTTCGCGCCAGGCTGTAGCGGCCGCCAGCATGGCAGAATCAGACGCATTGTCGGCACATTTAACGTTTTTCCAACCGAGGATAAGCGCCTGTTCTGCTACGCGCTGCGACGGTACCAATAAGGTAGTCCCCGCTAAGTTAGTGTGTTCCTCAGGTTGAAGCAAACCCGTCAGTCGCTCTAAACCCTCTCCACTGCTTATCAGTATGAGAGCAGGTTTCCGTCCCACTACCAGCTTTTGACATTCCTGTGCGTCGTGGGGCGCGTACCCTCGCCGATAGCACTCCAATGAGTCTACCGTGGCTCCGCGTTCTCGCAGCTGTTCCTCAAGAAATCTGCGCCCCCCCTCACCTTTTACGATAAGTACACGCTGCAAACGCAGATCAGAGAGGCGGGGCATAGCGAGAAGCCCTTCGCTGCTCATATCGTGCTCTGGGCGAATAACCTCCAAGCCCTCTGCCTCCAGACACAGTGCGGTGCTCTCGCCCACTGCCCAGAGGGTTTGCCCCGCGGGCAATTGGGGCCAGTAGTCCTGTATCTGCGCCATGCCCAGACGCGCTGCATTAGCACTGACAAAGATCACATGAGCGTAGAGATCCAGATCCAGCACTCGCTGTCGCTGCGCACCAGGCAATGGATCGAGGGCTTCAATTTGCAGCATGGGCATATGCAGCGGCGTGAAGCCAGCGGCGCCCAATGCAGTGATCAAGCTATCCGCCTGCCCTGCGGGCCGAGTAACCAATACCCGTGGATCAGCGGTCATAGACCTCGGCGAGAATCTCTGCCGCACCTGCATCAAGAAGCGATTCGGCAACCGAAATGCCAAGTGCTTCGGGATTATCACGACTTCCGCGGGCCTCGGCTCGAAGGGTGTTACTGCCATCGGGACGACCGACAAGGCCGCGCAGCCAAAGCTGGTCACCTTCATGAATGGCATAAGACGCGATAGGCACTTCACAGCCGCCCTGAAGGCGACGATTTAGCGCACGCTCGGCGAGCACGCGCTCAGCGGTCGGGCCATGATGCAGCGGTGCGAGAAGCTCTCGCGTAGTGGTATCGTCGCTGCGAATCTCAATACCAACGGCACCCTGCCCGCCTGCGGGCAGAGACTCTGTCACTGGAATACGCGCCCGAATTCGATCACCCATTTCAAGGCGAATAAGTCCCGCGCAAGCCAGGATGATGGCGTCGTATTCTCCCTCGTCGAGTTTACGCAGCCGGGTGTTTACGTTTCCACGCAAAAACCGCACCTCAAGGTCCGGACGGTTTGCGCGCAGCTGGCACTCGCGGCGCAAGCTCGAGGTACCCACTATTGCCCCGGCAGGCAAAGCGTCGAGGTTTTCGTAGCTGTTACTCACAAAGGCATCCGCAGGCTCTTCCCGCTCACAAATCACTGCAAGCTCCAGACCCTCGGGAAACTCCATGGGTACGTCCTTCATGGAGTGCACGGCAATATGAGCGCGACCATCCAGAAGAGCGGTCTCCAGCTCTTTGACAAACAACCCCTTTCCACCGACCTTGGCCAGCGGGACATCAAGAATTTGGTCGCCTCGACTCGTCATGCCGAGAAGCTCGACACTGATACCGGGGTGGGTCTCCAGCAAAGTGTCACGAACAAAATAGGCCTGCCATAGGGCAAGCGGGCTCTCTCGGGTAGCAATTACGACATCAGCAGGCATGGAAACTCAGTAGGGCCAAAAAAGCTAATCATAGCACTCAGAATTAAAGACTCACCCTGTCAGCAAGGCCTTAACATCGCTCAGATGCCGGCGACTCACCTGGGGCCGCTCAGCCACATCTGTGAGCTCCACGAGCCAACCCTCGTCTGAGCGAATTAAGCGTGCGATATGGGCTCCGGCAACCAGGGCATTACGATGTACACGCAAAAAACGGGTCTTGAACTCAAGCTCTAAATCTTTAAGGGAATCATTCAAGAGAATGTCGCCAGACGGGGAACAGGCGCGCACATATTTATCTTCAGCCAGAAAGCATCGAACTTCGGCCACCGGCAAAGCCTCCACGCCCCGATGCCCGGCGCTCACCACTTCCTCGCGACCAGCGCCCGCCACCCCAAGGGAGTCAAGCTGAGCGCGATTGACCCGCACGGCAGCCTGCAGCGCACCTTCAAGCTCTGCTTCGCGAACGGGCTTGAGCAAGTACGCAATGGCATGATTCCGCAGCGCTTCCAAGGCATATTCGTCGTAAGCGGTACAAAAGATAACCGCCGGCGCTGCGGGCTCATCCAGCAGCTGTCCCGCAACCTCAACGCCATCCATTTCGGGCATGCGAATATCCAGCAATATAATCTCAGGCTCTTGGGCACGGGCTTGAGCAATAGCTTCGACACCATTGGCGGCCTCAAAGCACCCAGCCTCCGGGCGTAGTTTTTTAAGCAGGCGCAAAAGTCGCTGCCGCGCCAAAGGCTCATCATCAACAACGAGAATCTTCACGACGCGAACTCCCGCTCCAGAGGAATACCGATCATCGCTCGATAGACATCGTCGTCAGCGCCTACCCGAAGCGAAGCTACATCACCGTACTGGGCTTCCAATCGCTGACGAATGTTGTCCAGGGCCATACGATTACCCCCGGAACGATTAACCACGCGCTGAGGTACCGGGTTTCGTATCTCCACGCACAACAAAGCAGCCTCTCTCCATGCCCGAATACTGACTTCGCCCCCTTGCGGAAGCTGCGAAATTCCGTGATACACCGCGTTTTCTACCAGAGGCTGCAGTAAAAGTGCGGGCAAGGCGGTTTCCTTGAGTGCATCATCTATCTCCCAGCGCACGGATAGCCGGTCTCCCAGACGGAGTTGTTCGATCTCTAGATACAGTTCACAGAGCCGACATTCCTCTCCCAGACTGCTATCGCGGTCCCCCGATGACAAAGCGGCGCGGAAGAGTTCGGCAACGTCTTCGATCGCTTGCTCCGCGCGGTCTGGCTGCACAGCAATCAGGCTTGCGATGCTATTGAGGGTGTTGAACAAGAAGTGAGGACGAATTCTCGCTCGCAGGGCATCCAGGCGAAGCTGCAGCTCACTCCTTTGCTGCAGCGCCACTCTCTGCTGCAAGTAGGCATAGCGAAGGACCGTCGCCGCCAGAATCAGAGCCAACAATGCATTGCGCAACACCCAATCGACGAGCCCCCCGCTTTGGGGCCCCAGAAGGGGATAGAAGCGATACACCACAACACTGGAAAGCGTACTCACAGCGAGCACCAATCCCAAACAAATGCTGGTCGCGTTCGCCGGGGACATGGGCAGCAATCGCGTGCGCAAGCGACAGATGATTGCAATGCACAGCAGCGCGTTCCATTGCACAAAAAAAGACCCGGTACCGAGCGCCCGCCAATCAAATGCTGCCAGCGGGCCCAGAGCCAGGACGTGCAGCAGAACGACAAGCTCTGCGAGGAGCACAGCCAGAAACACCGCTTGAGGCGCGCATAGATCAGGGATAAAGAAACCGTCGTTGCGCGGCGCAGCATTATCCGACCCTGAGGGCCTGGGGTGCTGCATGCTAGAACTCCTGTATGGCTGCCAGTGGTGAGCAACGATTACCAAATGAATCGCAAGAAAACGCGATTAACGCGCTGATATACTTGCACGCCTTTCAGACCGGGACAAGAAGCTTCCCCGGTAAACAACCCGTTTATAGGAACCTCCATACTATGTCGGATCAAAGCGACAATCCCAGCCTTTGGGGCGGCCGTTTCAGCGAGGCGACAGACAGCTTCGTGCAACGGTTTACCGCCTCGGTAAGCTTCGACCAGCGCATGGCCGAACAAGACATCCGTGGATCCCTTGCGCACGCGCGAATGCTTACGGACGCGGGCATACTCAGCGCAGAGGAATACCAGGCGATCGAAGATGGCCTCGCGATTGTTCAGGCTGAAATCACCAGCGGCGACTTCCCATGGTCCATCGAGCGGGAAGACGTACATATGAACATCGAAGCCCGACTCACTGCGCTGATTGGAGACGCCGGCAAGAAGCTGCACACCGGCCGCTCCAGAAATGACCAGGTGGCGACAGATATCCGCCTTTACCTTCGGGACGCCATCGATGCGATCAGTAAGGAACTTACGCGACTTCAAAAAGGTTTAGTGAGCCTTGCGGAGACTCATGCTGCGACGGTGATGCCCGGCTTTACGCATCTGCAAGGCGCGCAGCCGGTGACCTTTGGACACCATATGCTGGCGTGGAATGAGATGCTCGAGCGCGACTACTCGCGTTTTGGAGATTGTCGCGATCGCATGAACCAATGCCCTCTGGGCGCGGCCGCGCTAGCAGGCACCACCTTCCCCATCGATCGAGAGCAAACGGCCTCGGCGCTGGGGTTCACGCAACCTACACGAAATTCGCTAGATTCCGTGTCAGACAGAGATTTTGCTATTGAGTTTACGGCAGCTTCGGCACTAATCCTCACTCATCTCTCTCGCATGAGTGAGGAACTGGTGCTGTGGACATCGGCACAGTTTCAGTTTGTAGAGCTACCGGATCGGTTTTGTACCGGGTCCTCCATAATGCCTCAGAAGAAAAACCCGGACGTACCGGAGCTGGTCCGTGGCAAGACTGGTCGGGTAAACGGACATCTCGTGGCGCTGCTGACGCTTATGAAATCACAGCCTCTCGCCTACAATAAAGATAACCAGGAAGACAAAGAGCCGCTCTTTGACTGCATTGACACTGTTCTGGATTGCCTCCGCGCATTCGCGGACATGGTGCCGCACATTGTTCCTCGCAAAGAGCGCCTCCGGGATGCAGCAAAAGCTGGCTTCGCTACAGCTACGGATCTTGCAGATTATCTGGTTCGCAAGGGCCTTCCTTTTAGGGATGCGCACGAGGTAGTAGGAAAAGCCGTGGCTGAAGGTGTGAGGCTGGAGCGGGATCTGTCCGATATGCCCCTGGCCACGCTTCAGAGCTTTAGTGCTCTTATCGAAAGCGACGTATTCGAGGTTCTCACCGTGGAGGGATCCGTCGCCGCACGAGACCACCTTGGCGGCACAGCACCGAATCAGGTGACAGCAGCTGCAAGGCATGCAGGAAAGCGACTAGAAAGTCGCTAGCACGGGTGGCAGGCGTTTATACTCTTGTCCTTTTGTGCGCAGCAGAAACAGGATACTTCATTGATTCCAGATAGCCGCGAGGGATCACCCTCTGGAACAGCATTATTCCGATCAGGAGCTCTGGCGACAGCTTTACTGCTGACGCTGACGAGTTGCGGTCAGATGGGTGGGCTGTATCAGCCCGAGCCCGAGGCCCCACAAAGCCGGCAGTCTGCTCCTCAGTCCTCACCGGGAAAAGCCAACGCACCCACCGGACAGGGGGGCTAGGCTGCCATGGGATTCTCATACCGTGACGGACGTCTTTTTGCGGAAGAACTCGACTGCGAGGCAATAGCGCAGGAGTTCGGTACTCCCTGCTACGTCTACTCCCGCGCGGCGATGGAAGCCGCACTGGCCGACTATCACGACGCGCTCGAGGGCTGCGAGCATCTGGTGTGTTATGCCGTAAAAGCGAATTCAAACATCGCCGTGCTCGATACGCTTGCGCGAAAGGGCGCGGGCTTTGACATTGTCTCTCTCGGAGAGCTTGAGCGTGTGCTCGCTGCCGGTGGCGACCCAGGCAAAGTAGTGTTTTCCGGCGTTGTAAAACGTCCGGAGGAAATGCGCCGGGCTCTGGATATCGGCATCCGTTGTTTCAACGTCGAATCAGAGGCAGAACTTGATGTCCTGCAAAGCGTGGCTGCCGCGTCCGGTAAACGCGCCCCGGTTTCTGTGCGGGTTAACCCCGATGTGGATGCTCAAACTCACCCCTACATCTCCACGGGTCTTAGAGAAAACAAGTTTGGTGTCGCTACCGATGTAGCCATGGATATGCTGCGACGAGCGCAAACGCTTTCCCATATCGATGTTGTGGGACTCGACTGCCACATCGGCTCTCAACTGGTAGATATGGCGCCGCTATTGGATGCCTTGCAGCAGTTATTGAACATGGTCGACACCTTAGAGGCAGAAGGAATACGCATTCATCACCTGGATCTAGGGGGTGGAGTTGGCGTGCGCTATCGCGATGAGGAGCCCCCAGCCGTAGCAGACTACATCGCCGCAGTGCGCCAGGCTTTGGGTGATCGTGATCTATGTCTGGTGTTCGAACCGGGACGTTCCATCGTTGCCAATGCCGGCGTACTGCTGACTCAAGTGCATTACACCAAAGACACGGATGCCCACAGCTTTGCTCTCGTAGACGCCGCCATGAATGATTTCATTCGTCCTGCGCTCTATCAGGCCTGGGTAGACATTCAAACGGTTGCTCCCTGTGATGCGCAGCCCCGCACGTGGAATATTGTGGGTCCGGTCTGTGAAACGGGAGACTTCCTGGGCAAAGACCGGGAGTTGGCACTGGCACCCGGATCGGTGCTGGCCGTTAAGGGCGCTGGCGCCTACGGCTTTGTTATGAGCTCAAACTACAACACTCGGCCTCGGGCTGCGGAAGTTATGATCGATGGAAACACATCCTGTTTAGTCAGGGAACGGGAAGGTATTGACGATTTACTGCGCGGCGAACGCCGCATGCCGCAGTAGATCCTCTAGTAGAGTCACAACGATAATATGCCGGTTAAATTTACAAAAATGCATGGCGCGGGTAACGACTTCGTCATGATCGACACCATTAGCCAACGGATTAAGCTGAGACCGCGAGACATTCGCAGAATAGCTGACCGCCGTCGAGGCGTTGGTTGTGATCAGGTCTTACTGGTAGAGCCTCCGGGGCAGCCGGAAGCGGATTTTCGCTATCGTATTTTTAACGCAGACGGCAGTGAGGCTGGACAATGCGGCAATGGTGCGCGCTGCTTCGCTCGTTTTGTTCGCCACCGCCGACTCACGCACCTTAAGAAAATGGTTGTCGAAACCGGCAGCAGCTTGATGACGCTCACGCTTCGGGACAACCACGAAGTCGAAGTCGATATGGGCCCACCTGTATTCTCCCCCTCTGACGTTCCCTTTAACCGAGATCAGGAAGCCACCGAATACAAGCTTAAAGTCGCGGAGGAACAGCTTCGTGTAGGCGCTGTGTCCATGGGGAACCCTCACGCCGTGCTGCGTGTATCGTCAGTTGATGATGGCAGTCTGGAACGACTTGGTGAGGCTATTCGGAGCCACAGCGACTTTCCTGAGGGAACAAACGCCGGATTTTTAGAAGTTGTCGACCGACAAAAAGTACGACTGCGAGTCTTCGAGCGCGGCGTAGGAGAAACCGAAGCCTGCGGCTCCGGCGCCTGTGCAGCGGTGGTCTATGGCCGACGCATGGGATGGCTGGACGACAGAGTGACAGTGGAATTAACCGGGGGTAAGCTGACGGTGCAGTGGACGGGCGGGAACAATCCCGTACTTATGACTGGCCCCACAGCGATCAGCTTCGAAGGTACCGTCAGACTCTAGCCCGAATTTAGCGGGAGATTTATTAGCTGCCCCTTCGAGCCTTACTTCGCAGAAGGGTTAATACGCTTTTCTACTTGATCAAAAGAGGCATACAAGCGCGTGGACGAAGACGATATTCGAGATTTTCTGGTTCAGAACCCCGACTATTTTCAGAAGAATCCTGAGCTTCTGGGTTTGCTGCAAATTCCTCACTCAACAGGTGCTGCGGTTTCGCTGGTTGAGAGACAGGTCAGCGTGCTCCGCGACCGCAATGTCGATTTGCGACATCGCCTACGCGACCTCGGGAGCACTGCGAAAGATAACGATCAGATGTTTGCCGATACTCGGGAGCTGGTCCTTGGCTTATTACCCGCACAAGGCCCTGAGGAACTTGAGTCAGCGCTCATCAAAGTGCTCCGAGATACTTTTGATATTGAATACGCCAGCCTCACACTTTTTGATGATGGGGATGAGCATTCTGACGCCGTGCGCCGCGTTCCCGAATCTCAATTGAAGGGCAAGCTCGGGTCACTGCTTGTTCGTGGCACCGCAGGATGTGGTGCCTTGCGCGCCGACGACTTCGCATTCTTGTTTCCGGGAGCCCAGCTAGTCGGCTCAGCTGCCATTGCCATCATTGAGGATAACGGGAAAGCGCTTGGCGCCCTTGCCGTAGGTAGCTCCGACGCCGGTCATTACGATAGCGATATGGGCACACTGTTTTTGGAGTTCGCTGCCGAGGTTGTCGCAGGACTACTCGCGCGTATCGACCGGTCTTAAGGCATGTCGGGCAGCGCCTCTCAAGCGGCGAGCCTGGAACAGCGTAGCGCGGCCTTTCTCGAATATCTGCGCAGCGTGCGTAGGCTCTCTCCGCACACGGTTGCTGCCTACCGACGGGACCTGAATAACTTCCTCACGTTTAGCCAGGAACAGAGCTTGCGGCTGTGCCATGAGGTTCAGGAGAGTCACGTTCGCCAGTGGCTCGCCCAAGGACATCGGAGGGGGCTCGCGCCTAATAGCCTGCAGAGGCAGCTATCCGCTCTACGCGCCTACTTTCAGTGGGAGAGTAAGGATACGGGAGAACGACGTAATCCTGCGCTTGCTGTTCAGGCACCGCGAAAACGGCGGAAGCTCCCGGGGACCCTGGAAGCGGATCAGGTAGGACAGTACCTGCGCGCTGACGCAGACGATCCGCTGCAGCTTCGCGACCTGGCAATGGCTGAGCTGTTCTATTCATCCGGGCTCCGCCTTGCGGAGCTGCGAGCAGTGAACATCCATGATATTGACCGCGGCCAAAATCTGATCTCGGTGACCGGCAAGGGCAGTAAGACTCGTACAGTGCCGGTGGGCGGCGCAGCTATCGCCGCAATCGACACCTATTTACCTCATCGCCCTGCGATCTCAAGCGATGCCGACGAGAACGCGTTGTTTATCAGCAGCCTTGGCCGGCGGATCAGCGAACGCTCCATACAGGCACGTGTCCAACTGTTAGCCGAGCGCAACGGCCTCGGTCGCGATGTACACCCCCATATGCTTCGACACTCTTTCGCTAGCCACTTGCTGGAGTCCAGCGGAGATCTGCGGGCCGTTCAGGAACTCCTGGGCCACAGCGATATTTCCACCACCCAAATCTATACCCATCTCGACTTTCAACATTTAGCCAAGGTGTACGACGGGGCCCACCCGAGGGCACGCAAACTAAAGGACGACGAAGAGCAGTGACGATCAAGGTAATAACGTTCGATCTGGACAACACGCTCTGGGACGTTGAGCCGGCGCTATTGCGAGCCGAGGAAGCACAGCGGCAATGGTTCCTTACTCATCGGCCGGGGCTTATGGAAGACATCAGCCACGAAGACCTTTGGGATCTCAAGAAGCGCGTTTGGAAAGCTCACCCCGAACTTGCCCACAATGTGACCGCGATGCGCCTGCGCTTCCTGCAAGAATTTCAGCTAGCTGCAGGGATTGACGAAGACAGTGCGATAGAGGGTGCAGAACAGGCTTTTGCGGCATTTTTACATGAGCGACAGCGCGTCGAGCTCTACAGTTCAGCCTTGGGGGTACTGGAGGGCTTAGCCGAGCGTTTTCGACTGGGGGCACTGACCAATGGCAATGCCGACGTCTATAAAACAGATGCCGGGGAGTATTTTGATTTCGCGTTTCTAGCGGAGGACATCGGCGCCAGCAAACCTGCTCCCGACATGTTTCATGCCGCGTTAAACACCACCGGCGTACAAGCTAAGGAGATACTCCACGTCGGTGACAACCCAGATCACGACATACTGGGTGCCTTGCGAGTGGGTATGCATACGATATGGCTGAATGCTGACAAATCTCCCTGGCCAGCTTCAGAAGCGGAAGAACACCTCGCTCCCCACGGAGTCATTGAAACCATTGCCGAACTACCCGAGGCCGTGGAAAAACTTGAGCGACTTTTAGAGGCCAATAAAGGGAACTAGCCCGCTAATTGTCGAATCGATCCGCACCGTAGATGGGGCATTGCTCTACGGGCACGGGCTCGGGGCCGCCGATAGCACTGATCACCGCCAGCCAGCAGTCGTCAAAAATCGAGCAATAGCAGTAGCTGAGACTCACCCTGCCAGCGTAGATTGCGCCCTGCATCCCTTCCACGGTTGCCCGGTCGTTGGTCCGAAAAGAAACCAGGGAATCTCCCGGTGACAGTACGCGTCCTGTCACATCACTGCGACCATAACGCACGCTCTCAGCGACCTCGGCATCAAGGAAGGCTGCAAGTACCGCCCGCCAGTTACGGTAAACCTCACCGTCAATCAGCAGCTGCATTTCCCGCATTCGCGCCGGCCCTACGCCTGCGTTGGTCACCTCTAGGGAAAACTCAGCTTTGTCGTCCTGTACGAAATCTCTAATCGTCACTTGTACATAAGGCCAAACCGTCGCTGCGGTCTGCTGACGTACCGCCTCTGATTCGCTGAGCGCCGCATAGAGGGCCACTCCGCCGGTGAAAACGCCGGCTAAGGACAAGAGCGTCTGCCAGAATGTCAGGCGCAGAAAAGCCCGTTCGATACTCGCAAAGCCTCCAGCGGGAACATTGGCTTTGCCCAAACTTTGGTTTTCCTGATCCTGCGGATTGCTCATACGAGTGGGAACCGCGAAGAGCTAAGCCTAGATAGCGTCTTCGCCGGTTTCCCGCGTTCGAATGCGAATGACCTGCTCAAGACTTGATACGAAAATCTTGCCATCCCCGATTTTTCCAGTGTCCGCTGCAGAGACAATCGACTCCACCGCTTTATCCAACTGTTCGTTACCCACGGCGACCTCAACCTTCACCTTAGGCAAAAAGTCCACAACGTACTCGGCACCACGATAAAGCTCGGTATGGCCTTTTTGTCGACCAAAGCCTTTTACTTCCGTCACGGTTATACCCTGCACGCCGACATCAGCAAGTGCAGATCGGACATCATCGAGTTTGAAGGGCTTGATGATCGCGGTAATCAGTTTCATGGCTTCACTGCTCTAAGGACGAGGTGTTCGTCGATGATAGGGACTCAGGGCATGCGGCTGCAAGCGCTTAACTGAGTTGCGAACGCGACCTTCGTTTCGCCGCCGATGTGTTTCGGTGCTATCGAGCAAACGACAAGGCACAAAATGTAAATCTTAACGAGAATGATTATTATTTATTGTCAGGTTAGCATTTCCTCGTTACTATCCACCCTTCCACGTCACACGTAACTCCCGAGTACCGTTTGGAGATCTCAATGAAGACTCGTCACCACCGCTTTCGCCTCACACCGCTGGCTATTGCGCTATCCACATCCTTACTGGCAACGGCGCAGGCAGCAGAACCTGACGCTATAGCTGATAGTCGTTTGGCGGTCGAAGAAGTCTTCATCTTTGCCAACGCAGATGACGTTCGCTCCCTTCCGGGCTCTGCGGCCCTGGTAAGTGAAGAGCAGTTCCAAATCGAGTTCGCCAACGACATCAATCAGCTCCTAAAAACCGTACCCGGCACATATATTCGCGAAGAAGATGGCTACGGTCTCCGGCCAAATATCGGTATCCGTGGAGCAACCTCGGAGCGCTCCTCCAAGATCACGTTAATGGAAGATGGCGTGATGATAGCGCCAGCTCCCTATTCGAACCCCGCGGCCTATTACTTCCCGACAGCGATGCGTATGCACAGTGTCGAGGTCTTAAAAGGTGCGCCGCTCCTGCGTTATGGGCCCCAGACAACAGGGGGCGTAGTCAATCTGGTCTCGACGCCCATTCCTGAAACTCTCAGCGGTAGCCTCGACCTACGCGCAGGTCAGAATGGTGAGCAGGATTTGCTGGCGAATGTCGGTGGTCAGTACGGACAGTTTGGCTTTCTTGTAGAGACCGCCCAGCGCCGCAGCGATGGTTTCAAAGAAATCGATCGCGGTAGCGATAGTGGCTACGACATCGAAGACTACGTCGTGAAGCTCGCATGGACAGGTGATCGCCAGTCGCTCTTGTTTAAAGCGCAGTACTCTGACGAGATTTCTGATGAGACGTACCTTGGTCTAACAGACATAGATTTTTCGGCGAATGAAGATCGTCGCTACGGTTTGTCTTCCATAGATCAAATGAACAACTACCACGCAGGTTTTAGTCTGCGTTATGCGCTCGAGCTCAGCGACACGCTCAACCTGTCGGTGTTGGCGTACCAAAACAATTTTTCAAGGGACTGGTTCAAGCTTAGCGGTGGCAACTCCTTTGTGAATGCGGCGAACGCCGGAGATGCTACAGCACAGGCCATACTCGATGGAGAAGCCGATGCTTTTGGACTCCGTTACAAACACAACAATCGTGACTATGAATCTCGGGGCGTAGAAATCAATCTGGATCAGACAATCGGCGATCACAGTCTCAGCTATGGAGCACGCATTCACGAAGACGAAATGGATCGTTTTCAGCCCATAGATATCTATGATCAGATTAACGGCGAGTTGATTAATACGGGCCGGGTTGAGCCAACAGGGGGCGACAATCGTTTGGAGGACGCAGAGGCACTATCGGCATGGATTACCGATAGTTGGCAGCTGACAAACGCCCTGAATCTTAACTTTGCGCTCCGTTACGAAGATGTCGATAGCAGCCGCCGTCAGTTCTCCGACCCTGAGCGAGAGACCGACCCCAGCCGTCGCAGCAACAACTCCAGCGAATGGTTACCCGGAGCGTCTTTTACCTATCAGCTGAACGACCAATGGCAGGCACTTGCGGGTGTACACCGTGGCTTTTCGCCTCTGGGCGGCGGGGCGCAGGATTTTGAAGAGCCCGAGACCAGCGTGAACTGGGAAGCAGGTGTGCGCTACACAGGGAGCTGGTACCTGGAGGCCATTGCCTTTTACAGCGATTTTGATAACAAGACCGAGAACTGCTCCAACGCGAACCCCTGCAGCAATGGTGCTACCTCCGGTGCTTTCACCACGGGCCAAGCAGTGATTCAAGGCCTGGAACTCCAGGCAAGCACAGTACTAAGTTTTGGCGATATGAACGCGCCCATTGACCTCGCTTATACCTACACGGACGCAGCTATCAGTCGTGACAATGAAGAAGAAGGCTTTGATGATGGGGACACGCTCGCTGCGGTTCCCGAAAACACGCTAAGCCTGCGCGTGGGCCTTGAGACAGCAATGAACTGGGACAGCTACGCGGTGATTAAATATATCGACGAAACCTGCGTCACCATCGGTTGTAACACCGACAGCAATCCCTTCAACCGGACTGAGAACCTTCTCGTTACCGACCTCATCAGCCGCTATGCAATAAACGACGATGCGGTGGTGTTCGTAAAGTTTGAGAACGTCTTTGACGAACGATCCATTGTGTCACGCCAGCCAGAAGGTGCCCGACCCAACAAGCCGCGCACTGCGTCCGTAGGGCTCCAGTACCAGTTCTAAGCATCTGGGTAGCAGTACCAAGCCGACGTTTTTACGTCGGCTTTTTTGTGTCTCATGCAAACGTTAGCAAACGTGGGCTGTAGGCTGAGGTCTTCTCGTATCTTGTGTAGTAGCGAGCTCGACCCGGGCACCTTACCTACTTCGCTCGCTGAGTAGGGGTACGCTCGCTTCCTAGGCAAGGTTCCCAGCCCTCCGTGCGATTGAAACAGCCACTGAGGCCTACAAAGGGCTTGGGGCCTATGAGGAAAGGCTAGCTGGCGCGCTCTACGGAACGAGCGTCCCCCAACTTAGCGAGTGCAGTAGTTCGTGTCAGCTAGCCTGACCACACCCCCCGCACTGCTGCATAAAGGCTAGCTGGCATGATCTACGAAGCGAGCGTCCCCCCACTAAGCGAATGCAGTAGTTCGTGTCAGCTAGCCTGACCACACCCCCGGCACTGCTGCATAAAGGCTAGCTGGCATGATCTACGAAACGAGTGTCCCCCCACTAAGCGAATGCAGTAGTTCGTGTCAGCTAGCCTGAAGGGATCATCCAGAAATCGGAGAAGTTTGGCGCAAAAAAAAGGGGGCCCAGAGGGCCCCCAAAAAAACGCATTGAAATAATGCGCCCGCAAGACTGTTGATTACTTGGCGGAGACGAACTCCGGGTAAGCCTCTAGACCACACTCGGAGAGGTCCACGCCTTCGTATTCCTCTTCCTCGGTGACTCGGATACCCATAACAGCTTTGATCGCGAAGAAGGCGATGAAGCTAGTTACAAAGACCCAACCAAAGATAGTCGCCGCACCGATAAGCTGTCCGCTGAAGCTTGAGCCATCATTAGTAACTGGCACCAGGAGCAGACCCAGCAGACCTACCACACCGTGCACCGAAATGGCGCCCACGGGGTCGTCAATCTTGAGCTTGTCCAAGGTGATAATAGAGAAGACCACCAAAACTCCGCCGACCGCACCGAATAGCGTCGCCATCAGAGGTGTTGGGGTAGAAGGCTCGGCAGTAATCGCCACGAGACCAGCCAAAGCACCGTTCAGCGCCATGGTCAGATCTGCCTTACCAAAGAGCATGCGCGCTGTCAGCAGGGCCGCGACCAGACCGCCACAAGCAGCGGCGTTAGTGTTCATGAACACTACCGCTACCGCGTTAGCATTCTCTACGCTGGCGGTCGCCAGAACCGATCCGCCGTTAAAGCCAAACCAGCCCATCCAAAGAATGAATGTACCCAAAGTCGCCATAGGCAGGTTAGCACCCGGGATGGCTACTACCGATCCATCAGCGCGGTACTTGCCTTTACGTGCGCCCAACAGGAGCACACCTGCTAGAGCAGCAGCTGCACCAGCCATGTGTACGATGCCTGAGCCAGCGAAGTCTGAGAAACCAAGGTCACCCAAAGTGTACATACCGAAGACAGGGTCACCGCCCCAGGTCCAGTTTCCTTCCATAGGATAGATAAAACCGGTCATGACCACCGCGAATATCAGGAACGACCAGAGCTTCATGCGCTCCGCAACCGCGCCAGACACGATAGACATCGCTGTGGCAACAAACACCACCTGGAAGAAGAAGTCGGCTGAAGGAGCATAAGTCGCCGCTTCTTCGGCTCCCGTAACACCGTCACCGGTGATGCCCGCAAGGAGGCTAGCGCCGAGCGAGGGATACATAATTGAGTAACCCACGACCATATACATGGTGCAGGCAATCGCAAATAGTGCGACGTTCTTTGTCAGAATTTCGGTGGTGTTCTTGGATCGCACCAGACCGGCTTCAAGCATAGCAAAGCCAGCTGCCATCCACATAACCAGCGCGCCGCACACGAGGAAGTAAAACGTGTCCAGTGCGTAGCTCAGTTCAAAAATTTGGTTTTCCATGAAAAAATCTCTCGTGCTGAATTCAGGGATTAGGTAGCGCGTTTAAAAAGGCGCTCGTTAGATGGCTTCTTCACCGGTTTCGCCGGTGCGAATACGGATCACCTGCTCCAAACTGGAAACAAACACTTTGCCGTCACCGATCTTGCCGGTGTTCGCTGACTTCGTGATCGCTTCAATCGTCTGATCCACCATGCCTTCAGCAACGGCAACCTCGATCTTTACTTTGGGAAGAAAGTCGACGACGTATTCCGCGCCGCGATACAACTCGGTATGACCCTTCTGTCGCCCGAATCCTTTGACCTCTGTAACTGTGATGCCTTGTACGCCGATCTCTGACAGCGACTCGCGCACGTCATCAAGCTTGAATGGCTTCACAATGGCCGTTATTAACTTCATGTAGTTCTCCTGACTGAACAAGGGCGCTCAATTTGCGCCGTTCGGCTCGCCGTTTAATCGTCTTATTGCACCACTTTGCGAGGAGCACGACGGTTCCGCCTAGGATTGAGCAATGGATATGCCACCCGTCATTTTTATCGAATAATCAGTGTCTTAGATGTTTTTGAGTATCGAAGGGCCGTTATTTGACATTTGATGCCGCAAAATAGCGCACCAAAATAGTGCCTAGATCTGTTTTGGTGCACTGCCGTGAGCTGTGAACCGAGGGCACCATCCTCTACACTGGGGCAGCGATCAGCAGGAGTACACTTTATGGCGCTCAAACCGCCCCCACTTAGTGAGGTTATGCAGCAAGTCAACGAGTTGGTCGGGCCAGCCGGCCTGGTCGACGAGGTGGATAAAAACGCTCGGCAGCTGATTCAGTCGGCTCTGCGCAAGCTCGATTTTGTCAGTCGTGAAGAGTTCGACGCTCAGAGCGCGATTCTTGAACGCACCCGAAGTAAGGTCGCAGCGCTCGAATCCGAGCTAGCGTCAATGAATGAGCTGGTCGAAAAGCTGGAAAAACAGACAGCGAGCTGACGCTTCGAGACTACTAGCTTCAAAGTTGAGCCTCAGCTTTAAAGCAGAGCTTAAGCTCCAAGGTACAGCCTAGTCGGGCAAGGATGCCCGCGCGGTTACTCAGGGAAGAGGAAAAGGAATGCGTACATTAACGCCGGTCCATGAGTGGGCTATGCCTAAGCCATGAATCTCTCATGAGCTATGCCGTAGTGCTCTCCCGAGCCAATCAGGGACTGGATGCTCCGCTGGTTCGTGTGGAGGTTCACCTCTCAAACGGGCTTCCCGCCTTTACCGTTGTAGGAATGCCCGAAACGGCGGTCCGTGAAAGCAAAGACCGGGTTCGCAGTGCCCTTCTAAACTCCCACTTCGAATTCCCGGATCGACGAATCACCGTCAACCTGGCTCCTGCCGATCTACCAAAAGGTGGAGGACGGTTTGATCTACCCATCGCCTTGGGAATTCTGTGCGCCTCCGGGCAACTACCCCAAGGTACCTTGCTGGATAGTGAGTGTGTCGGAGAGCTCGCACTTGACGGCACACTCAGAAGCGTTCGTGGCACAGTCACCGCGGCGATGGCCGCGAGCCAAAACAAGCGTCGTATTGTTCTGTCACTGGAGTCCGCATCTCTGTGCAAAGCCGTGCCGCATTCACGACTTGTTTACGCAGCAGACTTACTATCACTTTGCGCAATCTTGCGTGGTCGAGCGCCTTTACCAGACGCACAGACAACCAGCCAGACAGTAGAAACAGTGGGTGCAGACATGGCGGAGGTCAACGGCCAGCTCGTCCCCAAACGCGCGCTGGAGATTGCCGCCAGCGGCGGCCACAACCTTCTGTTATCAGGCCCTCCCGGTACCGGCAAAAGCCTTCTCGCGAATTGTTTGCCGGGTATTTTGCCGCCCCCCGACGATAGCGAGTGGCTGACGGTTTGCGCACTCTATGACATCCAAGGCAAAACTCACAGAAAACGGCAGCGAGCCTTTCGTGCTCCGCATCACAGTGCTAGTGCCGCAGCACTGGTCGGCGGGGGCTCAATTCCTGCGCCCGGGGAGATTTCTCTGGCACATGGCGGCGTGTTGTTTCTCGATGAGTTACCAGAGTTCTCGCGCCACACCTTAGATATGCTTCGAGAACCTCTGGAAACCGGCGAGATCCGGCTCGCTCGAGCGACGTGCAGTATCCGCTATCCGGCACGCTTTCAGTTGATTGCCGCAATGAACCCTTGCCCCTGCGGATATGCCGGAGACGGCCAGAAGCCCTGCAAATGCGGCGCGGCCCAGCGTTTGAGCTACGGCGCGCGAGTGTCCGGCCCCCTTCTGGATCGCATGGATTTGCAGGTGCGTGTTAATCGAGAGAACGCCGAGGATCTGTTCGCTCCCCACCGAAATGAGAGCTCCGCCACAGTGCAGAAACGCGTGGTCCAATCTAGAAAGAGACAGTATCTGCGTCAGGGCAAGTGCAACGCCATGCTCAAGGGATCCGAGCTACTGGAAAAATGCGCCTGTGGCCCACAGGAACGGCAACTCATTCAAAGAAGCGCGAAGCAGCTAGACTTGTCTGCCAGGGCAATACACAGGCTCCTGCGCGTTGCACGAAGTGTTGCTGATTTGAGAAAAGAAGAATCCGTAACTACCGCAGCGGTAAAAGAAGCGCTGGCATATAGAGATACGGTTAATCAGGAATGAACCACGAGTACCCGCGAGATTAATTTTCTACAGGCACAAAAAAGCCGCTACGATACTTCGTAACGGCTTCGTATTTGCAAGATGCTTGGGAGATGTCTGAAAGCTGTCTGTGAGCTGTCTGGAAAATGCCTGTGAGCCGCACTAAAGAAAACAGCTGAACGTTTAACCTAGTACAGAAAGCCCAAGAACCGCGTCCCTACTGGCTGTTCTCAACCATGAAATCTACCGCCGCCATCACTGCCTCATCCGACAGATCTGCGCGACCACCTTTCGCCATCATGCCGGTCCCTGCCAGGCCATTGATGCCGCTGTTGTAGAGCTCATCAATACCCTTGGCAATCCGTGGGCTCCAGGCTGCTGCGTCGCCAACAATAGGCGCGCCGGCGGCACCAGAAGCATGACAAGCCAGACAGGCAGTATTGTAGGTACCCTCGCCATCAACAACCGCAACAGCTCCCGATGCGCCCATGGCACCCATGGCTGCGGGAACACCGCCGCAGCTCTCGCCTTGCAGACAGACTTCGCCCACCGGTGCGATACGCGCTTCGATGGCTGCTCGTTGCTCATCAGTAAGCTCTACAGCCTGCGCCGCTGCAATCAAACCCAGTGAAAGACCTAACAATAAAATTCGCGTCAACACGATTAACCCTCCGTTTCGTGGGCGCGCATTATAGCCGCAGGAGTAGCGGCTTCAAAGCACATACTGCACGCGGCAATCTCAGCAAAAGCGTCTGCCTCTGCTACCATTCGCAGCCTCGGACAATCACAACACACGCTAGCGAGAGCCTATTCATGCACTTGTACACCTATGATTCAGCCCCCAACCCACGACGCCTCGGCTTGTTTTTAGCTTACAAAGGCATAGATTTGCCCACGACGCAGATTGATATGCGTGAAAACAAGCACCGCGACGCTGAATTTCTAGCGATTAACCCTTTGGGAACCTTGCCGGCATTGATGACCGACGAAGGCGTTATGCTCACGGAAGTTATCGCCATCTGCGATTATCTCGACGCTCTTTACCCCGACAAACCGCTTATGGGCAGCACCGCGCTGGAGCGGGCCTTAGTGATCAGCTGGGACCATCGTATTTTTGTATCCATTTTTGAAGCCTTCGCGGAAATGCTGCGCAACCGCAGCCCAGCCTTTGAAAACCGAGCACTTCCGGGACCTTTGGACATTGAACAAATACCAGAGCTGGAAACCCGCGGTCGCAAGCGATTCCGAGGCAGCCTGGAACTTTTCGATACCGAACTCGGTGATAAGCCCTTCCTCTGTGGCGACTCCATTACCTTTGCAGATATCGATCTTCTGGTGGGAGTTGAAACCGCTCGCTGGGTGAAAGAATCGATTCCCGAGGGGTGTGACAATCTCCAGGCATGGCTGGAGCGCAGTCGCGCCGCACTCAGCTGAAACCCATTTGGCGTCTCGGCGCAGCTTCTCTGACCGTCTCTAAGATGAGACCGCTTGTTGTTGCCGCTCTGATTCTCCTCTTAATCGCCTGCACGGCAGGCGGGCAAAGCGCTGAGTTAGAGAACTATCTGGAACGGCTGGCGCGGCCCCTCGGCTTTGATGCACCACCGGTAGAGAATCTCAAACGCCCCCTGCCTCCCCGTGCAGAGTCCCTTCACATAAGCTTGCCGGGGAGCAAACTGGATGGACTGGACTTTCTCCGCCTCCGAGGCTGCGCATTGCAGCAGACCATTGCCCGGCGCAACAGCAGTCTAGGGCGCGTTGCACCACCGTCTCAGCGGTTGCTCCTGGAGCTGGCCTTCTTGCGTGACGCACCCGCGTGCATCGAAACCCTCAGATCCGATGGACGAGATGAGCTCGCAGAACTGATTCAGGAAACCGCGACCCTTAAAAAGTCCCAGCTTCCAGCGCTTGTATTTAATGCGACCTTAGGGAACAGGGAGTACCGGGATTTTTGGCGAGCTACCGCCATTCCCGAAGACTACCCAGTGAACACCAGCAGCCTCGCGATTACCGCCCTTGAGCAGATCACCGCCGATGCAATTCGTTGGATGTCCGGCGATTTTGAGGCCGATGACATTGCCTTTGAGCTAGCGCTCTCAGAGGTAGCGAAAGGCGATGGTGGAGAGCTACTCGCGGCGCTGTCGCGTCAAGCGGCGTACCTCAACGCTGGCAATGAGCTGATAGCCAAAAGTATCGCCCAAGGCCCTCTCTGCACGACGCACACCCTCGGCCCTGCCGCGCCCATAGTGCGCACCGTAGTAAACAAGTTTTTCATTCAAGAGATTCAAGCGAGAGCCGCCAGCATCAACCAACGCCACTACGCGCTGATAGAGCCTGTTTCCGAACTCGAGTTACTGTTGAGCCAGACGCTCCCCGACGACTATGAACGCTGGCGCGTGTACCGGGAAACGACGCTCGCGGACGGGACGCAGTCTACAAAAGATCACGTGGCGCAACTGCAAGCACTACTTGGCATTTGCTACGCTGAGTTTGCAACCAAGGCCTGAAAAGGTGCTTATTTGCTCTATTAACTGTTGATCGCAGGTCGAGACAGAACACTATGACGAATCCCATGACCGATACGGACGCGCCGATAAACACGCTGAATGAGCGCGTTGCACTTAGTAATGAATGGCACGCGCGGCCCCTGCTGACGCTTCCATCGCCTCTTCGATGCTCCCACTTGGTTTGCCTCCGTGGGGAGACAAGCCTCGATGAGCGAAGAGAGCAATTTGCCGAATTTTGCGAATCTCAGGGCCAAAGCGGGCCTAGCAAAGATAGCCGTCACCATTCGGTGAATGTGGGCAACTGCCTGCTCAAGTGGGAGGGCCACACTGAGGCCGACTCTTACACTTTACTTGTGGCAGGCAATGCAGAGCCACCCTTTGCAGCGCCAGCAATCAGTTTTCTGGACGCAGCTATGCGATCGAAACTTGTTGATCAGCTATTTCTTGGCGTGCATATCGAAGTCATTTGCGGTGAGGAGTCACCCCAAGAGAGTCGCCAACAACGCGTTCGCGCTCTGCTGGGCCGCCAAGAGGTCTACGGCGGCTCTATCTCCGACGGCGAGGGAGAAATCTGGTCCAGCTTCCGCCTAGACGCAGAAGGGTTTTCGCGCATCGTCATCATCGACTCCGACCTCAGCGAGGCGCGCTTGTCGCGACAAGTTCAACGGGTACTCGAAATAGAAACCTACCGCATGCTGGCGATGCTGGGGCTGCCCGCCGCTCGAGACGTTATGGGCACATTAGGGGAGCTCGAGCCCGCCCTGGATGAAGTTATCGAACAAATCGCCCACCGCGATGCCGATCCGGCGCTGGAGCGCTCTCTGGAGCGCATCACTCGTATCGCCGCAAAGGTTGAGCATGTGGCAGCGGCTCACGCCTATCGCTTTGCCGCCGCGCGGGCTTACAACGGTATTGTCGAGAGGCGCATAACCGAGCTTAAGGAAGTTCAAAAAGAAAGCGCTCCGCGCTACACCACATTCCTGCAAAAGACTTTGATGCCAGCCATGCGTACCTGCGAGGCCGCAGAACGCAGAACGCAGGAGCTCGCGCAGCGAGTAACCAGAGCCACGCAACTGCTGGATTCCATGGTGGACATGGATCAGAAAAAACAGAATCAGGCGATCCTTGAGAGCCTCGCCGAGCGGGCAAATCTTCAATTACGTTTGCAACAGTCCGTGGAAGGATTTTCCATATTCGCCATCACCTACTATGCGGTGGGCTTACTGGGTTATTTGTTTAAATCGGGCAAGTCTCTGGGCTTAGCCATCAGTCCCGACTTACTCACGGGAGTCACCGCGCCGATAGTTTTGGCCATCGTGTGGCTGTCGGTACGCAGCATCAAAAACCGATTAAAGCGCTAGCTTAGGGCTCGCCCTTGGAGTCAATCGGGGGCAGCTCTCGCTTCGGGTGCATACCGTTCACCATGCCCATGAACGGCGGGTGAATGGAATAGCCAAGAAGACGACGCATATCCTCGGACACCGCTGCTGCAGTGCCCTTTGAAACGGACAAAAAGTAATTTTCTTGCGTTCGTAAATAGGGCTCGCAGTACTGACCGGTAAAGGCCATGCGGCTTTCACCGGAGTAGTTCTCTCCGCCGCCGTGCCAAAGATTACCCAAAAACAAAATACACGAGCCCGCGGACATCACCGCTTTTACCCGGGTATCACTGTCCTCGGGATAGCGTCCCTCGCCCCATAAATGGCTCCCAGGAATGGCCACCGTTGCACCGTTATCCTCGGTAAAGTCGTCGATGGCGAAGACCGTCGCCACGCTAAGCACCGGCTTAGGGCTAGGCCATGGGTAAAAACCATCGTCTGTGTGCAGCGGCTGAGCAGGCGAATCGCTCATGATATTGATGACCTGCGCCTGAGATAAGAGGTAGTTAGGTTTTAACAGACGATCAAGGTGCGCGAGGATCAGAGGATGAGCGATAAAGTCATCGGCGGCGCGACACTTTTCCGGAAGACCATAGAGTCTCTGCGTGCGTTCCCCCTCAAAGGAGTTTCGCCCCGGCTTATCCAGCCAATGGTTTGCCTCGCTACGCAGTTGTGCGAGCTGCTCAGCATTGACCAAGTCCTTGAGAATAATGAAGCCATCCCTCAGCAGGGCCGCCTGCTGCGACTCAAGCACTTCATTATCAACACTCGCGGCAGCCTCACTCTGAGAGAAAGTGTGTGTGCGAGCCAGGTCTACATCAACGTAGTCACGAAAATTGTTGATTTGACGAAATCGGGGATCATCGCGTCCGCTGCTGGTGTTTGCCATGTATCAATACTCCCGATGCTCTTTGGAAACGCTCAACTACTTTGGAAACAACAGTGTGAAGCTCAGGCGGAGTCCCCAGCCGTCTGGGCCCCCTCTTGGGCTATCTAGCCAGTAACGAGCACCTACCCCGGCTTGAAACGCCTGCCCACCGACGCGCATTAACTGTAAGACATTGAGATTGATCGGTACCGACCACTGCTCGTTCTCCCAGTCGTACGTAGACTCGGTGTTCAGAGCAAAGGTGGTTTGCGACGGCGTGATATACGTCAGAAATGGCTGCAGAAAACTGGCACTCACATCCTGATTCCCCGAACCCGAGAAAGACTCAATATGGTTCACCAAAAATCCATAGGTCCAAGGTCCGGTCTGCTTCAAGGCGATGCCCGTCGGGCCAGCGCCCCACTTTTCAGCGCCTAATGCGTCATCAGAAGCTGTGGGCATTAGAAACACCGGCCCCGCTCCCAGTATCCACCCGCTGTCGGTTGGCTGGCCAGGAGAAAAGAACAGACTTTGCACAACGTCGCCGATCCCAGACTCTCCCTGTCCAGACAAGGGCACATCGCTCTGATCAAGGATTGGAAGAATCGTACGGGAAATCACATTCCAGTCTTCGTTAAGCTCCAGGGGTATGACCGGCTGGACGTTCACGCGAAGTACCGACCCATCGTTGACCCCAAAACCCTCATCGTAGTTGGCCTGAATGGGCACGCTGATGAGCGCAGCAATGGGGTTAGCTAGTTGTTTGGCTAGGTCTGCTGAGTCATCAGCTTGAGCATCAGAAAGGAAAACGACCAGTGGGAGAAGGTATAAAAAGCGTTGTTTTATCATGTGCCTATTTTGCCATAGGTCATGAAGGCAGGCATACGCCCTCAGCCGAGCACGGCGGGCACCAGCCATACGGCAGTGATGGTGAGCAGGCCCAGAGAAACAATGTTCATGATGAACCCCGCACGAACCATATCCGGGATACGCAACACGCCCGAGGAGTAAACGATCGCGTTTGGCGGTGTCGCCACCGGCAACATAAAGGCACAACTGGCCGCCAGTGTCACAGGAACACAGAGCACCAGCGGGTCGATCCCCGACTGCAAAGCGATTGCCGCAACCACCGGCAAAAACGTCGCCGCTGTCGCGAGATTGCTCGTTAACTCTGTCAAGAACACCACGAGACCCGCTGCGGCCAGCACAATCACCACGAGCCCCATTGACCCCAAAAGCGATAAACCTTCGCCTAGCCACAGTGCCAAACCCGATCCCGAAACCTGTGCGGCGAGACTGAGGCCTCCCCCAAACAAAATCAAAACGCCCCAAGGCAAACGGCTGACATCAGGCCAGGTAAGCAAAGGTCCACCACGGGTGCTTCCGTTGGGGATAACAAACAACAGCAACGCCGCGGTCATCACAATGCCGCTGTCACTCAGGCCTCCAAAACCAGGAAGGCCCGATATCGCCGAGCGAGACATCCACATCAGTATGACAATTAAAAACAGCAGTCCCACGCGCTTTTCTGGGGCGGTCATCACACCGATCTCACGCTGCATCTTGGCGATTACCTCCTGCGTGCTTTCACTAGCTGGTATGTCGACGCGATACACGAGGGACGTGAGAATCCACCAACCGAGAGGTAGCAACACAACAGAAAGCGGCACACCTATCATCATCCAGTCAGCAAAGGCGATGCTAATGCCGTAGCTATCTTGTAAAAATCCCGCGAGAAACACGTTCGGAGGCGTACCCACCAGCGTCGACAAGCCCCCGATGGTGGTGGAATACGCAAGGCCGAGCATCAAAGCTATTTGAAACTCCCGAACAAAACGCTCTCTACCCTTTGCGGCTTGCTCGGCGATCAAAGCCCCGACAGACGCCGCAATAGGCAGAAGCATCATGGTTGTTGAGGTGTTGGTCATCCACATCGATAGCAGAGCGCCCACAAGCATGAAACCCAGAATCAGGCGCTTTCCATCGGTGCCGGTTCGAGCCAGAATCCAAAGAGCAATACGTCGGTGTAAGGACCACTTCTCTACCGCGATGGCGAGCATAAAAGCGCCAAGAAACAGATAGATGATGGGATGCGCATAGCTTTCTGCCACCTCCCGCATGGGTGCAATGCCCAATAGGTCGAAAGTAACCAACGGCAGAAAAGCCGTTGCAGCCACAGGAACCACTTCTGTAGCCCACCAGATGGCCATCCAGATTGCGATAGCAGAGACCTTCCACGCTGCATCGGGCATGGCGGTCTGTTCGGACCCGGCGATCAGCATCGTCACGCATAGGGCGGGCCCCAGGAAAAGGCCCACTCGTTGGTACAGGGCCAGACCATGATCACTTGTGATTGTTGCTTCGCTCATCAGCACCACTGTAACCCTGCCCGTGGCCATTACCAAAGTTATCCTTCAAGACCGCAAAAACATGGAGGCACTTAATCAGTAGAATCCCCGCAAAGGACACAAGATTCTGTGTGAAAATCCGTGTCTCCCTACAAGCACCTCGCGGAGCAATTGATGACTTCCCCAATTCTGGCACTAGACCACGTAACAATCAGCGTGGCAGACATTGATAAAGAGACAGCAAACTACTCGCTACTCCTTGATGCACCGCCGGTGCGCCATGGAAAAGAGGACGGCAGTATGCGTTCTGTTTTCCAGACTCGTAATGTCGCGGTGCATCTTGTTGCCTCTGAGCAGCCCCAAGGTCTGGAAGCGATGTGCTTTGAGGTCGACAGCCTTGAACGACTTCATCGGCGCCTCGAGCGAGTAGCGATTCCGACGACTGATACCCTAGTATCGACAGCTCAAAACTCTGAAGAGCCGCAGGCTCTGCTAGTCTCGGCCCAAGATGCCACGCGAGGCATCCAGCTATCGTTTCGAGAGAAAATGAAAACTGGTCAGGGCAATGGCGATGACTTGGGTGGTGGCCTTGATCATATTGTCATTGCCTCGCAGAACTCGCAGGGCACAGCGTTCTTACTGGGGTCTCAATTGGCTCTGGACATGCGTATGGATATGAGCCGCCGCGAGTGGAAAGCTCGCCTGATGTTTTTCCGCTGCGGTGACCTCATTGTCGAGGTTTTCGAGCGTCTTGAAGATCAGGAATCGTCTCCTCCGGCGGAGCAAGCGCGCGGCGATGAATCAGAGCAAGACAGTTTTTACGGACTGACCTGGCGTGTTGATGATGCGGATGCAAGTCATAAGCGATTAACAGAGGCAGGGTTCAATGTGTCGGAAGTACGAAAAGGACGAAAGCCCGGCTCCCGGGTCTTAACCGTGAGGGATAAAACAGCTGAGGTCGCCACACTACTCATCGAGTTACCCAAAAGCTAAAAGTACGCTATAAAAAAAGGCCGGCTAATGCCGGCCTTTTCGTCAAAACCACGCAATTAAGCGTTGGCTTTACGCTCTTTTACTTCCGCAATCACGGTCTCTGCGACGTTCGCAGGACATGGGAGGTAGTGCGAGAACTCCATAGAGAACTGACCACGACCGGATGTCATTGTGCGCAGCGTACCAATGTATCCAAACATTTCTGAGAGAGGTACTTCAGCCTTGATACGAACACCCGTTGCACCGGCATCCTGATCCTTGATCATGCCACGACGACGGTTCAGGTCACCGATGACGTCACCCACGTGATCGTCGGGAGTAAACACATCAACCTTCATGATGGGCTCGATCAACTGAGCGCCAGCCTTTGGCATAGATTGACGGAACGCGCCGCGGGCCGCCAATTCAAAGGCAATAGCCGAAGAGTCAACCGCGTGGAAACCGCCATCATAAACTTCCACTTCTACGTCAAGTACCGGGAAGCCCGCTACCGTACCTTCGCCCATAAGGCTCTTGAAGCCTTTCTCGATCGCAGGAAAGAATTCCTTAGGAACGTTACCGCCCACGACAGATGTTGAGAACGCAAAACCTGAACCAGGCTCGCCTGGACGGATGCGGTAATCGATCTTACCGAACTGACCGGAACCACCAGACTGCTTCTTGTGCGTGTAGGAGTCGTCGATCTCCATGGTGATAGTCTCGCGGTACGCAACCTGCGGCTTACCAACATCAAGCTCAACAGCATAAGTACGCTTGAGAATATCGACCTTCACGTCAAGGTGCAGCTCGCCCATTCCCTTGAGAATGGTTTCACCAGAGTCCTCGTCAGTCTCAACACGGAAAGAAGGATCCTCAGCAACCATCTTGCCGATAGCAATCGCCATCTTCTCGGCTCCTGCTTTGTCCTTCGGCGCAACCGCGATAGAGATCACAGGCTCTGGGAACACCATCGCTTCCAACGTACAGGGGTGTTTGGGATCACAAAGAGTATGACCCGTCTGAACGTTCTTCATACCCACGATGGCGATAATGTCGCCAGCCTGCGCTCGCTCCAGTTCGTTTCGATCGTTGGCATGCATCTCAACCATACGGCCAATACGCTCGGTTTTGCCGGTAAAAGAGTTGAGGATTGTGTCGCCACGATTCAGAACACCGGAGTACAGGCGTACGAAGGTCAGGGCGCCAAAACGGTCATCCATAATCTTAAAGGCCAGTGCGCGCAGAGGCTCTTCGGTAGATACCAGTGCTTTCTCACCTGTGGCCTCACCCAACTCATCGGTAAGATCTTGCGGATCAACTTCTGTTGGGTTGGGCAGGTAGTCAACAACCGCGTCCAGAATCAACTGAACACCCTTATCCTTAAACGCCGAACCACAATAAGTTGGGAAGAAGTCCAGCTTACGAGTACCGTTGCGGATGCAGCGCTTGATATCATCCATAGAAGGCTCATTGCCCTCTAGGTACGCTTCCATCAGGTCGTCGTCTTGCTCTACTGCTGTCTCGATGAGCTTTTCACGCCACTCTTCAACTTCGTCCACCATATCTTCGGGGACGTCAGTGATATCGAATTTCTCTGGATTGCCCGGATCCGGCCAAACGTGCGCCTTGCGAGTCAGAAGATCTACAACACCGATAAAGTCATCTTCGCGACCAATGGGCAGCACCATAACCAGCGGGTTTGCACCCAGCACGTTCTCTACCTGATCAACAACGCGCAGGAAGTCTGCACCAATACGATCAAGCTTGTTTACAAAAATGATACGCGCGACTTCTGACTCATTGGCATAACGCCAGTTTGTCTCTGACTGGGGCTCTACGCCGCCAGAACCACAAAACACACCCACGCCACCATCGAGTACTTTTAGTGACCGGTAAACTTCAACGGTGAAGTCAACGTGTCCAGGGGTATCAATAATGTTCAGACGATGGTCTTTCCAAAAACAGGTCGTTGCCGCGGACTGAATAGTAATACCACGCTCCTGCTCCTGTTCCATGAAGTCTGTGGTAGCCGCACCATCGTGCACTTCACCGGTCTTGTGGATTTTACCGGTGAGCTTAAGGATACGCTCGGTGGTCGTGGTTTTGCCGGCATCTACGTGCGCGAAAATGCCGATATTTCTGTAAAGCGATAAGTCAGCCATGATGGTTCTCAAGGGTTTAAATTTGGGGGGCAAAAATTAGCTGGCGAAGGGTACAGGAAAACCGCACGCATTGGGAGGGCTAAAACAGCGGTAATTAGACTGCTTAGTATCGACTTGCGGTGGCTACTTTTGGCCTTTGTGACCCCAAAGCTCTAATCCCCTCATCGCAGTGCACCGAGGCTTTTCTTCATTTACTATCTCGTCGACAACATGAATGTCGCTAAGCGCAGTTTTTGCCTATCGAGGTCGCCTCGAAACCCTGTTGCTGGCGCGGGGCAGACATCCATCCTTGAGTACATGACGACTCAATAATTAGAAGCAAGATTTTTTCGGGAGTGGAACATGAGTTGGTTTAAGCGAGGCGCCAAGAAAGATGATTCCGCTCCTCCTGCGAAATCTCCCGCGCCAGCGCCCGCCACGGCGGTATCAGCGCCCCCGGAACCGTCTCAGGACGATATGGCATCACTGGAGTCCCTCGCGGAACGCAAGGCTCCGGAAACTCTGGCAGATCTTTTTCTGGTCATGGAAGAGCATCTCAACGAATTAGAGCTCGAAGACATAAAAGTTTTGGTGGCGACTCTGAAACAGCCTCCGCCGCTAGTTGAGCGGCTAAGCAGCGGCCTGGATGACCCTGAAGAACTTCGAGAGGCGATTCTTTCCAGTCCAACGCTATCGGCAGACGTACTGCGTGTGGTGAACTCCGCAGCTTTTGCACTTAGCAGTCCCATGTCCAGTATCGAACACGCCGTAACTTATCTCGGCACTACGATGGTTCGGGGCCTGGTGCTACAAAGTGCCGTTGGCCAGGTTATGGCCTTTGAAACGGATGTTCAAAAAGCAGCCTATATGCGAATTTGGCGCTCCAGCTACGTTGCCAGCGCGGCAGCTCAGGCGTATGCCGCCGCGCTAAACCTTGAACACCCATCCATACACGCCACACGTGCACTGCTTGTAAACATTGGCGATCTGGCATTGATCTCCGCCCGCCCCGAGCTTTCGGTGATCTATGCGCCAAAAACCGACCTTCTGAGCAGAGTAGAGGCGCAGCAGCACGACATCATGGCGAATTCGGCAGTATTAAGCTCTATGCTGGTCCGCCAGTGGAGCCTACCTGAGGATCTTTGCGAGTCTCTGCGACACTCCCTGACACCCCTCACCTGGGCCCCGGAAAGCAATGAACGGAGCAGCGACAAACAACGGGAAGACCTTATTCTTTATCTTGCCTGTCGTATCGGTGACGCGGTCGCCTACGGCGGACTTAAAGACATTGCGGACTTTGATCTTCTTGCTCAGGAGTCACCCGACTTCTTTTACTTGCCAGATTACCTTCGGCGCCTGGAATTGGGGGGCTTGCTTCGAGTGCTGAGTGATCGCAGGCATAGCCGCCGTGTGCAACAAATTGTCGATACCTTCGGAGGCTAAGCACCGTTACGGGTACCACACGGGTACTAATAATAGTGCCTAGCCACCATGCGTATACACGAGACGGGACTTATATTATTGTATTAGAATAAATTAATAATATAAGAGCACTTGCTATGCCTAAGCGATCGCACGCCGTTCTCTCACTGCTCCTCTTCTGTACAACCCTCACCCAAGCTGAAGACGTGCTTCGTCCCTACAAGCTTGCGAGCAATGATACCGGCACCCTGAGTGCCAGCATTACAGACACTCGAGCGCTGCTCGAGAAAAGCAGCTTCGAGGTTGTGGGTGAATACAGTCCTTATCCCGGCGCCGCAGTGATCGCTGTCACGCATCCTACATTGCTCGCCGCGGCGGCCACGCGAGAGTTTGGCGGCTACGCAGCCGTGCTCCGCATCGGACTGACTCAGGTAGGTGGAGAAGTCCAGCGAAGCTATGCAAATCCTCTGTACTGGGGAACGGCCCTGCAAGTAGGGTCTCTCGATGCTGTCGAAAAAGCACTCGGCGAGCTTTTAGGCGAAGGAAAGGCATTCGGGTCGAAAAAGGGACTCAGCAGCAAAAAACTCTCTTCCTATCGTTACATGATGATGATGCCGAGACTCAAAGATCATGATCTATTAGGTAGCTTTAACAGCCACGCTGAGGCTCTCGCGACAATCCGACAAAATCTTGAAACCAATCAAAACAAGCTAAACCCGGTATTCGAAGTCGCGATCCCCGGTCAAGAAGAGGTGCTATTTGGCGTGGGTATTGGCAGTGGCGACGGAAACGACAGCGACGTCATGGCAACCACTGACAGCGCCGAACTCAAACACACAGCACACCTCCCCTATGGACTCTTAGTGTCTGGCGCCGATGTTTACGCGCTCGCAGGCAAGTTTCGCATTGCTTTAGCATTCCCTGACCTGGGCATGGCAACGTTCATGAAGATATCCAGCGCACCGGGAGCTATCCGTGAAAGCCTCGGTAGCCTTGCAGATCCAATAGCGTCGGATTAGGCCGTGATTCGATCACGGTCATTGTTAAGAAGCTTTCGAAATTCATTGAGAGGCAGAGGCCGGGAGTAGAGGTAACCCTGAAATCGCATGCAGTCGGCGCTTATCAAAAAGTCTCTTACCGGCTCAGTCTCCACACCCTCCGCAATGACTTCGAGCTCCAAGGTTCGCGCCATAGAAACAATAGCGCGGACAATACTGGCGTCACCGGAATCGGTGAGCACATCCCGGACAAAGGACTGATCGACCTTGAGCTTGTCCAGAGGCAGTGACTTAAGGTATCGCAAAGATGAATACCCTGTGCCGAAATCATCGATAGAGAAACGAACACCGCTTTCGCGCAGAGCCAGCATCTTGGAGACCGTGTCATCCACGTCTTCAATCAGCAGTCCTTCGGTAAGCTCGAGTTCGATGAGGCCCCGGGGAAGATGATGGTTCTCAATGGCCTCGAGCACTTTTTCAGAAAAGTTTTTCTGCCTGAACTGCCGGGGACTTACATTGATCGCCAGAGAGAACTCTCGATCAACTAAATCATCTTGAAGGCGGGCACCGATATGACAGGCACTTTCGATAACCCAGTCGCCCAACTGATAGATCAGTCCCGAGTCTTCAGCGACGGGGATGAACACATCGGGCGGTACGAACTTCCCATTGTTCTCCCATCGAAGGAGTAACTCTGCTCCACAAATCACATTTTGTTCAGTGTATTGGGGCTGCAGATACAGCTCCAGCCCCTCGTTGGCTTCGAGTGCGCCGCGCAGCTGCCGCTCCATATCCATGCGTTGCGCCAGGGAGGCCTGCATTTCCGGAACGAAAAATCGCAGCGTATTTCTACCATCATCCTTCGCCCGGTACATCGCAGTGTCAGCATGCTTCAGCAGGTCATCCACATCATGGGTATCATCAGGTAACAGGCTGACGCCAATACTGACGGTGATATGAACCTCATTGCCTTGAACATCGATGGGCGCTTCGATGGCACTGCGTAAAGTCTCACCACGGCGGCGGACCACCGACACCACATGTTCACTGCCGCCTTCAATGTCGGTCAGTAGAGCAACAAACTCGTCACCCCCCAGCCGCGCGGCAGTGTCCGCTTCACGCAGAAAATCACTCAATCGCCGGCCTATCTCCACCAGAAGCTCGTCACCTGCGCTGTGGCCGAGGGAATCATTAACACGCTTGAAAAAATCGAGATCCAAAAACAAAAGCGCAGCCTGCGTATTGTTACGCTTGGCTCGAGCCAAGGCCTGACCAAGGCGATCTTGCAGCAAGCGCCTATTCGGCAAGCCGGTGAGTTCGTCAAAGAGGGCCTGACGCTCGATCGTGTCCTCCGCCTGGAAACGTAAATAGGTCATCTCTAGGCCGCCGATAACCGTGAGATTCACCCTTCGGCCAAAGGAGATCATCATGAACAAATACAGCACCGCCATAACTGCCATTACGTGGGTTTCGGAGGATCCCTCCACCATCAAAGCGACGATAAAGGGAAGAAGCGACGTTGCGATGAAGGTAGCGCTTGCTTCGATAAAAGCGGACAGGCTCACAATCCCACCTGCACACATTCCGGCGATGACAAACGCAAGCAGGGACTGATTCAGCATGTTCTGAGGGTCGTACAGCAAGAAGCCTGCCGCGCCCCAGGCAAGCCCGGACAGCAGCACACCAAGCATCATCTGCCAGTACCAGAGCTTCGCCGAAGCTTCCCGCTGCTCTTCTGAGCTCTTTCGGTAACGAAGGGTGCAAGCAATACGATATACGGCGATGGTAAGGGTGACCGCGCACCAATTGAGTACCGAAGTACTATTTTCGGGAGTCCAGAGCAGATAGCCCAAGAGCAGTGTGACAACCACCACCGCAAACACCGAGACGGAGAGACTCTCGTAGAAGATATTCAAACGCTCGAGAAACACTCGATGTTTCAATTCATCTGCAGCCAGTTCTTCTTGTGTCACGCGCACCACCGTACTCTGCTTATAGTGTTGTCTCGGTCGTGAAAACCAGTCTTTTACTGAGCATGTCCGATTCTATACAGTACAGCCCAAAGGTTTTCGGTATCGCATGCCCTGAACTGTACACTCTGAAGCGCAGGATTACTCCTATGAATACACTGCAACGCTGGCACGACATGGTGCTCAATCAGAATCACGAGGGTGTTAGCGACATACTCACAGAGGACTGCGTGTTTCTGTCTCCTGTAGTGCACACACCCCAAAGAGGACGGAAAATCACCGCGCTTTACTTAACGGGTGCTATGAACGTGTTTAACGAGACCTTCCACTACACCAAGGAAGTCGTCACAAAAGAGCACGCCGTGCTGGAATTCGAGTGCACCGTGGACGACATACTCATCAACGGTGTGGACATTATTAGCTTTGCAGAAGACGGACTTATCTGTGAATTCAGGGTTATGGTTCGGCCGCTACAAGCCATGCAAATGCTCCATGGAAAAATGGCTGCGATGCTGGAGCAGCTAAAATCTGCGCCGGCTGTTGGCGCTAGTTAGGCGCGCGAAGCAGACGAAAAGGAGACGCAAAGCAGGCACCAAGCGCGCTTTGCACAAGTCAAACGCTCCGCTCTCGAAAGTACACCGCGGTTTTCTCTTCACCGAACCGCGTATCTAATACATAGCGATAGCCAAGTTTTTTTGCGACGCTCACCGAGCGCGCGTTGTCTTCAGAGATGATGCAAAAACTTTTGTCACGACCAGCTTGCTGATCAAGCCAGTCGCATGCGGCCTGCATACCTTCTGTCGCGTAGCCCTTCCCCGCAGCATCCGGGTGCAGAACCCATCCGGCCTCGGGGTAGTGTCCGTCAAAACCCACGAGACCCCGCTTAAAGTCCGCAAAGCCAAGTTGTCCAATGTACTTACCGGTTGCTCGCTCCTCCAGCGCCCAGTAGCCATAGTCAAGCATGTCCCAAAGACCGCCGTAACGCAGTAAGCGCATCCATACCTCTTGAGAACTCAGTGCTGAACCCGTGATATAGCGGTATACCTTCGGGTGTTGCCAAATCTTGATGGCGTCGGAGTGATCCTGTTCACAGTGTGCTCGCAAACACAGGCGTTGCGTGAAAATTTGAGGCGCGGTCGACATTCCATGTCTCCTGATGCTGCGGATTCCGCGCTATTATCCGGCGCGATTCAATAATGACAAAACGTTCCCATGGCATCAGACCCATATACTAGTTTTCTCGTAATCACTGTGCTCGTTTGTGCGCTGATAGCCGTCGCAAACCTGATGCTGGCTCGGCAAAGCGCGAATTTTGGTGCTGCGAGAGTGTTCGCCATTGCTTTTGGCGCTCTGGCGCTCACCTGGTTACTCACAGCCCTTCTGCCTCAGGATACGGCCAAGGCCGACTTCAGTTTATTGCTACTTAACAGCATTGGCGCTGTCGGCATACTCGCTTTGTGGTGCGGCTTTCATCTTCGAGCTGGCTATGTCATCAATCGTTGGTTTATAGGCGCGCTATTCGCACTTTGGTTAGTGCCTGTGCTCGGCGTGCTCTTTCTGGGTTTTGATCGCAGTGCTCACGTACCCTTCGCGGCGCTGTCGATCTCTATCGGTGCGACCTTTAGTCTGTGGCGTACTTATCGCAAGCGCGGTCAAAAGAACGTTGGAGACTGGGCGTTGATAGCCTGGATGACATTGATCCTGCCTGCGGTCATTGCCGGTATGCTGCTTGGAATGAGCAGCGCACGCTTCGATCCGACGACAACATGGGTCGTGCTTCTAAGTTTTTTACCTATAGCCTTTGCGGGCATCGGCCTGTTTACCCTAGTCAGCGTCACGCTAGACGCACTCAATGATTCCAATCGGCTAGCGCGCACGGACGGCTTAACCGGCATTCTCAACCGCCGGGCCTTTGACAGTGAGTTAGCGATCGCGGTTGCGCGATCGGAACGCTACCAAAGGGACCTATCTCTAGTGGTGCTGGATATTGATGAATTCAAAGCGCTAAATGACAACTATGGTCACCCCGCGGGAGATGCTGTGATACGCGCCGTCGCTCGTGTAATGACCGAAACGGCCCGCCGCATCGACATCGTTTCGCGTATCGGCGGCGAAGAGTTTGCGCTTATTCTGCCGGATACACCCGCTTCGGCGGCGCTGCGCTTGGCGGAGCGCTTGCGGCAAGCCATCGGAAGTGCAGGCGCGGATAGCATTGCAATTTCTGCAAGCTTTGGTGTGTCGAGTGTCCAAGACACCGGGCCCGACGCAAAGCTCATGCTAGCCTCAGCGGATGAGGCTCTTTACGCCGCGAAAAAGGCGGGACGGAACTGCGTACGTTTTGCGCGCGATCCTGAGCTTGCGCCTAAGGAACTGATTGGTTTGGTTCAGTAGCGTGATCGTCCGCAATGTGACTCTGTAGCTCTCCACGCAAACCCTCGGCCAGCTCAGTAAAGATTCTGAAGCTGTCATCAGCTGCAAGCCTTTCATTAATAAGCCCCGTAAAAGCCTCGTCCTCAATTTTTTCCAATTCACTCAACAGGCGCTTGGGATCATCGAAACCCGCGGCCCGTCGCAAATTCCGCACACGAACATAAAAGCCATCGATACGATCCTTTCGACGACGGGCCCGCCAGCGCCCAAATGCCACCGCTCCTGTGAACATCAATACAACAAGATAAACCAGGAAGTTGAGTGACTCTGCATAGCGCTCTAAAAACCCCGGCTCATCGCGGTCGAAATATTGCCGTGCGCCTCGATGCAGAGGAAACGTCAGATCTCTGGCATTGAAATCCGCCCCCATCCATCGAAAGAGTGTCGGCTCGACTGCCGCGAAGCGAGGCTTTTGCTCCATAAGCACGCGAGTCAGTTCGTAAATAGCGGATTGATCCGTAGATTTGTTCGCTACCAGCAACATGTCGACCGCCAGCGCATCAATCCCCACCTCATTTCCCGGTAGTGAATAGGTCAAGGCAGGGATACGCGTAGAACGGAGCTGCGGTACAAGAAAGCTAATACCGTCGATGTAGAACTCTGCGCCCGCCGCGTCAAACCTCGACAGCGGCACGAGGGTAAAACCCTCGGGAAACCACGTAGTGTTATGCGGATTAATAGGCCCTACATAAAACAGCAAATCCGGGTTCCCAGGATTCCCGGGCTGCCACAACTCATAGCGATCCGGGAGTTCCGAGGCGCGTTCAAACAGGAGATCGAGCACCATGCGAGCGGTATGTGAGTTGTGATAAATCTGCAGCTTCAGGGAGCGCTCGCTACCGGCAAAATCGGCGATACTCAGACCCTTTCGCACGGCGATATGCACCACACTTTGATAGAGCGGCAAGATACTGCGTAACCCTGGCTCAAAGGCTCGGGTGTTTTCTACGATCGCTAACTCTGCAGAACCATCAAGCAAGGAATCTACGGGGTCGTCGCCATCGGCAAAACTGGGATCCGGCTCAAGCCTGATTCCCGTTTCTTCATAAACGATGGCGGACAATGCAGAAAAATTGAGTTGCTGATTATCCGGCGGATGTAAACGTAGCGCTGTGGCTGACCACGCAGGGGGGAAGAGTCCGCAACCAAGGAACAGCGCAACCGCGCCCCACACACCCACACGTTTATTCATGCTGACGCCGCTGTCTTTTTGCCGCCAAACCGAGGTCTCCAGACGGCGAGGACCACGTTCGCTATGGCAACACCAAGGATGACGAGTGTCGATTTCCATTCGGACATAGCCGTTACGCCCAATAGGGCCGTATCAAACTCTCCAGCCAAGGCCTGGGCTGCCCGGGATGCTTCGCGAACAGCAGGGCCCTGCACTGCAATCAATGTGCCTTCAAAAACAGAGATACCCAAAGCCAGCTTCATCCAGACCCAACCCTGCCCGTGAAAGGCATCGGTCCACGCCATCGACAGCAAACCACTAACCAGCACAATTGCCAGAGAGGGGAACAGCACCCATTGGGAGATAAGGCCCATCTGCCCGCGAGCCGTAGCATAAGCAAGGAGAGATTCCACGGGGGGCATGTTTTGCAGCATCAACAATTGAACAACAAGGGCACCCGTGAGACCTATGCCGCCAATGGTATGCAAGAATTTCAGTGCTTTTCGCATAGCTTTGAACCGTTGAAGCTTTTAACCGTTATAGCTTGTGAGTACATCATAGCCAGCAGCTCCCAAAGCACCAAGCTGCGAGCATACATGTTTAGAGCTAGCTATTTAGGTAGTACTTCCAGAATATGCCAGTCGCGACACTGCGGTAGGGACGATAGCGCTCACCCAAGCTCTCGAGCCAATTCTTGTCCGGTTTGCCCTTTACGCCTTTCACTATCGCGGCCGCTTTAACCAGCGCCAAGTCTCCCACGGGCCAAAGGTCTGGTCGCCGCAAGGCCAACATCAGATATACGTCAGCCGTCCAGTTACCAACACCGGTAATCGCTGTCAGCAGTTCTCTAACCGTAGCATCGTCCTTCCGACCCAAAGATCGAATCGGCAGCCCCCCGGCGAGTATCGCCTCCGCTACCAGTCGTGTGTAACGGATTTTTTGCCGACTCACACCTGCATTTTGCAATGCGATGTCAGAAAGTTTGAGGTAGCTGTTTTCATCAAAGATAGGGAGCAGCATAGACACCTTGTCAAAGGTTGCCTTCGCTGAAGCCAGAGACACCTGCTGCTCAAAAATAATGTACACCAAGCTTGGAAAACCAGGAGGGCGCGACAGAAGCTTAGGGGCACCATAGCGGTCTACGATCGCTGCAAGGTCCCGATCTCCGGAAACAAGGACATCAACGGCGGCGGCATAGCTTCGAGGCGTAAGGGCAGCCATAGTTTTAGATCGGAATCCGCACTACTAGTACCCGGCAGCTAGCGGCATGGGCACTTACTACGAAGCCTCTGTCAAGAACTGGTCGCGAAGCAGTCGTTTGAGAATCTTCCCGCTGGGGTTACGAGGAATGGAGTCTACAAAGCGCACCGCTGTGGGCTGTTTGAACCGCGCGAGCTTGCCCTGACAAAAATCCATAACTGCTGATTCCTCTAAAGACCCCTGGGCAGGAACAATAATCGCCAGTGGACTTTCACCCCACTTCTCGCTGGGCAGACCGATGACCGCCGCGTCAGCTACCTCGCAGTGTTGCATCAGCACATTTTCGATTTCCGCTGGATAGACGTTCTCTCCGCCGGAAATAATCATGTCTTTTTTGCGATCACAAATGGTGACAAAGCCATCTGCATCCATGGTGGCGACGTCGCCGGTATGTAACCAGCCGCCCTGAAGCGTTTCCGCCGTCGCATCAGGCCGATTCCAGTACTCCTTCATGATGTGACGCCCCCGAAGAAGAATCTCTCCGGTCTCACCCGGGGCGACTGTCTCACCCTGCTCATCGATGATTTTCGTCTCCGTATGAAAGAACGCGCGACCCGCAGAGCCCACGTGACTCAAGGAGTCCTCGCCGACAATCAAGCAACCGGGGCCACCACTTTCAGTGAGGCCGTAGACCTGATGAATTTCAATGCCAAGATCAATAAAGGCGTTAATCGTTGCCACGGGAACCGGCGCAGCACCGCAAATAATGTTTCGGACGCTGGAGTGATCAAACTGCTCGTGTCCCGGCACCAGTAGCATGAAGTTAAGCATGGCGGGCACCGCAAGACTCGTATCGATACGCTCGGATTCGAACAGCTGCCAGACTCTTAAAGGATCAAAGTCTCGCAAGATAACCAAACTGTTGCCGCGGTACACCGCACCGATCATGGGAGTGAGAGCGCCAACATGGAACAGGGGCAGCAATAACAAATATCGGTCAGTTCCGCGGATGTCCCCCGTGTTTACCACGGCGATAATCGCCCAGAACACGGTCTCGTGCGTGTGCACGACCCCCTTGGGCAGTCCGGTGGTTCCCGAGGTGTACATAATGAAAAGATTGTCGGAACCATCCGCCAGCTCTGCAGGCTCATCGATGGGTTGAGGTGCCAGTAGCCGTTCATAGTGACGCGCGAAGTCCGGCGCCTCGGTGCCAATGGCAATCCAATGCTCTACATCGCTGCCCACCGCGCCGCGCCCGTGAAGGTCTGCCGCAAGGTTCGTAAAGTCAGTATCAAAAATGAGAGCCTTTGCGCCGCCGTCTTTCAGAATGAACGCAAGCTCATCGGCGGTTAGGCGCCAATTCAAGGGCATTATCACTAAGCCCATTTTGGCCGGGCCAAAGAAACTCTCGACAAACTGGTGGCCGTTATATGCCAGCAGAGCTACTCGGTCTCCGGGCTCCAGCCCCATACCCGCAAGCGCATGACAGAGCTGATTTGCCCTCGCGTTCGCTTCTTCAAAGCTAAATCGCCGTTCCGCTTTTATATCGAAAAGCATTTCCCTCTGCGGATTCATTCTCGCTCGCGTTGCGAGAAACTGACCAATGTTCATATCCGATTTCATAGTGCACTGCCCGTTATTCTGATTTTGACGCCCCAGAGGCCTTAGCCTAGACCACAGGCGCTAACTTGAAAACTCAAACCCACGCGTTTTCGTGTCTGAGCCCGCGTGATATTGTGTACCCGTTTTACAAACCCAGCGCTAAGCAAAAATTAGAGTCCGCAATTATGAAAAAAACCTTTCTGGCAATTGTCGCTACCATCGCAGTAGCGATAGCAGGCTGCAGCTCCAACCCTCCCGTGATCGATTACGATCCCAGTGTCGACTTTTCGAATTACAAGACTTTCGCGTTCATCAGCGATCATCCTTTAATGCGAGCAGAAGGTTCACCCCCAGGGTCGCCATTGTTTGAGGGCCGATTAATGCGCATCACTGAGGACATTCTGAATGCCAAAGGCTTCCGAATCGTCGCAAACGCGGAAGAAGCCGACTTTGCCATCGGTTATACCTCAGGAGCCCGAGACAAAATCAAAGTGAATAGCTACCCTGAGCCCTACCGTCCCTACTACGGTGGCTGGGGTTGGGGGGCGCCCTATTACGGCGGCGGATATGGCGGCGGATCAAACGTTGACGTTCAGCAGTACGTAGAAGGCACACTGGCCATCGACATCTACGACGTTGCAGAGCACAAGCCGGCGTGGCATGGCGTAGCCACCAAACGTATCACCGACAGCATGCTCCGTAACCCTGATGAGACCATCACAGAAATCGTTAATGAAATCCTCGAGGGCTTCCCCCCCGGCTCGATGGCTCAGTAAATCGATTGGTTTCTTAAAAGGCGTGAGGGCATAACCCCACGCCTTTTTTATTGCTCTTCTTCTTTTTTAGTTTGGCGTGCTCGCTCGTAGGGCTTCTGGGAGGGAGATCCCGACATGCTGCGAATCGTCAAACCGCCAATACTCCAGCTGCCGTCTTCCTCATCCCCCCCGTCAGAGACCTCGGCAGTTTCGGACTGCGCCTCGGCTTCCGCCTGAGCCACCGACTCACTCGAACTAGGAGCTGGAATATTTGAACCGTCTACAGCAACACTCTCCACCATGCTCTCGTTTGCTGCTTGATAGCGTGTGGACTGCGCCTTTATACAGGCTGAGCCCGCAGCAGCACGAACCAGGCCTTCTATGTCCTCACTCCACCAGCCGTCGGCACCGGCTCGCATCTCAGCGACCGTATCAGTCACAACTTCTGAGCAGGGGTCCGCATAGCTCGCGATCGGCAGCAGGAACAGTGAACTCAAGGTAAGGGTCAGGGCAACTCGCATAGGACTATTTCCATCGGCAGGGCATAAAAGTATAGCGGAGCGCGGACGATTCTAAACCCCGTTCTGAGCCACCAAAAGCAATGCACCAAAATAGAGCGCAGCGCTCCACAAAGCAGCTTACTGCCTCTTTTGTGCCAACCAAACGTAAGCAACTTAGGGATCCTCCTGCAGATAAGCCGCCGCAATCCCGCGTTATTTCACTTCTGGTCTGGTTCTTGCTGACAGTGCCTCGGGCGAGGGAATCGTGGTCCGTAGACGTTCCGCACACCACCGCACCGAACACAACTTTTAGGGTAGAGAGGATATCCATGCAAAACATGCAAAATTTGAAGCGTGTTGCCGCGCTGACCGCATTGGCCGGCTGTGCAGCAATCGCCGCACCGACACACGCTGGGGAACTGAGCGCTAATGCCTCTGTGACCAACAACTACATCTGGCGTGGTCTCACACAGACTGAAAACAACTCTGCAGTTCAGGGTGGTATCGACTACGCCACAGACAGCGGCTTCTACGTCGGTACCTGGGTTTCCAATGTTAACTATGGCCCTTCAGACGTTTACTCTTACGAGCACGACCTCTACGCGGGTTACGCCTTCGAGACAGGCAGCATCAGTTGGGACGTCGGCTACCTCTATTACAACTATGACGAAGAAGCTAACTTCGACTTTGGCGAAGTTTATGCAACCGTTGGCATTGGCGGCTTCAGCGCTTCAGCTTACGTCCTCACAAACACAGAGGCTGACGAAGGCGTTGGCCAGGACTTTGGTGCAGGCAGCACGTACTACGTTTCTGCCGACTACGGCTTTGAAGTAGGCGACGGCATTGGGATCGGCTTACACGTGGGCTACCACGACGGTGATTTCGCTGAAGCCTTTAATGGTTCAGATGGCGGTTACTACGACTACAACATCAGCCTTTCTAAAGGCGGATTCGGATTCATGTTCACAGACACTAACGTGTCAGGTCCAGCCGCTGACGGCGGTTACGACAACGATGAGTACAAGGTTGTTGTGTCTTACTCAGTAGACATTGAGCTCTAACACCGAGCTCTAACGAGAAGTCCCAGGTTCCACAAAAAGTTTGGCCGTCACAATCACCGGATATTGTCTGGTTTGCGTGACGGCTTTTTTGCGTTCTGCCCGCGCTGCAAAGCGGCCCTGACCAAGGCAATGCGCTGCTCTCTAGGCAACTCCGCCGCAACCGCGGCCAGATTTTCATGTATCAGCGCCTGATAACGACCAGTCACTTCCCGAGATTGCTGTAGAGCACGCTCCAAAGCCTGGGGATCAAAGGCTTCCGCTGAGACCGCTTTACGAACAGCCGCCTGAGCCTGGCGCATATCTTCCCGCAATGGACGCACCTCAGGGAGCTGTGAACGCATCTGTCCGCGAACTCTACGTTGCGTCTCCGATGAAAGCTGCTCGGCCATCCACGCCATGGGGGGTGGCGCCCTATTAGCATTGCGATTCTTGCCGACCATGAATCCCACGATCAGCAGATTTGCCGCTAAAGACACTAACAGCGCAATGACAATGTAATTGTTTCTATTCATACCAAACCTCGGCTGTCGCAGGCATAAGTAAGCTACGCTCGTGTGACTCCCAATCGGTGAGTGCAAGACCTGAAGAGCCCATCCCAATGGCAAGACCCATTGCAAGAGGCAGGGAAGCAGCCATAACCGGACGCCACCAAAGCTGAGGGGACTGGGGCACCAACCAGGCCAAAATTCGATCCGCGAGAGGGATGGGTAAAGCCGCGATAACTCGCTGCTGCAGATCAGTAGTGGCAGGCACGTAGCTATCTAACAGTAGATCCAGCTCCTGCGCCTTCCGCAACTGCAGGCCGAGCTCAGGATGGGCCTCCACACAGCTTTGCATAGCTTTACGCTGCTCGTCTGGCCAGCGCTCTTCACGGCCACCATAGGTATCCAGCAGCTCCTGAAATCGCTCAGGACTCATCATTGCTTAGCAACTCCTCTTTCAATCGGCGGCGTGCCCGGGCCAACAGCGACTCAAGGGCATCTACCGATACGTCCAGAATGTTTGCCGCCTCTCGATTGGACAAACCCTGGTAGTGACACATCAACAGCGCGCTCCGCTGCCGCTCGGGAAGCTTTTGTAGTGCGCCGCGAACCTGATCAGATTTTTCTGTGGCCTCGAACTGGCTATCGGGCCCCACATCGCTGACTTCCATCGCCACTTCTTCGTCGGTAAACGAGAGCCGAGCATTGCGTCGAAAACTATCGATGCACAAATTATGGGCAATATTGTGAAGCCAGGTCGTGAGACGCGCGCTGCTGCTATTGAAACTGCCAGCGCGAGTCCACAGCCGGATAAATGTTTCCTGGACGATATCGTCTGCACCGCTGCTTTCCGAGAGCATACGCCTGGCGTAGCGAATCAGAGGTTGCTGGTGTGTCTGCAACAACTGGGCGAACGCCGCCCGGTCACCCTTGGCGACGCGCCCCACCAGCAATGCCTCGTTTTCTCGATTCATGAAGGCCTAAATTTTTACAGTGCTCAGGAAGGGCTGGGGTCTTCTCCACTATGGCGCTTCCGACGCTCCCCGCGCTTGTCACGCATGGTTTTTAACTCCGCCTGGCTCACAAAACCATCTCCGTCGACGTCCAGGCGCCCAAAGGCATGATCCTGTGCTTCCGCACTACTCACGACACCGTTCCCGTCTGTGTCCATGGCATCAAATGCCTCTGGAATCTTCGATTGCAACTCCTGTTGACGCTCTTCGGAAGCTGCTACCGCTGCCAGCATCTCATCTCTCGTGATATCTCCATCACCATCGCTATCCGCTCTCTTGAACATCTTGGGGCCTCCGCGATCACCGCGCGGCTGAAACTCTTCACGGCTGATACGTCCATCGCCATCGGCGTCCAAATTCAAGATGCCACCTTTTGGCTGGGCCATGACGGCCGCTGATACACACAGCACAGCGGTTCCCGACAGTACAAGCAATGTTTTCTTCATCGTACTACTCCAAATCATTAAGACTGTTGAATGTCACCTACTCATACGGCGTGAAAGAGAGAATCCGTCGAATTGAATTATGACTTGAGATTAACGCCTCTCAGGTCTAGTTTAGAGTGATGAAACCAACGTTTGCGCGTAAACTCTTGGTGAATGCCTACGCCCTACAGATCTTTGGATGACTAAAAGTGCCTGCTGTTGATCCTAAAAATAGCCCCTTGAGTCTATCTCGGAGAGACGCTACCAACGTCTTTCCGGAAGTGGCCTGTTATTTTCTCGGGGCGCTGCTAATCGCCTTTTTTGCCGTCGTGTTACTGCGCAGTGAAGTGCGCGCAGCGCAGTCCATCGATGCCTTACCCGATATGCAACTGTGGTCGGACATTCGTAAAGATGCTTATCTCCGAGCGATCGAAACTGAAGACTCGCCGGTTTTAGCGGTGTTACGGGCGCCAAGCCTCGGCCTAAGTGTGCCTGTTTACAACAGCGCCAGTGACCTGAATATGGATCGAGGCGCCGGAGTTATAGATGGTATGGCCTACCCTCACGAGCCGGGACATATCGGTATTGCCGGCCATCGTGATGGATACTTTCGAATACTCAAGGACGTCGCCGTTGGCGACAATCTGGTCTTAGACACTCTCAATGGGGAGCGACACTTTATCGTTGAAGACTTGCGCATCATTGAGCCTGACGAGCTTGAGTATCTACAAGACTCGCAGGACCCCCGTTTAACCATCGTTACTTGTTACCCCTTTTACTATGCGGGCAGTGCCCCCCAACGTTTTCTCGTACGCGCCACACCGGCGCAAAAACCACCGACCACTGGTCAATCTTCCTGAAGGAGCAAAATATGAAAAAACACATAATAGGTGCTGCAATCGCTCTCGCAATGAGTGGACAGGCTTTGGCACAGGACGCGCCAACTTGCGATGACCTGGTATGGTCCGCGCAAGTTCTATCAGCTAATCCGGATATTGCTTTGTCCTGTCAGGGCGTTTACGCCCGTAACGATGAGCTTTATGCCAAGGTCACCATTGAGTTGACTCGAGTACGGGGTAACCGACTGACTTTCCGACCCCAGCATACCGACGGATCTCAAGGTGCGCAGCGCAGCATCACCGTGGACAACAGCTGGCGTGCAAACATAGAAGGTCGAACCTATCGCGCGGGCGAGCTTCTGCCCGGACAGGAATTGAATGTTTACATTCCTGAAGACCGCTTCGCTCTCGCCGTTGACGATGGTGCTTTTGATGGTGATGAAGAGCTAATCAGCATAGAAGAAGCAACTGTAGTTGCCATGCCCAAGACCGCTTCGCCACTTTACGCGGCGCTAGGCGCAGGTATTGCGTTTCTGGGTCTGGGCTTTGCGATGACTGCGCAGCGTCGTTTGCGACGCGCAAAAGCTTGAACTAGGATAAACCGCTGGCCGTCCGCCAGTTGATGACCGCCTTGCCCCTAGGGTTCCCTTTGTGGTCACCGCAGGGCGGTCACCCGTTTCAAAAAAGAGCAGAGTAATGTTTGAGCGCAAAAGTAATAAACCGCAGTCGCCGGACCACAGTCCCGCTGCCACCACCACGTCGGAGCAACCCGCCGTAACCAAACCAACTACACCGGCTAAACGCCCACAGGGAGTAACTGCAGTGATCGGATCCAAGGTTAAAGTCAACGGCGACATCATGAGCAGCGAAGATCTGCTGGTGGAGGGCGAAGTAACTGGCACTATTACCCTGTCAGATAATGAATTAGTTGTCGGCACATCTGGTCGTGTACAGGCCAACATCAGCGCAAAGACTGTACGCATTGAGGGCGAAGTGAAAGGTGATATCGACGGCAGTGAGCGCGTTGTGATTTGTGCATCAGGTAATGTACAAGGCAATGTGAGCTCTCCTCGAGTAATGCTCGAAGACGGCGGACGCTTTAAAGGCAGCATCGATATGGGAGGCAGCAAGCCAGCTGCCGCAGCGAAACCCGCGCCCAGCCCTGCATCCGAGGTTCACAGTATCGACAAAGCAGGATAATCGAACCCGGTGGTCGGTCTATCCGGAAAGAAGTCCGATCGCAACGATCCACCGGCGACAATCACAAGTCGATTGCTGCCGGTGATGCTCGACGAAAAACGTCTTGCCTCCCTCGGAACACTAAATATCCTCGACTTCGGTCGCGCCAATAGCGGCAGCCTGGAATTCTTTAACCAGTTCTCCTGCCGTCTGTGTGTATTGGACGCGGCAGACAGCCTGCTGGAGTGGTCTGCCGGCCTCGAAGAGCGGATGGAAGATCCTCCATCAAATCAACAAATGCAGCTAGAGCTCAGTGGCATACTGTCTTCCATGGGCGCATATCGCTATGACCTGGTGTTTTTCTGGGACACACTCAATCATCTTCACGAGCATGCGCTTACGGCATTTTCCGCATTCCTGCGACGCTACCTCACCCCCGACTGTCGCGGCCACGGCTTCATGCTGCACAAGCGCGGCACTGAGCAGCTACTCAGGCACATGGGGATGGCCGGAGACAATCTCATCGCCGTACATAATCAAACGGCTGCCAAGCTTTATCCACACAACCGTAAAATAGTGAACAATGCCCTGGGTAGTGAACTGCGCATCGATCAAGGTGTACTCCATGGCGATGGCCGTCTTGAGTTTCTTTTAGTCAGCGATACTATCTAAGAAGGAAAGAACCCCCGTGCGTGCTCGCATACCCCTACTCTCAGCTTTGTTAGTCGTCGCGTTATTGAGCGCGTGCTCCAGCGGTGAATCCAATGTTGAACGGGGTAACCGTGAAGGTGTTTTGCATTTTGGTAATGGCAGTGAGCCCCAGGGTATTGATCCTCATGTGGCTACCGGTGTTCCTGAAAACCATTTGATCAGGGCTTTGTTTGAGGGCCTTGCCGTAAAGAATCCTTATACGCTCGAACCCGAACCCGGTGTGGCAGAGAGCTGGGAATTCAGTGACGACGGTCGAGTCATCACTTTTCACATCAACCCTGAAGCACGATGGTCGAATGGCGATCCTGTGACTGCCGATGACTATGTATGGAGTTGGATGCGAGCGCTGCATCCCGATATGGGCAATCTCTACGCTTACATGCTATTCCCCGTCAAAAATGCAGAGGCTTTCCTTAACCGCCAAATTGATGACTTTGGAGAGGTGGGGGTAAAAGCACCGGACCCGCAGACCTTAGTGGTCACCCTCACTGACCCTACGCCGTACTTTCTTCAACTCATGGATCACTACAGCACCTTTGCTGTACATCGTCCGACCATTGAGAAATTCGGACGTTTTACCGATCGTTTCACGAAGTGGACGCGCGTCGAAAATATCGTCAGTAATGGTGCTTTTGTACTTGACGAGTGGAAACTCAATCGGCGTATCGGCATGCGAAAGAGCGACACCTACTGGGATCGCGATCATGTGCGCCTTAACAGAGTGATTTTTTATCCGACGGAAAACACCGTGTCCGAAGAGCGGGGCTTCAGGGCAGGCCAGCTCCACCACACCGATGTGATCCCCATGGACAAGATCCCCGCTTACCAAGCAATGGAGAACTCTCCCTATCGGCAAGAGCCCTATCTTGGAACCTACTTTTATTTGGTCAATACGCTACGCCCACCGATGAACGATGCGCGAGTGCGTAAAGCGATGGCTATGGCCGTCGATCGGGACACACTGATGCGTACCGTTATGCAGGGATCTGCCGTCTCCGCTTACAGCATCACTCCGCCGGGAACCTTAGGCTATCAACCACCGAAAACCTTTAGCTACGACTTGGATGGGGCAAGAACACTCCTAGCCGCAGCGGGATACCCCAACGGCGAAAACTGGCCAGGTGTAGAAATCGTCTACAACACCTCGGAAGCGCACAGAAAAATTGCCGTAGCACTTCAGCAGATGTGGAAGGATGCCCTGAACATCGAAGTTACGATATCAAATCAGGAATGGAAGGTTTACCTAGACTCTGTAAGCAACATGAATTTTGATCTCGCCCGCCGGGGCTGGATTGGAGATTACGTGGATCCCAATAACTTCCTCGATCTGTATCTCGCTAGTGGTGGCAATAACAACACCGGTTATGCAGATCCACGCTACGATAAATTGATTCAGGAGACTGCTCCGCAGGCCAAGACACGAGAAGATCGCTACGCCGCTTTTTATAAGGCCGAGCAAATGCTTATGGAGCAGATGCCGATCATTCCCATCTATACCTATACGAGCAAGCACCTGACCCAGCACAGCGTTTGTGGCATGCCCTCCAATCTAATGGACTCCCCTAATTTGAAGTACGTTTGGCTAGACCCTAATCGCGTAAATTCTTCAGAGCCATGCACGCGATGAGGCTATGCGCACCGTTCTCCGGCGCGCTACTGGTGGCGTTAGTTATGACCGGCGTTACGGGATGCTCTCCGGGAGAGTCCCGCGTCGTGGAAGGCAATCGGGACGGCATTCTATATCTGGGAAACGGCACTGAACCCCAAACCATTGATCCTCATGTGCTTTCTGGGTCGCCCGAGGCGAACGTGGCAGACGCTTTGTTTGAGCCGCTGGTCATTCGCAATCCCTACGATGAATCGATTTCCCCTGGAGTTGCCCAAAGCTGGGAGTTCAGCGATGACGCTCTGTTTATCGACTTCCACCTCAACCCGGAAGCACGGTGGTCAAACGGCGAACCGATCACGGCGGAAGACTTTTACTGGTCTTGGGAGCGAGCCCTTAACCCACTTCTTGGCAACCAGCTGGCCAATATATTCTTTGTTATCCGCAATGCGGAAGCCTACCATCTTGGAGAGATTAATGACTTCAATGAGGTCGGTGTAGACGTCATCGACGCGCACACACTGCGGGTTGAACTCGCCTACCCCAACCCCTTTGCCATCATAAACTTCACTTACGTGTACATGGCGCCTTTGCATCGAGCGACCCTCGAAAAGCACGGAGGGACGCGGGTCCGTTACTCAGATTGGACTCGCCCCGAGAACATTGTCGGCAATGGGCCGTTTCGACTTACTAACTGGAAGCTGCAGCGATACCTTCGCGTAGAACGCAACCCTTACTATTGGGACGCCGCAGCCGTTGGACTGAACGGCATCGTCTTCCGCCCTATTGAAGGCGCGGCAACTGAAGAAAAAATGTTTCGTAGTGGTCAGCTTCATGCCACGAGCATGGTTCCCAACAGCAAGACGCCCGGCTATCGCAATCAGCCGAACTCACCGCTGGTTCAAATGCCGCAAATGGCGAGCTACTTTTATGTATTCAATATGAAAGTGCCTCCAATGGATGATCGTCGAGTACGTCGTGCACTTGTGCTGGCCGTTGATAGGCAAACGCTCGCTACAAACGTTTTAAACGACACCGCCATCGCCTGGGGTGGTTATGTGCCCTTTGGGATGCCCAACTATACCCCTCCTGATCCTCTCGGCTTTGATCCCGACGAAGCGCGACGCTTACTGAGCGAGGCTGGCTATCCGGATGGAGAAGGTTTTCCAGAAATTTCGTTGCTCTATAACACCAGCGAGGATCACCGAACGATTGCGGTAGCAGTGCAACAGATGTGGAAGAAGCACCTGAACATCGACATCACACTGGAGAACCAGGAATGGCAGGTGTTCCTAACCGCTGTTCGCGAGGGTAACTTTGAGATTGCGCGAAGAGGCTGGAACGGTGATGTGACACCTAACAGCTTCCTGGATTACATGATTAGTGATTCGCCCATCAACAACACAGGCTTCGCGAACAGCGTTTACGATGACCTTGTGATCAATCAAGCCAGAAGCACCGGCGACCAGTCAGAAATCATGGCTATTTACAGCGAAGCCGAAGAAATACTTCTCGAGGAAGCACCACTGCTTCCCGTCGCAACCTACACCGAAAAGCGCCTGTTACAACCCAGCGTCAAGGGCATGCATGGTCGTGTAGTAACTGGTTACATTTACAAATACGTGGAGCTCGATTCCGACGCTACCGCGTGGACATGGCAATCTCCGGAAACCTAATTTATGTGGCGATTCATCAGCGTTCGATTACTGCAGGCCATTCCGGTCTTGCTGGCCGTTATTACCGTGACGTTTTTTCTGGTGAGAGTTGCGCCAGGCGGGCCTTTTGATAGTGAAAAAGCAGTTATCCCAGAAGTAAAAGCCGCGTTAGAAAAACAGTACCGACTGGACCTGCCACTGTTTCAACAGTACACCGCATACTTGGGCGACCTAGCCTCGGGAGAATTTGGACCCTCTTTTAAGTATCCGGGGCGCAGCGTCAATGAACTCATTGGCGCAGGATTACCCGTCACGGCGGAGCTCGGCTTCTATGCACTTTTGGTTGCAGTGTTAATCGGGGGCCTTGCTGGCGTCATCGCATCACTAAGACCCAATACGCCCCAAGACTATATCCCTATGAGTTTAGCGATGATCGGGATTTGTATGCCGTCCTTTCTTTTGGGTCCCTTGTTAGTGCTGTTGTTTGGCATAGAGCTGGAGTGGTTACCGGTCTCAGGGTGGGGCGATATACCCGGAGATAAAATTCTTCCCAGTATCACCCTAGGCGCGGGCTATGCCGCATACATCGCCCGTCTCTCGCGCGCTGGCATGCTCGAGGTCCTCTCACAGGACTATATCCGTACCGCCCGTGCCAAAGGCTTACCGGAATGGCAGGTCGTCACCAAACACGCATTGCGCGGCGGACTCATGCCCGTGGTCACCTTCCTGGGGCCCGCTTTTGCGGGACTACTCGCTGGGTCCTTCGTTGTAGAGACCATTTTCCAGATACCTGGCCTTGGTAGGTTCTATGTGCAAGCCGCGTTTAACCGTGACTACACCATGATTCTAGGAACCACAGTGTTCCTTTCAACGCTTATCGTGCTCTTCAACCTGCTGTCAGACATCGTCGCAGCCTGGATGAATCCAAGACTTCGTCACCAGCTTGGGGGCGCATCATGAATACCAGTGTACTAACAGATATCGCCAGTGCAGAGGAAGGTACTTCGCTGTGGAAAGACGCCTGGCTACGTCTGCGCAAAAACCGCCTCGCCATTGTGGGTCTTTGCGTACTTCTGGTGTGCATCGTGCTCGCATTGCTGACTCCGCTTATCGCACCCTATGCATACGATGCTCAGGATCTTGATCTAGGCGCGACGCCACCCTCAGCTGCGCACTGGTTGGGCACGGACATTTTCGGCCGCGACATGCTTACCCAGATTCTTTACGGGGGACGCATATCGCTAGCAGTAGGCTTCATTGCTACCTCTGTCGCTTTGCTTATAGGCATTACCTGGGGGGCTATCGCTGGTTATGTCGGTGGCCGAGTCGATGCGGTGATGATGCGCCTCGTGGATATTCTCTATGCCTTGCCTTTCATGATTTTCATCATCCTTTTAATGGTGGTCTTCGGGCGCAACCTGTTGCTGCTATTTTTGGCGATCGGGGCGGTGGAATGGCTAACTATGGCGAGGATCATGCGGGGCCAAGTGCAGTCGCTACGACAGCAAGAATTTGTGGAGGCCGCCATATCTTTGGGCTTGTCTCCAGGCACCATCATCCGTCGGCATTTGATCCCCAACGCTCTGGGTCCCATCATCGTCTACACAACGCTGACAATTCCCAGCGTAATGCTTCTTGAGGCCTTCCTCAGCTTTCTTGGCTTAGGCGTGCAGCCTCCCCAGACATCCTGGGGACTGCTCATATCCTATGGAGCCGAAACCATGGAGGAATATCCCTGGCTACTGATTTTTCCAGGGCTTGCTCTTACGATCACACTCTTTTCGCTGAACTTTCTGGGCGACGGTTTGCGCGATGCGCTGGACGTTCGTGGATCAAAGGACTAATCGCTATGGCCTTACTTGAAGTCAAGAATTTAGCGGTGAGTTTTGTAACCCGCAATGGCGTTAACAAAGCAGTTGACGATATCTCCTTCAGCGTTGAGTCAGGAAAGATCACTGCCATCATCGGCGAGTCCGGGTCCGGTAAGTCAGTGGCCTGCTACAGCATGCTCGGGCTCATCCCAATGCCGCCTGGACGCATTGATGGAGGGCAGGCGCTGTTCGACGGCAAGGATTTGCTCCAGTGCTCAGAGCGGCAACTGCGCAAAACCCGTGGCCGTGATATCGCAATGATCTTTCAGGACCCCATGACCTGCCTGAACCCCTATATGACCATCGGTAAGCAGATGGTTGAGCCCATCGTTTATCACAAGGGAATAAGTAAGCTGGAGGCGCGCGCACGAGCCATCGAACTTTTGGGCGAGGTGGGTATACGTAATCCAGAAAGCACGGTGGATTCCTTCCCCCATGAATTTTCCGGAGGCATGCGTCAGCGCGTAATGATTGCCATGGCGCTGATTAACGAACCCAAGCTACTAATTGCTGACGAACCGACAACGGCGCTCGATGTCACGATTCAGGCGCAGATTCTTGAGCTCATTGCTGAACTTCAACGCAAGAGAGACATTGGCGTAATTTTTATCAGCCACGATCTGGCAGTGGTGGCTGACATCGCTGATGAAATTTGCGTGATGCAGCAAGGAAAAATTGTCGAGGCCGGCAATCGCGAGGCAATTTTCACCAATGCTGAGCACCCCTACACCCAGAAACTGCTATCAGCGATTCCTGCGGGGACAAAGGTAGCGCAGTCGCAGGATTGTGAGCCTCTCATAAGTGTTCGCAATCTAAAGACATGGTTTGAAGTCGCCAAGGGAGAAACGGTAAAAGCCGTTGATGACGTCAGCTTTGATATTCACAAGGGCGAAATACTAGGTTTGGTCGGAGAGTCGGGATCAGGGAAATCAACCATTGGTCGCTCGCTGCTACGTCTGGTACCCGTAAGCGGCGGAGAGGTAACGTTCGATGGCACCGACGTTACCGAACTGGGTGGGCCTGCACTCAAAACCATGCGTCGACGCATGCAGATGATTTTTCAGGACCCCTTTGCCTCGCTAAATCCGCGCATGACAGTCTTTGATACCCTCGCTGAACCCCTGCTGCTTCACGGCATCGAAGACCGGCGCAGCGTTGCCGATGGTGTTCTCAAGCTTATGGATGATGTGGGGCTCGCTCGCGCGTTTGTGCGCAAATATCCCCATGAATTCTCCGGAGGACAGCGCCAACGTATCGCCATTGGTAGAGCACTAGCGACGAGGCCGGAGTTTGTTGTCGCAGACGAGCCAGTGTCTGCGCTCGATGTCACTATTCAGGCACAGATACTGGATCTGATGCTGGATCTGGGAAAGGAATATGGTCTTACCATGCTATTCGTGTCCCACGATCTGGCCGTAGTGAAACACTTGGCCGATCGCATCATCGTTCTCTATCAGGGAAAGATCGTCGAAGAAGGTACAGGGGAATCACTCTTCAATGACCCACAAGAGGCCTACACACAACAACTTTTGAGGGCGATTCCCGGGAGAGCTCTCCTCTAGTATCCGCAATAGCTACTGCCTGCTACTGAATCCCGGAATAAGGATTCGGCCCTCCGGCATCTATCCATGCATCCAGTTCCGTCGCCAATACAGAGAGAGGGACCGAACGCAGTCCCAGGATCTTGTCGTGGAAGTAGCGCTGATCGAATTCCGCGCCCAGAGCGGCTTCTGCCTGGGCACGCTTTTCCCGAATCAGCATCTCTCCCAGCTTGTAAGCGAGAGCCTGTCCGGGCCAAGAAATGTAACGGTCGATCTCGGTGGTGATTTCGTGTTCTGACATGGCGGCATTGTCACGCAGGTAGGCGATCGCCTGATCTCGACTCCAACCGTACTGATGTAAACCCGTATCGATCACCAAGCGGCAGGCACGCCACATTTCGTAGGTTAGCTGTCCAAAGCGCTCGTAAGGTGTGCGATAGATACCAATCTCTCCCCCCAACCATTCGGTGTAGAGACCCCAGCCCTCTCCGTAACCCGAAAAGTAATTCTGTGCTCGAAAGTCGGGAATTTCTCCCGGTGCTTCGAGAGCGATAGCCGCCTGCAATGCATGCCCCGGTGCACATTCGTGGAGTGTCAGAGCGGGTAGCGTATAGAGAGGGCGCGCAGCCAGATTATAGGTATTCATGAGGCAGGCATTCAGGCCACCGCGGCCACCCGTGTATATGGGTGCGATAGCGGGAGGCACAGGATTAATCGCAAAACGCCTGCGAGGCAAAAATCCCAAGACTTCCGAGAGCTTTCCGTCCATCCGTTTTGCAACGTAAGCCGAATAGCCCATGAGTTCATCGGGTGTCTTGGCATAGAACTGCGGATCTGTGCGAAGAAACTCAAAGAACTCGGCCATATCGCCGTCATAATCTAGCTCTGCAAGTATCAGCTCCATCTCGGCGCGGAGCCGCTCGACTTCACGAAGTCCGGTGTTATGAATTTCTTCTGCCGTTAGATCCAAGGTCGTAAATCCATGAATCTGTGACTGGTAAAAAGCCTCACCATCAGGGAGATCCCGTGCCGCAAGGCTCTCTCGCGCATTGGGAAGATAGTCTTCTCGCATAAACTTCAGCAACGCGGTATAGGCCGGCACAACCTGCGTGGCGATAACTTCTCGTGCCTCGGCTTGCAGACGTTCACCCTGATTCTCATCCATCATGGCGGGAAACATCTCCAAGGGGATCCAAAACGGATTATCACTACCGGGCAACAGATAGGCTTCTATGGACTGTTCCCGCCCTTTCATACTTACTGCAGGCACGGTGTAGCCTCGTGCCATACCAGCTCGCATGTTGGCGCTGTGCTGCGCAAAGAACCTTGGTAAGTCCCGAAGCCGGCCAAGATACCGTCGATAGCTATCTACATCTGAAAAACCACTGTTTTGAGGATGTAGTCCACTCCAAAAAAAGCTATCCGAGTTGAGAGGCGCCTCGTAGGTGCGATAGCGCGCGTCATTCGCAAGGGTTTCTACTATCTGACGAAAAACCTCGGCGTTAATCGCTGCTTCAGCGCTAAGCTCATCGAGTTCAATAGCATCCAGCTCGGTTAGCGTCTTCTCCCAATAAGCCAGACGACGCTGCTGAGCTGCATGACTGACATCCGGCAAGCTCGCCTTTTTGACCCAATTGCCGTTGCTGTCGCGCTCTTTGCCAAACTCGTTTTGCCGCCACTGCCACTCACGCTCATAGAGCGAAGACAGTTGACTGTCGGCGCTCTCCCCTGAGGAAGAAACCTGGGTAGTGCTAGCGGCGCACGCGGTTATTAGCAGGAAGACAAAGAACGCAACGATTGCTTTCATCTGGATGCTTACTCGTTGATAGATTCGATTATCACAATACGACAGCGCCTTGCGCTTCTCAATTACCATCGGCTTCGGTTTACACTTAGGTCTCCGTCAGGAGAAAACCTAATGAACAATGACGAACAGATAGCCTACTGGAATGGTGATGCAGGAAGGAAGTGGGCCCAACGCGACGCAATGATGTCGCGGATGCTCGCTCCCGTAGCAGAAGCGTTGATTGAACACGCGCAACTGGACACAGCCAAGGCAGTACTGGATGTTGGTTGTGGCGGTGGAAGCGAGACGCTTATGCTCGCCAAACGCTTAGGACCAGAAGCCTGTGTACTCGGTGTGGATGTTTCTGCCCCGCTCCTTGAAGTTGCAAGGACCGAACTCGCCAGCATGGGAGATGCCGGAAAGAGCGTCGGCTTTGTCCAAGCAGATGCGTCCAGCCATGACTTCGGCGAACAGCAGTTCGACTTATTGTTTTCCCGCTTTGGCGTTATGTTTTTCGATGATGCCACTGCTGCGTTTGCGCACCTGCGAACTGCCATGCAACCCGCGGGGCGGCTGGCCTTTGCCTGCTGGCAGTCGCTGACAAACAATCCTTGGACGGCGCTGCCGCTCAAAGCTGCCTTATCGGTATTACCCCCTCCTCCAGCGCCAAAGCCGCGCAGCCCAGGGCCCTTTGCATTTGCCGAGCCCGAATACATCGAATCCCTCCTCGGCGATGCAGGCTGGAGCGATGTTGTAGTAACACCCCACGCGATCAGCATGGATTGGGAAGGTAATGGTGGTTTCAACGCCACCGCAAGAGAGCTAGTCAATACTGGACCCGTGGGGCGTTTGCTAATTGATGTTGACGAGAAGACCCGCGAGGCCGTGCATACCGCTGCCGCCGAGACACTGGCCCCCTACTATCAGAACGAACAGCTGTCTTTACCGGGTGCCGTATGGCTGGTAACAGCGGCAAACTCCTAAGCTAAGAAACCAAGTCACAAGGTAAAGAACCCTATGCCAACAATTGGAACACCCTTCACTGCGTCGGCCACGCGAGCACTTCTGTGCGGTGCGGGGGAGCTCGGTAAAGAAGTGGCCATCGAACTCCAGCGACTGGGTATCGAGGTGATTGCCTGTGATCGCTATGCCGATGCACCGGCTATGCAGGTTGCTGATCGCAGCTACGTGTTTCCGATGCTCGACGGCGAACGTTTGCGAGCGGTTATCGAGATGGAAAGACCTGCCTTTATCGTGCCGGAAATCGAGGCTATTGATACGAGTACGCTGGTTGAGCTTGAAAACGAGGGCTTCAATGTTGTCCCCTCCGCACGAGCAGCGCAGCTGACTATGAACCGTGAGGGTATACGTCGACTCGTGGCGGAGTCTTTGGATATACGCACCTCACCCTACCGCTTTGCCGACACACCCGCTGCCTTTGCAAAAGCTATTGACGAAATCGGAATGCCCTGCGTTGTGAAACCGATCATGAGTTCCTCCGGTAAAGGGCAAAGCGTGGTTCGAGGCGTCCAAGACATTCAGAAATCCTGGGAAATTGGTCAGGAAGGCGGACGTGCAGGTGCGGGCCGCCTCATTGTGGAAGGCTTTGTAGATTTTGATTACGAAATCACTTTGCTCACTGTACAGCACATTTCCGGTGTCAGCTTTTGTGCTCCCATCGGGCATCGTCAGGAAGATGGAGACTATCGAGAATCCTGGCAGCCACATCCGATGGATCCCGACGTCCTCAAAGAATGCGAAGACATCGCTGCACGGGTAACCGCAGCGCTCGGTGGCAACGGCCTATTCGGCGTTGAATTTTTCATTAGCGGAAAAGATGTTTACTTCAGTGAAGTTTCCCCCAGGCCGCACGACACTGGCATGGTCACACTCATCTCACAGGACCTGTCAGAGTTTGCACTACATGTTCGAGCCTTTTTAGGCCTGCCAATCCCCGGGATACAACTCCACGGACCCTCGGCATCGGCGGTGATCTTGCCCGAGGGCGACTCAGAAAACATCCAGTACGGCAATCTCGCCAGCGCTCTTAGCCAGGTTGACACGGACTTACGGCTATTCGGAAAACCCACAATTGCAGGGCGTCGGCGCATGGGTGTTGCCCTTGCACGCGGGACCGACATCGACAATGCCCGGGTCAAAGCGCGTACAGCCGCCGCCGCAGTAAACGTGCGTCTCTGAAAATCCCTAGACAGCTACTCTTGAAAATTCTTTAACCGTCCCCACATCTAAGACACGGGTGCTCAATTGGGAGGCCCGATTCACAATATTGCTTCTTATGGAGAATATGATTATGCGTAACACAATTGATTTTTCCCCTCTTTACCACTCAGCGATTGGCTTTGATCGCATGGCGTCCCTTCTGGACACAGTAGCGCGCGACAGCAAACCGAGCTACCCGCCCTACAACATTGAGCAGGTCGAAGAGAACCAATATCGAATCACCATGGCCGTCGCCGGTTTTACCGAAGGCGAACTGGAGATTACCAGCGAGCAAAACAGCCTTGTGATCAGCGGACGCCATCAGGGTGACGGCGAAAGCCGGAACTACCTGCACCGCGGCATTGCGAACCGGGATTTCGAGCGAAAGTTTCAGCTTGCCGAGCATGTGAAGGTCGTCTCTGCAAAACTGGAGAACGGACTGCTGCACGTTGCCCTGGAGCGCGAAGTTCCAGAGGCGATGAAACCTCGGAAAATCGCTATCGAAGGATTGGGTAAGAGCGAACTGCTGGAGCAGAACGCCGCCTAATTTCTAACCTTAATACTTGGGAGTGCATCAGCGCTTCCATTCCCCTAGTTAAAAGCCGGGCCTTGCAGCCCGGCTTTTAACTATGTGCCAAGCACAACCGCGGCCTCGGACACACTAACTAGGCCGCAAACACCAGTTTTCGCAACATTGTATTTTTTTTGAAAAGCTACTAGCTTCCATAGATAGACGCTCATAACAGCCGCGTTATCTGACCCGCAAAAAGAGTCATTGACTGCGCAGAGAGAGCGATCAGACTTACGAGGGGCACTGTTATGACCTCCGAAAACATCAGTAAATGGTCGCGCAAAGCCACGGAACTACCGGTGCTTCCGGTAGTGGTAACGACACTGATGAGCCTGGACATCGACAATGATGACGCGTTCACTGAACTTTTAAGCTTGGCAAAGGTAGACCCCGGGCTCGCCCTCGAGGTCTTGCGTACGCTTCGTGTCAAAAGCGACAGCTCGGTCGCTATCACTTCACTCGAAAAAGCTCTCAATCGTATCGGTACGGTGTCTTTGAAGGCGATGGTAACGAATCGATCTTCTGTGCAGGTTTTTGTACCCACTTCCCACTCAGACATTTGCATGTGGCTGCATTTCATTCAGGTTGCGATCGCCAGTGCGCAGCTCGCCCAGTCCTTTCGGCCATTGAATGTCGACCGAAACAACGCCTATTTAGCTGGATTACTGCACGACGTAGGGCGACTAGTGGACTTTGAGCGACTCTCAAAATCCCCGTCAGAGGTAGACATGGTTGGCTACGAGGACCCTGCAGAACTTCTTATGGCAGAAGCTGAAGCCTTTGGGCACGATCACGTACAGCTCGGCTCTATCGCAGGACATGCGTGGTCTCTCCCAGACTATGTGATTGGTGCGATAGAGCATCACCACTCCGACTTGCACACAGTGTCGATTAAGGAAGACAAGCTAAAAATAGTTGAGATTGTGAAGTTCGCCGACGAAATATCAATGTATGCAATGCGTCGGGGCACAAGTGACCAACAGGCTTTTAGGCGACTGTGTCGGTCCTTTTTCGAAAAACGAAGTGTGTTTCTACACAAGCTCTCTCCTTCCCAAGAACCACTCGACAGAATCCTGGCTACGATGATCGAGTCTGCCGAACATGAGTTTGCACGTTTAAAGCTGGGAAAAGCCCCTACAAACTGTAAAAACCATGCGTAACAGTTGTGACAGTCCCAGCTAATAGCCTCTGAATTTGTAATTAAGACCCGTTATTCCGCACCGGCCTGATCGGCTATAGTGAGCGCGTGGGTTCGAAATAGCCCGAACCTGTGCTCCGTCCAATAACAAAACGTTCGCCGGGGAATACAACATGGAATTGTCCGAACTGCATCGCCTAGCTCAGGGAATCATAGAAGGCGGCGCACTGCTCCTTGCTTTCCTTGTAGTCATCGCCGCACTCACTGTTCTCGTCATGTATCTAGTCGACATTACGCAGACGGAACAAACCATCCGTCGAAACTATCCCGTCGTCGGTCGTTTTCGCTATTTCTTCGAACACCTTGGCGAGTTTTTTCGCCAATACTTTTTTGCACTCGATCGAGAAGAGCTCCCCTTCAACCGAGCCGAGCGCAGTTGGGTCTATCGCGCGGCCAAGCAGGTAGACTCCATGGTGGCCTTTGGCTCCACCCGCCCTCTTACGCAGGAAGGTGATGTCATTTTTCTGAATAGCGCTTTTCCCACCCTTGAAGAGGACACGGTGGAGCCGCGGCCGGTCACCGTCGGCGCAGACTACTGTCAAAAGCCCTACACCACCTCTTCGATTCTCAACATATCTGGAATGAGCTACGGCGCTATTTCCCGTCCAGCGGTTACGGCGCTGGCGGAAGGTGCTGGAGAGGCGGGTATCTGGATGAACACCGGTGAGGGAGGTTTGTCTCCTTACCATCTGGAAGGCGGTTGCGACATTGTCTTTCAGATCGGAACTGCCAAGTATGGCGTTAGAGATGCCAGCGGCAAGCTAGACGACGATAAGCTTCGCGAAGTTGCCGCCCACGAACAGGTGCGCATGTTCGAGATTAAAATGAGCCAGGGAGCCAAGCCCGGCAAGGGCGGGATTCTTCCGGGCGGCAAAGTCACAAAAGAGATCGCAAAGATCCGAGGCATCGAGAGGCACACGGATTCTATCAGCCCCAATGGACATGTGGATGTGAGATCGGTGGACGATCTCTTGAACATGATCGAGCGCGTACGAGGCGTGACGGGTAAACCAACGGGCTTCAAGATGGTCGTCGGACAGTTAGGCTTCTTTGAAGACCTTTTCGCGACGATTCATCGAAGGGGCATCGGCTCCGCGCCAGACTTCATTACTATCGACAGCGCCGACGGTGGAACCGGCGCTGCGCCCGAAGAGCTCATCGACTATGTGGGTATGCCGCTCACAGAGTCTCTCCCCATCGTTGTCGACCTGCTGCAGCAGTACGGTTTGCGCGATCGCATCAAAGTCATTGCATCGGGCAAGATGATTAATCCCGGGAAAGTCGCCTGGGCCTTAGCCTGCGGTGCTGATTTTTGCACCTCAGCTCGGGGGTTTATGTTTGCACTAGGTTGTATTCAAGCTCTGCAATGCAATAAGAACACCTGCCCTACGGGCATTACAACGCACGACAAAGAATTACAGCGGGGCTTAGTTCCGGAGGAAAAACGCAAACGCGTTGCAGCCTATGCGAAAGCCGTAGCTCGAGGGGTCGGCGTCATCGCTCACTCCTGCGGGGCACCGGAGCCAAGGGGGCTGGAGCGACAACATATGCGGATCATCGAGGCGGGTGGCTCTTCTCACAATATGCTCGACCGATTTCCGGTTCAATCCGTACGCAGTGAGTACGAGATCATCGGCACGTCTAATTCATGATCGCAGTTATTGTCGAGCAAATCCTCGCGCTGGTAGGGTTTACCCTCATTGCGGGCTTGGTACAGCGAACTACCAAACTGGATCTTCCGCTAGCTTGTGTACTCGTGGGATTTGCTGCAGGACAGCTTATAAGCTTTATTGGCTTTGACACCGGAATACGCGCCAGCAACCTGCAGGACATTGTCTTCTATGTGATCCTTCCGGTGCTCGTCTTCGAAGCGGCCTGGCACCTGGATGCAAAGCTTTTACGGCGCTGGTTGTGGCCCGTGCTACTCCTCGCCACCCTCGGCATGCTCATCAGCAGCATCGTTGCGGCGGGACTGTCTTTCCTAGGCATTAATCATCCCAGCGGTTTCCCCTGGGTCGCCGCTCTGCTAACCGGCGCCATCCTCGCCGCAACGGACCCTGTCTCTGTCATTGATCAACTCAAAGCTGCCCGCGCACCCGAAGATTTGGCGACGCTCTTCGAAGGTGAAAGTCTGTTTAATGATGCGACCGCAGTTGTCTTGTTTTCACTAGTACTGACGATGGCGCTAACGCCGGAGGTCATGCATGGCAACGGCGTCAGTCTCTTTACAGCGGTGTTTCTTGGTGGAGCCTGTCTGGGTCTTGTTACCGGGCTCCTCGCCAGCATCTTATTACTGCTACTTGGACGCCCATCCAGTACCACGATAGTGCTGTTGTTCACCGCGTTTGGCAGCTTCTTTCTCGCAGAACACTTTTTTCATGTCTCGGGAATCATGGCAGTCATGGTTGCAGCTCTGATTGCGCGCAGCTTTCTCAAAGAGGTCGAGAACACCGTGGCCAGCGGACTGGCACATACCTGGGCGTGGTCTGGCGAGCTTCTCAATAGCATTCTCTTCGTGATTATGGGCCTTGTAATTACCTTGGGCATGTTCGAATCGCACTGGCTGGCAATGCTAATCGCCATTGGAGCCGCCCTCATCGCCCGACTTTGTGCTGTCGCAGCCTGTGGCGTCATTACCGGGTTTACGGGGCGACGGATTCCAAGGCCTTGGCAGTTCGTCATGGTGTGGGGCGGGCAAAGGGGCGTGATTGCGCTAGCTTTGGCACTGTCCTTACCGACCGAACTGGATTATTGGTACACCATCCAGTGCATGGTGTTTGGCGTGGTGTTGTTTAGCTTACTAGTCCAGGGAACAACTACCGCCGCATTGATCAGGCGTTGGGCTCCGGAGCGGCGACTTCGCGCTCGCGAGGACTAGTCACAGAGCTACAGGCGCCTGGTGGCCTCGTCACGAATTCGCGTCACCATCGCCTGAAGCCCATTACCGCGGGTCGGAGACAAGTGTCGCATCAGACCTAACTCTTCAAAGTAGGTACTGATATCAAAGGCAAGAACTTCGGAGGCGGTCTTGTTATTGAACGCGGCAAGTACAACGGCAAGTAGCCCCTTCACAATGAACGCATCGCTGTCGACGGTTAGTTGGAGTCGGCCTTCACTCTCGGCGACATCAATCCACACCTGACTTTGGCAACCGCGAACCAGACGGTCGTCGCTGCGAAGCTCTATTGGCATCTCCGGCAGCTCTCTGCCCAAATCGATAATGTAGCGATAACGGTCCTCCCAGCTGTCAAAGAAACCGAGATTCTCGATGACATCGTCGACGGAGATCGATACGCCAAAAGGATTCTGTGAAGTCGTCATACGTTGCTTAGTAAAACATGCCTGTTTCGAGCTGCGCTTCTTCAGACATCATGTCGCGGCTCCAGGGTGGATCAAATATAAGTTCGACATCCACATCGTCTACAAAAGGCACCATGCGCAGGCGATGCTCTACATCCCCCACCAACACTGGCCCCATTCCGCAGCCCGGCGCTGTAAGTGTCATGGCTACCGCAATACGGCGGCTACCCTGATCAATCTTTACGCTGTAGATAAGGCCGAGATTAACAAGATCTACAGGGATTTCCGGATCGAAAACTGTGTGTAAAGCCTCCCAGACCTGCGCCTCACTAATCTTTCCATCACCGGGAGGCTCAAAGCTTAGGGACAATCCCTCAAGTCCCAAGGCGTCAGCATCCGTGCCATCGATGCGCACCATATTACCGTTGTGCACGATGGTGTAATTGCCACCCAGAGACTGTGTAAGGGTTACAAAGCTATCTGCAGGAACCGTAACCGGGTCGCCAACGGGTACCAAACGCCCCTGAACCTCACGACGCACCGTCAGTAATGTTCTCTCTTGGGAAGACATGCCTAGCCTACGCTGAAACTTTCACCGCAGCCGCACTCTGCAACCACGTTAGGATTATTAAACTTGAGCACCTTGTTGATTCCTTCGCGACTGAGATCCACTTCGGTGCCGCGGAGAAACTCCAGAGCATCCTCCGCCACAAAAACCGTCACGCCGTTATTGAGCGCCAACTGCGCATCGCTAGACTCTCCGCCATCGACTTCTTCCATAACGTACTTGAAACCGGTGCAGCCGCTTTCTTGCACGCTGATACGCACCGCCGACTTACCCGCGGACGAAAGGCTACTACGGAAATGCTCAGACGCGGCGTCAGTAAAGCGCAGCGGACCTTCTACTTCAAATGTCTCAACAGTCATAGTCTGTTATCTCCTATTCGCTCGATCCAAAACGGTGGGGCCGACAAAGCCTTATTAGCGAGGACCAAAAAGGGACTGCGCTTTCTTCAGTCCCGCGATCAATTTATCTACGTCATCCAGCGTGTTGTACATCGAAAAAGATGCGCGAACGGTGCCAGGCAGCTCAAAATGTGACATTAACGGCTGGGTGCAGTGGTGCCCCGTGCGTACCGCAATGCCCTGCTCATCCAGCAACATACCCACATCAGAAGGGTGACATCCCTCCATAACAAAGCTGAATATGCCGGCGCTTTGCTTCGGAGCACCAATGCGGTGTACTCCAGGGATCTCTGACGCCGCCTCGAGGGTCGCCGCCAGTAAGGCACTCTCATGTGCAGCTGCCGCGCTACGATCAATGAGTGACAAATAGTCGATAGCTGCGCCTAAGCCCACGGCTCCTGCAATGTTTGGGGTTCCCGCCTCAAATTTAAAGGGAAGGGTGTTGAAGCTTGTCCCCTCAAAGCTGACCGTTTCGATCATTTCGCCACCACCCAAAAATGGCGGCATAGCCTCCAGAAGATCCTCGCGGCCCCAAAGCACGCCAACCCCCGTTGGCGCAAAAAGCTTGTGCCCCGAGAAGCAATAGAAGTCACAGCCCAAGGCCTGCACATCGACGTCCCAATGACCCACCGCCTGCGCACCATCTACCAAGCTAAGGGCACCCACCGCGCGAGCCTTGGCGCAGATCTCTTCTACCGGGTTCACTGTGCCAATAGCATTTGACACATGATTAACCGCTACCAACTTCACCCGCTCATCCAGTAAACCGTCTAAAGCATTCAGGTCGATCTCAGCGTTGCTGGTAACCGGGATAGGCACAACCTCAGCGCCCACGCGCTCTGCAGCAAGCTGCCAGGGCACGATATCGGAATGGTGCTCCAGCCAGGACACAAGAATGCGATCTCCGGCTTTCAGATTGTTCACGCCCCAGCTATAGGCAACCAGATTAATAGCCTCGGTAGTACCGCGCGTCCAGATAATCTGACGACTCGAAGGACTGTTTAAAAAGCTCGAGACTCTCTCGCGGGCGTCCTCGAAGTGACGCGTTGCACGATCCGACAGCGTGTGCACGCCTCGGTGGACATTGGCGTTATCGTGCCGGTAGTAGTTGGCAATGGCGTCGATAACCGCATTGGGTTTTTGCGTGGTCGCGGCATTGTCCAGATACACCAGGGGCTGCCCGTTAATCATCTCCCCAAAGATGGGGAAATCGGCGCGTACCATCGCAGCGTCAAAACCGGGGGCTGTCACGGCTTTCAAGGTGCTCACAATAAATGCCTCGATAACTCTGAGTTACGCGCAAAGCGTGACGCCAGCAGCGGCCTCAGATAACTCTGCAACGATTCCAGATCCAGCCCTTCAATAAGTTCATTGATAAACCCAAAGCTCAGCATGACCTCCGCCTCGTCCTGCGACACACCCCGAGTTCGAAGATAGTGCATAGCCGACTCATCAAGCTGCGCAACCGTAGTGCCGTGGGCACACTGCACATCGTCGGCGTAAATCTCCAGCTCCGGCTTACTGTTTATCGTTGCCTCGGCGCTGGTAAGAAGATTCCGGTTTGATAACTCTGCCCGGGTCTTTTGAGCATCGGGGTGAATGTGGATACGCCCGTTGAATACTGCCGTCGCGCGATCCGCAATAATCCCTCGAAACACCTCATCGGAACTGCAGTGCGGCACGGCATGTTCAATGATGCTGTGATAATCGATGTGCTCATCACCTCGGGGTAGATAAACTCCGTTGAGAGAGGCGTAGGCTCCCGGCCCTGCATGATTCACGATGAGATCAAAACGCTTAAGAACGCTACCCAAAGCCAGATGAAAGCTGTCCAGCTGGGCATCGCGGTCCAGCCGCGCATGTACACCGCCAATATGAATCGCGTTTCCAGATTCTTCATGGATGCGATAGTGGTTAAGCTTTGCATTGGCTGCGACGAAAAGTTCTGTGAGTCCGTTGCAAAAACTGTCTTGCGCACCGTCCAACGAAGCAAAGTGCTCGACAATTGTTGCCTTGGATCCGGACTGGGCTACAACCAGTAAACGCTGGTTGATTGCCGTCGGCGCATCCGTTGCACTTACCAACCACAAAAACTCTACGGGAGCGCTAGTGGAGGTATTGGCCGAGAATTCGACATACACGCCGTCTCGAAGGGTTGCAGTGTTCAGAGCTGCAAAGAGGTGATCCTCAACGCTAAGACAGCCGTTAAGATGCTCGGCAATGTTCGTTGCCTGCGCTTCGCTGGCGTCCTCAAATCGACAAACCGATACGCCTTCGGCATTTTCGATATTGGATAGCTCCGCTTGATAAACACCGTCCACAAACACCAAACGACTTCCACCGAATCCTGCAGCGAGCTGCTCTGGCAGAACTTCGAGAGTCGCACCGGCGTCGGCTAGTTGGTAGTCATCCCGAAGGACAGATAAACCGGTGTACTTCCAGTTCTCCGTCCGCCGAGTTGGCATAGTAGCGCCTTCCCAGAACGACAGACCTCGCGCCTGCACGGACTGAAGCCAGTGCGGTACTCGCCGGCCAGCTTCGGCCAGGGGTTGCTGCATAAAGCTGGACATCAGGCGACCTCATCCTCAAGCCAGGCATAGCCTTTATCTTCAAGATGCAGTGCCAGCTCTTTGTCTCCAGAGCGAACAATACGTCCTTCGGCTAGTACATGAACACGATCAGGTTCGACAAAATCCAGCAAGCGCTGGTAGTGGGTTACCAGTACGAAAGCACGATCTTCGCTGCGCATAGCGTTTACACCCTGAGCAACGACCTGCAGGGCATCGATATCAAGACCACTATCCGTCTCGTCCAATAAGCATAAGCTCGGCTCGAGTAACATCATCTGAATAAGTTCGTTACGCTTTTTCTCGCCACCAGAAAAACCTTCATTAACACCGCGCTTCAAAAAATCGGCGGGAAGGTTTGCAGCCTTGCTTGCTTCTCGAGCGCGCTTCATAAAACTCACAGCATCCAGCGCTTCCAGACCGCGGTGCTCGCGCACAGCGTCTACCGAGGCCTTAAGGAACTCCATATTGCTAACGCCGGGAATCTCTACCGGATATTGAAACGCCAAAAACAGACCAGAACGGGACCGTTCTTCGGTGTCCATCTCCAGCAGATTCTCGCCATTGAAGGTGATGCTGCCCTCCGTGACTTCGTAGCCAGGACGCCCCGCCAGCACATGCCCCAGAGTGCTCTTACCAGACCCGTTGGGGCCCATGATGGCGTGCACCTCTCCTGCTGCCACCTCAAGACTCAGGCCACGAAGAATCTCCTTGCCTTCGACTCGCGCGTGCAGATTGTCGATCTTTAACATTGCTCTACTACTCCTAAAACGACGCTCAAGGGCATCGTGTTATCCGACCGAGCCTTCCAGGCTCACTTCCAACAGCTTTCCGGCTTCAACGGCAAACTCCATGGGAAGCTCCCGGAATACTTCTTTACAGAAACCATTCACAATCATAGACACGGCTTTCTCCGCATCCAGACCGCGCTGCTGGCATAAATACATTTGATCATCACTCACCTTCGAGGTAGTCGCTTCGTGCTCCACCACCGCGCTGGGGTTCCTGCTTTCGATGTAGGGGAAGGTGTGCGCAGCGCAGCGATCGCCAATGAGCAAAGAATCGCACTGCGTGTAGTTGCGAGCTCCCTCCGCTCGCGGACTCATGCGCACAAGACCTCTGTAGGCGTTGGAGCTTTTTCCTGCGGAAATACCCTTGGAAATAATGGTTGAGCGCGTGTTCTTTCCCAGATGAATCATCTTGGTGCCAGTATCGGCCTGCTGCATGTTGTTAGTCAGCGCAACGGAATAGAACTCGCCGACGCTGTTATCACCTCGGAGAATGCAGGACGGATACTTCCAGGTCACCGCTGATCCGGTCTCCACCTGCGTCCAGGAAATCTTACTATTGGTATGCGCAACGCCACGCTTGGTCACGAAGTTGTAGATGCCGCCTTTTCCTTCGGCATCGCCCGGATACCAGTTCTGAACCGTGGAGTACTTGATCTCTGCATCGTCCAAAGCAACCAGTTCGACCACCGCTGCATGCAACTGGTTTTCATCACGCATCGGCGCCGTGCAGCCTTCGAGATAACTCACGTGACTGGCCTCGTCAGCAATAATCAGAGTTCGCTCAAACTGCCCGGTTTTTGCCTCGTTAATGCGAAAGTAGGTAGACAGTTCCATGGGACAACGTACGCCCTTGGGGATGTACACGAAGGATCCATCACTAAAGACAGCACTGTTCAGAGCCGCGTAAAAATTGTCGCGGCGCGGAACTACGCTGCCCAGGTACTTACGGACAAGCTCTGGATATTCATGCACGGCTTCGGAGATTGGGCAGAAGATCACGCCGGCCTCCGCGAGCTTGCTGCGAAAGGTTGTAGCAACAGACACAGAATCAAACACTGCATCCACAGCGACGCCGGCGAGCATTTCCTGCTCATGGAGAGGAATGCCAAGCTTGTTGTAAATCTCCAAAAGCTCCGGATCTACTTCGTCGAGACTCTGGGGGCCATCCTCCATGCTCTTGGGTGCGGAGTAGTAAGAAAGCGCGTTGAAGTCGACTCGTGGGTAATGGACGTGAGCCCACTCGGGCGTCTCCATCTTTAGCCAATCACGGTAGGCTTCAAGGCGCCACTCCAACAACCACTCAGGCTCGCCCTTCTTGTTAGAGATAAACCGTATTACGTCTTCATCAAGACCCGGGGCGAGCGTATCGGACTCGATATCGCTTACAAAACCTGCCGAGTACTCTTTATCAATGCGGCTGTCGATTACTTCCTGAGACATGCTTTGTTCCCTTCTACTCTTAGGTCTACTTCAGGCGGTTCGAACAAGAATGCCCGCGAGTTGATCCTCGGCTTGGTTCCGCAGCACCTGCTTATCAGATATGTCCCGAATTTCGCGCCGAGCAACGAGATCCGCCAAACTGATGTCGGAGAGAAACTCCTTAATACGATCGGAGAGGTCCATCCAAAGGTGGTGTGTTAGACAGGTATCACCTTCCTGACAATCGCCCTTACCACCGCAACGAGTCGCGTCGGTGTCCTCGTTGACCGCCGATATCACTTCGGCGACGCTGATTTTTTGAGCGTCGCGCTTAAGGCGATATCCACCCCCGGGTCCGCGCACACTGCGCACGAGATCCTGACGACGAAGGTGAGCAAATAACTGCTCCAGATAGGAGAGGGAAATGCCCTGACGCTCGGAAATTGCAGCAAGGCGAATGGGTCCCCGCGCCTCGTTTAAGGCGAGGTCCAACATGGCAGTAACAGCATATCGTCCTTTTGTAGTGAGGCGCATATCTAGAATCCCGGAGGCTCGGCGAGGGTCGCGAAGTGTTTCATTCCCTACTATTTTAGTCAAGTATAAGACCCTTTGCATTGCTGGGTTTTTAAGAGCCTTCCTTGGTCTATACTTCGCCCTCGTTGTTGTTAAGGGGCTGCCAAATATGAGTGCAGGCAACGACGCAGCTAATAACGCAAATAAGCAGTTGCGCCGCATACTTATCATTGCCTACGGAAGAGACGCCGATGCTGACTCTCGCGTTGCGTCATTAATTCTGGAGAGGCTTCGAGAACGTTCCATCGCAGATAGCTGGTGGCTCACGCTCATAGAAGATGCCGCGCTTCGTTTGGAACATGCCTTGGACTTGCGGCCGAATGACCTAGCGGTGTTTATCGACACGCATCTCCACGGAAAAGCGCCTTTCGAGTTTATGGAAATTCCAAGTGATCAAGAGGCACCCATACTACCGGTGGCCGACACCGTCATCCCGGGAGATCTCCTCCACGCGCTAGCCACCATCGGTCGCCAGGGAACTTTGCCGCCGAGTTTTCGACTGACCTTGCCGCTACCCTCTGATGAATCAACGGAAGATATAACACCCAGTGTCGATGCAAGCATCACCGCTGCGGTGGACTTCCTCGAGGGGCTTTTAGGCAATACCAGTAATGAGCACTGGCGCTCCGAGACCAATGACTAGCGTCTAAGCGAGAACATTTGGCAGCGCGATTAGGCGTCCTCTGACTCAATCTCCAGCACCACGGCGCCCGCGGTCATCTGCTCACCCTCAACGCCAAAGACCACACTGACCACACCGTCGATCTGTGCGACCAGCCGATGTTCCATTTTCATGGCCTCCATGATGGCCAATTCGTCTCCGGCGCTAACCTTGTCTCCGACCGCAACCCGCAGCGCGAGAAGATTCCCGTGCATAGGGGCTGTGACCGCGCCGGAACCCTCAGCATCCCGATCTGCGGCGGACAGTGCCAACTCGTTGGTGATTAGGAATGCTCTCCCCCGACTCTGCAAGGCGACGGTGCTCTGATCGACAAAGCGGTAGGCAACGTCCAGCTGCCAACCGTCGACGGCTACCCGTAGATACCCGTCCCGCGATGAGTCCAAGAGTTCCAGCTGCCGCTGACTCTCAGCTATTTTCATCGTGTAGCCATCGAGGCCATCGGACAGGACGCTCACAGGTTGTAAATCCCCGTCAACAAGGTACGCGAAGCTGCTGTCGATAGCCCGCGCGCCCGTACTCCCGGTGAGCAAGGCATCTTCAAAAACACGCTTCTCCAGGCCGCTCTCTTCTCCCTGAAGGTAGTGCAATAGCGCCGCAATAGAGAGCTCTAGTTCCTGAGGTGAGGTCTCCTGAACGCCATCGGGGAACTCTTCTGCAATGAAGGCGGTTGTTGCCTCACCATTTGCAAAGCTTTCACGTTCCAGAACATCGATAAGGAATTCTCTGTTTGTGGAAATCCCAAACAGCACCGTTTGGCGCAGGGCTCGAAGCAGGCGTCGTCTGGCGGTGGCTCGATCCTCTCCATAGGCAATGATCTTCGCGACCATGGGGTCGTAAAAGGGAGACACCATCTGACCTGGAAACAAACCGTGATCAACTCTAATACCTGTCCCACTAGGGGGCTCCCAGGCAATCGCTTTTCCGCTCGCCGGTAAAAAGTCATTGAGCGTGTCCTCGGCATAGAGCCGAACCTCAATGGCGTGACCTCTCAAAGCTACCTCTTCCTGCGTGCAGGGAAGCGCGCCACCCTGGGCAACGTGCAACTGCAAATCGACGAGATCCAAACCGGTAACAAGTTCAGTGACGGGATGCTCTACCTGCAAACGCGTGTTCATCTCGAGAAAGTAAAACTGCTCATCGGCATCAAGGAGAAATTCAACCGTGCCGGCCCCGACGTAAGAAATACTCTTTGCGGCCGCTACCGCAGCAGCACCCATCGCAGCGCGCAACTCCGGACTCATCACAGGGCAGGGAGCCTCTTCGACAACTTTTTGGTGTCGTCGCTGCACAGAGCAGTCACGCTCACCGAGGTGAATAACGTTTCCCTGAGCATCTCCAAAAACTTGCAACTCCACGTGGCGAGGCTGCACTACCGCCTTTTCCAAAATCAGCTCTTCGCTGCCAAAAGCGTTCTTTGCTTCGGAGCGCGCCGCCGCAAGCGCCGGGAGAAATTCTTCTATTGCAGTAACCAGACGCATGCCTCGTCCGCCACCGCCCGCTGCCGCTTTGACCATAATTGGCACACCAATCTTGGCTGCTGCCGCCAGTAGTGTGTCGTCTGACTGATCTTCGGATTGATAACCGGGAATACAGGGGACCTGCGCTTCCAGCATGCGCCGCTTTGCCGCGGCCTTATTGCCCATAAGTTCGATCGCCTCAACAGAGGGACCGATGAACACCAGGCCTGCATCTTCACAGGCCTGCGCAAAGTCCGCGTTCTCAGACAGAAAGCCGTATCCCGGGTGAATCGCCTGAGCGCCGGTTCGCGCTGCGGCTTCGAGTATCCGCTGGGGATCAAGATAAGATTCTTTCACTGGCGCCGGACCAAGAAGCACGGCCTCGTCTGCGAGAGCAACGTGGGGTGTGTCTACATCCGCTTCGGAATACACCGCAATGGTGCGATAACCTGCGGCCTGAGCACTGCGAAGCACGCGCACCGCAATCTCACCGCGGTTTGCGACCAAGACGCTGTCGAACTTTTTAGTCATGACTGATTCCCGCTGTTGCTTCCTTTTGCACTGGTATCGGCTGATCCCCAGGACGGTCGTCGTTTCTCGGCAAAAGCCTGCATACCCTCGCGCGCTTCATCCCCCAGCATGGCATCGGCGAAGCGTTCCGCCGCAAACTGTACGAGCTCTCCACCCTCTAACTCGTCGCTCGCCGAGATGATTTGCTTCGTGAGCGCGATAGCTCCGGGAGCACCTTTATGCGCATCGCTTAAGACTGACAGTAAGCGCGCCTCGAGGGCTTCTTTATCGGGCTCCACAAAATGCGCGAAACCCAGACGATGGGCCTCAAGGCCATTGAAGCGTTGGGCGGTCAGCAGCAGTCTTCGCGCCTGAGAGGCACCAATACGGCTAATGACTACCGGCGTTATCTGAGCGGGTGGAATGCCCAAGGTAACTTCTGTTAGCGCAAACTTGGCATCGGCAGTAGTTACCACTACGTCAGCCAAGCAGGCGATACCCAAGCCACCCGCCATAGCCGCACCCTCGATCGCGACGATGAACAGCTGTGGTAGCTGGCGAATCGCTACCATCATGCGTCCGAAATCCGCATTGAAAGCGACGATATCTTCCCGCGGCATACCCGCTTGGAAAACGTTACGAAACATCTTCAGGTCGCCGCCAGAGCAGAACGCACCGCCCTTACCTCGCAGCACGACAAACCGGAAGGAGGCACTTGGGAGCGCCTCGAGCACGGCGGCGAGCTCATCAGCCATCGCCGCAGACAGCGCGTTGCGAGTCTCGGGGCGATTGAACCAGATGACGAGCGTGTCGCCCTTCGGCTCCAATAATAAATTTTCAACTGCGGGTAACATGGTGCGTCCTTGTAGTTATTCTCAGATCAATCACATTCGGCCAACGCCAAAGGCGTTCGGGCTCACTTCGCGATTGCGACCCTCCCAGCAAGTCTGCAAGGCCATAGCAATGACTTTGCGACTATCGCGCGGATCAATGAGGCCGTCATCCAGCATCCGACCCGAGGTATAGAAAGCATCCGACTGCCGATCGTAGTGCGCGATCACTTTTTCTTCCTGGGCGCTCAACATTGCTTCGTCCACATCCCGTCCCTTGCGTGCCGCGCCGGCTCGAAACACCTCTGACATGGTCTTTGCGGCTTGTTCACCGCCCATCACGCCGATCTGGATGTTCGGCCAAGAAAAGACAAAATCAGGATCGTAGCCCTGACCGCACATGCCGTAGTTGCCGGCACCAAAACTTGCTCCGATCATGAGCGTTAAACGAGGCACCCGGGCATTGGTCACCGCCTGAATCATTTTCGCGCCGTGTTTGATCATTCCCGCCTGCTCGTACTGGGCACCCACCATGTAGCCGGTAATGTTCTGCACAAACAAAAGCGGTGTATCAGACTGATCGCAGAGCTGGATGAACTGCGCCGCCTTAGTGGCCCCATTAGGATCAATGGGACCGTTGTTACAAACGATACCCACAGGCATGCCGTAGATACTGGCCTGCAAGCACACCAGCGTAATCCCGTAGGCAGGTTTGAATTCCAAAAAGCTGGAACCATCGACTAATCGAGCTATAACCTCCCTGGCGTCATAGGGCTGACGATAATCGACAGGCACCACTCCCAGCAGTTCTTCAGTGGGGTACACGGGTTCTTCAAATTCTTGCACCCCAGGCTGCGCGCAGCGTTTGTTCCAGTTGATGCGCCCCAGCACTTCGCGACACAACTGCAAACCATGAGCATCGTTCTCCGCCAGGTACTCCACCAAACCAGTCACTTGGGAGTGCATAACGGCACCTCCGAGCTCCGCATCATCGGCGACTTCACCAGTCGCGGCCTTCAGTAGCGCGGGGCCCGCAAGGTAGGCCTTGCCATTGTCCTTCACACCGACCACGTAATCGCTGAGGCCTGGCATGTAGGCTCCTCCAGCGGCAGAGGCTCCATGCAACACGGTTATGACAGGAAGACCCGCAGCGGATAAGCGCGCCAGGCGGGCGAAAATTCCGCCACCAGCCATCCACATCTCAACCTCGTACTCGAGAAGGTTCGCGCCAGCACTCTCGACAAGATGCACGAATGGCAACTTCTGTTGCAGTGCGATATCCATAACCCGACAGCCTTTGCGCGTCGATGTGCGCGTCATCGATCCCGCATTGATTCCGGAGTCATCCACCTGAATCATGCAGCGCGTGCCCGACACATAGCCGATGCCCGCAATCTGCGTTGCCCCGGGAACAGAGGTATCGGGGTCGCTGTCATCCAGGAGATAACCAGCCATGTTGCCGATCTCCAGAAACGGCGACCCCGGATCCAAAAGACGCGCCAGTCGCTCTCTCGGTAAGAGCTGACCACGCTTTTCAAAGCGCGGGCGCGCAGCGTCGGACAAGGTTCTGGAGCGCTCAAGAATGCCGTTCATCTTGTCTATGAGCGCAAGATGATCCTCTGTATTGCGCGCAAAAGTGTCTGCAGCATTACTGATCGATGAGCGAAAGGGCTGTGACTGATGGGCCATGGGGATATTCTCTCGTCGTTATTCGGGAATCGCCAAGCGATGACGTTCAGCAAGTTCTCGGGGAATAGAAACACGCTCCGTAAGGAGGAGCTGGGCATAGGCCTTGCCCTGAGGATCGGCGCGCAAACTAGCGACGCCACCACCACCTAAAACATCATGAAGCAGGAAATTCAGGGCATGGGTGCCGGGCAGATAGAAGCGCTCCACGGGCGCCGGCTGGCCCGGCTTGAGAAAGTGCTCGAAATAAGTAGCTAGCTTTTCGGGAGAGAGGGCCGCGGCTATCCACGGCAAGAAATCCGGATGCCTGGCCATAACGCCAATGTTGGCTTTGTCACCCTTGTCCCCACTGCGGCCAAAGGCCAATAGTTCCAAAGGCACTGACACGCTGTCGTCGAGGGACGAATCTGGCTTGGGGACAGCGATAGGCTGCAGCGAAGCGATGGAATCACCCGGCAACTGTTGCGGCGTCACTATGGTCTCGCCATCAACTTCAACGACAATGTTCAGCTGATCCTTTGGAATCAGCATGGAAAACAGCCTAACCACCGGCGTGGGCTTCGGTCTTGCGCCGGCAAAGCTTGCGAGGCCCGGCGGTGCCGTTAGTGCGAGACCCACCATTTCTTTCAAGAAAATTCCGACGCCCTTGGGACTAGCGTGCTTAACCGCAATTTTGACGTCCACCTCACGACTTCTGAAATAGCGCACGGCAGCGCCAAAGTGTGATTCGACACCCAATACCTCAACACTGGTTTCCTGGAGCGGCTCGAGCCCCGCTTCAGCCAACACGAGCTCGGTACGAGCAAAAATACTCTCAGCCAGATGCCGCGCCTTTTGCGGGGCAGCCCTACCAATCATCGTCCAGATTTGCCCGGCCCTAAATCCATCTGACCAGGTTGAACTCACCTTGTAGCTGGATGGAGCTCCACGTCCTCGAGCCCCACTGACATTCACTAGGTCAGGGCCAAGTTGAGAGAGCTCTACCTGAGAAAAGTCGCAGACAACATCCGGGAGGAAGTAAGCACTAGGATCACCAATCTCGTACAACATCTGCTCACCCACTGTTCCCACGCTGACCAGGCCTCCAGAGCCCTCGGGCTTACTCACGGTAAAGCTGCCATTGGATGAGAGCTCTGCTATCGGATAACCAGCGGATCCCAGGGTATCGACGATGGACTCCCAATCAGTGAAATTGCCACCCGTTGCCTGGGTGCCGCACTCAAGGATGTGCCCCGCGAGACTCCCTTGGGCCAGCTGATCAAAATCCTCGGACTGCCACTGAAAGGCATGAATACACGCGCCAAGGGTGACTGCACTATCGACACAACGACCGGTAACAACGATGTCTGCTCCGGCATCAAGAGCCGCCGCAATAGGAAAGGCGCCCAGGTAAGCATTGATGCTCGCTACGCGCGACGGGTCCGGGAAAGCCTCGCCGGAGAACATCTCAGTCGCACCGACAAATTCGCCAGCTCTATCAGCAAGGTCATCGCCTAAAACGACTGCCACCTTGAGAGCTAATCCCTGCTCGGAAATCAAAGCTCTGAGCGCCTCGGCGCAGGCGCGGGGATTTACCCCTCCGGCATTAGCCAGAACCTTGACGCCTTGATCCGCGATTTGCCGAAGGTTCGGCCTCATTGCGGCGCTTACAAAATCTGTTGCATAGCCTTTTTGAGGATCTGCTGCGCGAGCTCGCGCCATAATCGACATCGTGACTTCGGCTAAGTAGTCATAAACGATGTAATCGAGATTGCCCGTCGCAAGCAGCTGCGGAGTTGCCAGGGCCGCATCACCCCAATAGCCTGAGGCACCACCGATTCGAATACGTGCGTCAGCTGTCATAGCTATGTCTACTCAAGTACACAGGGAGGTCGAATAATTATGCAATACTCAACAATTATCAAGTATTGCTCAATATTTCATTTACGTCTCTATTTCCACCCTTTATGCTGCAAAAAGAATCATGAGCTGGAGTCTCCATGACTGACAATGCACGGCGACGATCGCGGGAACGCCTTGAGGAACGCGAACGCGGCATTCTCGACGCCGCAACCAAGCTGTTTGCCACCGCCGGCTTTCATGCGACGTCTACGCGCAAGATAGCAGCGGCTGCAGGCGTTTCTGAAGGAACCGTTTTTCATTACTTTGGCAGCAAGAATGAGCTGATGTTGGGGATTCTTGACCGTTTCTATAACGAAGTGCTGAATCCCAGAGCGGCGGAGATACTAGATACTGTAATGGACACCCGCAGCCGATTGCGGGAGTTCGCTCTTCATCATGTTGCTGCTCTATCCGCAGACAGCGCTCTGATGCTGCGTTTGCTCCAGGTCTACGTAGGAGTAGAGCTTGAAGTCGTAGGACAGGACCAGCTCTCTTCTCTTCGCCCCCTCAACCGGCGCTATGTGGGTCATCTGGATCGGGCTGTGCGCGAAGGCATTGAGCGGGGAGACCTGCGTAGCAACTTGCAAGTACGGCCCTTGCGAGACCTATTTTTTGGAACCCTCGAGTACGGTATGCGCACGCACTTGTATCACCATGGCAACGAGGGGATGGCGGACTACGTCGATGCTTTGCTCGCGCCAATCTGGGAGGGCTTACACGACAATGATCGTCCCAACAGCGACGCGGAACTGCTCACCGAACGTCTGGAGAAGGTCAGCCTGCGACTGGAGCGCAGCGTCGATACGCTTGAGGGCAATTAAGCAAAGCTAGAAGCCCTGCTGGAATTACTCAGCGGGTTTCAACCAATAAGAACAGTGATTCCTCGGCGACGGTTTGCGTACCGTAAACTTTGGTTCCTCTTGGTTGCTGCTGAGACGGACCCAAAAGCTGCAACCATTCACCAGGCTGTGCCAGCAGCGTAGAACTATAGCTTTGCTGTCGCCGGTCAACTTTTTGCGCAACGTCGACAATCACTTCAACAGTGCCGTCATCTCGCAAAGTCGGCGCCAAGGCTACGGAATCCGCATCCCGAGGCTGCTCCTGAACCTGGGTCCAGAAAAATCCACCGCTGGCCTGCAGCCGATAATCACGACCGCTCGCCCGTGCAAAGCTCACTCGGCTGCCGGACATCACTGTCAAAGTCAGGCTGTCGTTGTCCCGAGTGCTAATCACGCCACTTGTGGGCGGCTGACTGGCGAGCGTGAGATACAGATTCTGCGCGCTCACGACACCTGAGGTGCAAAACACCATCGCGAATACCGCCTTCCACAGATAATCACCAAAGACCGTGAGCCTTGCTCTATTCATCATCACTCACATTCTCCTTTGCGACCGAAATCGGGTGTCTTTCTCGGCTCTATTTAGCGTTCGGCGCTCTTTTGGTTGCAGGGCGACTCTTGCCCGTCGGGCGCTTCTTGGCCGCCGTCTTTGATCGCGCTTTAGGGGAAGCCTTTGGACGAGCTTTGGCCTTGGTTTTCGTTTTGACCTTCGCTTTCGTTTTTGTTTTTCTCTTCGGTTTGGCTGCTGCGTCCGCCAGCGCTAGTAATTCCGCGACGGAAGCTTCGAGACAATCCATAAAGAACTCAATATCAGGAAGCAGTTCCCGCGTCGAAATGACGCTGAAGCTCATCTCCCCGTCGTAACTGGGCGTGCCAATAAACAGGCCCATACCATCAGCGAGGGGAGCCAAACCTACGCTACGAACCATGCGTGCGCCGTTCATGTACATGGGTATCTGTGGCCCCGGCACATTAGAGATAAACAGGTTACACATTCGCGCTGCCGCGCCGCTGCGCAGGAGAAGACGACTCGCAAGCACCTGGGTTGCAGCCGGCACATGACGAGTGATGTCAGTCATTAAACGCGCGGAAACCCCGGAGCGGGCCTCTTTACTCGCCTGCGTAGACTTGCGAATAAGCTTTAATCGCTCAACGGCGTTCTCTTGGTTGGTGAAGATGGGCGTCGTCATCGCCGAGATGTTGTTACCGGGGAGATCCTTCCCATCAGCGCCGCGGGGCCGAGCGTTGATTGGCACCCAAGCGATGATCGATTCCTCGGGCAATTCATCGTGATGGGATAGATAGCGTCGCAAAGCGCCCGAGCAAATGGCTAGCACTACATCGTTAATCGTGACGCCGGGATGCAGTTGCCGAATACGCTTTAGATCATCTAGCGGCACCACCCGAGCATCGAACATTTTGTGCGGTGAAAGATCGACATTAAAACGCGTAGGCGGGACCGGATGCTTGTCGCTGCTCTCGCGCTTGGCGACGGAATCCTGAGCCGCCTGCACCAAACCCGGCGCCGCACGCATCACTGTCTCGGCAACGCGCAAAGGAGAGCGCAGATTGTTTTTAAAAGCCTGGGAGATAAGCGCTGGCATTGCGGGGATCTCTCCGGAGCCCACATCTACGGCCTCTAGCGGCACCAGAGGCGTGCCGAGATTATCCCCGTCCGCCATGCTCGCAAAGAACTTCATTAGGGATGCACCATCGACCGCGGCGTGGTGAATCTTTGTCGCTAGGGCATAGCAGCCCTTCGGGAGCCCTTTTACGTGATCAAGGCCTTCAACGACAAAAATCTCCCAAGGCGGGCGATTCATGTCCAATGGCCGGCTGTGATACCGAGCCATGTGGATACAAAACTGGCGCCAATCGCCGGGCTCAGGCAGGCGACCATGCTGCATGTGGTACTCAAGATCGAAATACTCGTCTTCGACCCAGTAGGGATAATCTATTTCCAAAGGCAGTCGTAGCAGGCGACGGTAAAACACCGGGTTGTACGCCAGACGCTCCCGAACGTGCGCGATGATGTCAGTAAATCGCACCGTCTCACCCCCGGGAACCGTAGAGGGATCGTAAATCGCGACACTGGTTACGTGTGTAAGATTGTGCTCGGTCTCCGCATAAAGAAACTGAGCATCCTGGGGACTAAGCTGATGCATAACTCTCCGCCTTGTCTTTTCGATTAGCGCATCGTGCGCAGATGAGCAGCAGCATTAAGGCAGCGCCGCTGCGCGTACGCGCTCGATACGTCTCTGCAATCCCCGAAAGCTCTGCGCCAATTGCAAACGACGTTCGGCCAGGTCATCGCCCTCGCCTTCAACCAGCTCTAGATTGTCCATAAGTCGGTAAGCATTGCTAAACAGCAATCTGCCGATAGACGCCTCAGAGCTAATGCGGCGCTGCAAATAGGCCTGTCGACCATAGGCCAGTGACTTCTGTACGCAGTCTTTTTCAGTGAGGGGATCACCCGGTGCCTGCCTTGCCAGTACGTCGGCTACCACGCGATAGGCTTCCACAAAAGGCAATAACACAGCGTGTGCCATACGCGGCTGGAGTCGAGAAAAAATAGCCTGCGCGGCGCCGGGCTCATCAAGCGCAGCCTCCCATGCAGGTTGATAACGGGACAGCTCCTCGCTGACATCTCGACGGAACTCATCTTTAGGTGCGTAGAAAAACTCGAACTTAAAATAGTCTCGGAGACGTTCAGCCTCTTCCCAGAAGGCATCGCTACCGCTTTGCTCCAGCTGCGTCATGTTCATCAATGCGAGCTCGATAATCGACTTATTCAGGAAGTAATGAATCACCATGTTGCGATAGTAGCTGGCCACCACGTGCTGTTCAGCCGCGATGGTGAACACCTGCTCAGGGCCGTCGTCATAGCGCGTCAAAAGACCGCTTGCGATCATTTTGCCGATCAGATCAGACACCTGCGCAGCGTCCTGATCGTCCAAATCCCGGGTGAGACCAATGTGCCGCTTCCGAGCCCAATCTGTAAGAGCGACGACTTCTAAACGAAGCTCATCTGCAGTGAGTGCCCGAGGCGCCGACCCCAACAACACCATGCTGATCAGCGAGGGCAGCGTAATCGGGGACACTTTGTTCACGGCAACGCCAACGGCAAAAGCAACCCGCTGTAACTCCCTGGGATCATCAGGCGAAGGCGCCTTTGGCAGAACTACGGGCTCTCCAAAGTCGAAATAAATCTTCCCCATGGGTTGGCGAAGGCCGCGCAAATACCCAATAAACCAACTGAGGCTCTCGGGCCTTTTGGTGGCGCCGGACTCCATGGCAGCATAGTCCTTCACATCCCCAATCATGTCGTAGCTGATAGAAATAGGAATGATGTGGAGGTTCTCGGCGCCCGTGGCATGCGCAGAATCCATCACATACTTGAGCAGTCCATAGCGCGGCGGCATGAGTTTTCCGACGCGGGAACGGGTTCCTTCAAACGCCCAGGACAGAGGAAAGCGCTTCTCCATCAAATAGCCGATGTACTGGCGCAACACCGCTTTGTAAAGAAGATCATCTTGAAAACTACGCCGGATAAAAATAGCGCCGGCGCGACGGGCAATAAAACCCAATCCCGCAAAGGCCATGTTCACACCACCAAGAATATGCGGTGCAGGAAAATCATTGTCCGCACACATGGCATTAACGGCGAAACCATCCACGTGAGTTTTATGGGTCCACAGTAGAGCCGTGGGGTATTCGCGGGACCATTGCCGCACGCGCTCCAAACCTTCTTTATTGATGACCACATCCGCGTCATAGCCGAGCCGCATCACCCAATGATTCAGCTGGGCCATAACGTCAAGCCAAAAAGGCTGCGGCTTGGAAATCAGTTCTTTCATGATCTCCTCGGACTCATGCAAGAGATCATCCATGCTTCGGCCAGTCTCCGCGGACACCTGATCCAAAGCCCCACGAAACTTCGCGCTTGCCAAAAGAGTGTCAGCTACTCGCAAGGGGACCTTGTAACGACTACCGCGCAGACGGCGCTCGGAAACATCCAGAGCCAGCCCCGCCTGCCCCGCTATAAAAGAAGCCAGTTCGTCATTCGCTACATCACCGCCTTGAAGCTCCTTTAAACGATCCCTCAACTGATCAATCGTTGCGGGCTCTCCTACAATGCACACCACACGTTCGGGATGCTGGCGCAAGATGCGGCGTGCACGAAAGGGGCCGGGATGTCGCGGGTTACCAAAAAGCAGATCACGAGGCCGTGGCCGTGTGTTTTTTTCCTGCAGCGACGTACGCCAGACAACACGTAAAGGAAGCACCATCGTGTCCCCGGGCAGCTCCAGAAGCGGACGTAAATTGGTCGTCACGGGATTTTCCCGGTCACGCACCATGGGCAAAACACATTCATGAACCTTAGCGGTGACCGCATGCTCATTAATGGAACTTCGCAGAAACTGCTCGAGCTCGTTTTGCTCAACGCCGTGTGCAACATCAAGCACAGCAATGAGCTGTTCACTGTCTTTTAAATTCTGCCAGGGCTGGCTTGTCATAAAGGGGCCCTTATTGTCCGCGGCGAGCGCGGTAGTTTTTTATTATTCGGAATGCCGAAGTTACTCCGATTCATCATACCAGCCGCAAGGTCCCTGCGGTGGAGCAACTAAGCGCGAGTAAACTGGTCTATCTTGTATAGGAAACGTACCAAGCTAAGCTTCGTCAAGAGGTAGTTACTCATAGTGGAAGAACCACGACAAGAACATCAGCGCATGGGCCGCGTCATGCAGGTCTTTGCGTGGCTGGCGGTCATGGCTCTGCTAATGCTGTACTTCGGCGACGTACTTGAACGACAGCGCAACCCCAATCGCAGCGTAGACACTGAAGTGACCGCCGCGGGTGTGCGCGAGGTAGAGCTCAAAAGAAACCGCATGGGTCACTATGTCAGTGCGGGCACCATTAACGGCGAGGAAGTCGTATTTCTGCTAGACACCGGCGCGACGGGTGTCGCGATCCCAGCCGCGCTCGCTGAACGTCTTTCATTACCGAAAGGACGCCCCATCATGACCAACACCGCTAACGGGAGTACCCGCAGCTACCTCACACGACTTGATGAAGTCGCTGTCGGCGACATTCGCCTGCAGAATGTTGAGGCTTCGATCACACCGGGACTGCAAATGCGCGAAGTGCTACTTGGGATGAGCTTCTTAAAGCACATAGAGTTCACCCAGCGAGGGAATACGCTGACGCTCCGCCAATACCTCTAGAGCTCAATGCTCCCAGCTAGGCAAGGTCTCGAACCCAGGGGCCAGAGAGATCTCCATAGCATTGTCCGTGGGTACATAGGACTGCCCCACCATTTCGTCATAAGCGCTGCGTTGCACCAGCACCATAGCTACACCACGAAGGCTCGACAGAGCAGATTTCATATCCAGAAGATTTCGTGTTTTAAGGGGCTTTCCATCACCTTCGACAATGAGTAACCGCCCTTCCACCGAATACGCATGGGCGATATAGAGACTCAAATCCACAGATTCGATAACAACACGATCAATCGATCGGGACTTGAGATCCTTAAGCGTGACTTTCATGGAAGAGCTCCGGTACCTGTCGTTTGATGCGACAGTGTGCCGCGATTAAGGGGAAAGATCGCCGACAAACCGGCAAAATGGAAAAGAGTTACCGCGAGGATACTGACAAAAGGTGGACGACCCCAATCATCACCCATCGCCATCGGAACATTTGCGTCACCATTGCAGTCAAGGAGAAGCCCAAAGAACTGATGCTCATAGATCGTAAACAAACCCACTACAGCTGCAACGGTGAGGCCGTAGATAGCGCGCCGCGATGCCCCGGTGTCTATCGTTTTTACAACAGGGAGGACGCCTTGCTGTACATCGGCAAAAGCATCGACATTGCAACGCGTTTAAACAGCCACTTCGCCGACGCCCGAGAGCCCGGGCGCCAGCAGAGCATGATGTCCGGCGTGCGTCGCATCGATTGTCAGCTCACCGCAGGAGAGATCGGCGCACTGCTCATCGAAAACGCTGCAATCAAGGATGAGGCCCCATTGTATAACCGGCGCCAGAGGCGCAGCCGAAAGCTCTGGACCCAACGCTTACAGCAGGATGTGGAAGGCTTTTTGCAGGTGATTCCCAGCGACTTTTGCCCCGCAGGCGAGCGTATCGAATCCGTGTTCGGCCTGTTTCGATCACGTAGGCACATCGACGACTCTCTTCGCAGCATTGCACGAGATCACGGGCTATGCCTCCGCATGTTGGGTGTCGAGCGTGGACGCGGAGCATGCTTCCAGCATCAGGTAGGTCGCTGTAACGGCGCTTGCGCCGGAAAAGAAACCGCAGAAGACCACAATGCGCGACTGCTGCTGGCTCTGGAAAAACAGCGCATCGCCGCCTGGCCCTTTGCCGGTCCCGTGCTGCTACTGGAAGAACGGGCCAGGGATAGTAAATACGACGGCAAAAATGGGGTACTCCAGCCGCGTCGACAGTTTCATCTGATTCATCACTGGTCTTATCTTGGGACTTATGAACGCCGCGATAGCGCTCGTCAGAGTGCCAAGCGAAACAGCGACTTAGTCTTTGATCGGGATGCGTACCGAATTGCCGTGCGGTCGCTTCGCCAAAGCTCTGGTCAGCTGCTGGATGGACTCAGTGGCGAAGCCATTGCGAACCCTTTCGCGACAGGGAGCTCCTCGGTGAATGAATCCGTGGAGAACGGCGCAGCTCTGCTGCCTGCATGAATGCCCTCGTATGGCTGAAGCGAGACTTACGCTTTCAGGATAACGCAGCTATCAAGGCTGCTTTGGCCACCGGTTCTCCAGTACTGCTGCTCTACTGCTTTGAACCGGAACTCCTCAGCGACCCGCACTATGACGAACGCCACTGGCGCTTTGTTTGGCAATCACTGCTCGACATGCATCGCGCCCTAGCGCCCCAGACGAAATCCCTGCAAGTCTGCTGTGGAGACCCACGGGAAGTTTTTCGGGCCCTCATCACGAACGGACAGATTCAAAGCGTTCATTCCTACGAGGAAACGGGTTTGGAGAAAACCTTCTCCCGGGATCGTGACGTGGGAAGGATCCTCAAGGAACAGGTAATCCCATGGGACGAATTTCCGACCAACGGCGTGCAGCGCGGTCGAAGGAATCGCCGGGGCTGGAATCGTAACTGGACGCAGCATATGTCCGCGCCCTGTCATGTTATCGACCCCGAACTCATTCGCGGCAAGCTTTCCAACGAAAACTGCCTTGCAGACTTTCATTTGCGAGGTTCACCGGGCAGCTGGCGATCATCCCAGAGTGAATTTCAAACAGGTGGCGAAAGTGCAGCGAGGCAAACGCTTAAGGATTTTTTGCTTCGGCGTTCTTCTGGCTATGCTCGAAATATATCCAAACCTCTCGCTAGTCGGGACAGCTGCTCCAGATTGTCGCCCTACCTGGCCTGGGGAAACCTCAGCATTCGGCAGGTGTATCAGGCCCTGAAACGGGCGCAAGCGAAACAAGGGCCAAGCCGGGCATTACAGGCCTTTGAGTCACGCCTACATTGGCACTGCCATTTCATTCAAAAATTCGAAATGGAATGCCGCATGGAGCACGAAGATATCAATCGCGGCTACCTTCAGTACCCGCGTCTCCATGACGAGGAACTCGTGAAGGCGTGGGCCGAGGGGAAAACGGGTTATCCACTTATAGACGCCAGCATGCGCTGCCTTAGGGCTACGGGATACATCAACTTTCGCTCCCGGGCGATGCTGGTCAGCTTTCTAACTCACCACCTCTGGCAAGACTGGCGAGAAGGCGCAGCGCATCTTGCTTCGCAATTTCTGGATTTTGAACCCGGGATCCATTTTGCACAGATGCAAATGCAGGCGGGTGTGACCGGTATCAATACCATCCGAATCTACAACCCGATAAAACAGTCCGAGGAGCACGACCCCGAGGGCACATTCATTCGCCAGTGGGTACCAGAGCTTGCCGAAGTACCAGCCCCAATGATTCATCGTCCCTGGGATCTCAGTGCTATGGAGCGGATGATCTATGGCCTGAACGACGAGCCCTATTGCCCACCTATCGTCGATGTGAGGGAAACTCATCGCAGCGCTCGAGACAGGTTGTGGGCGCTAAAAGATGACCCCCTGGTAAAACAAGAGCGGGAGAGAATCCTTTCCCGGCACATCGAAAAGCGCTATTCCAGGCCCGCTAAGCGCACTACATAGCCGCCAACACGACAACAGCCGCGATCGCCATACCGATCATTAGAGAAACACCATAACTGAACAACAGGAACAGGGTTTTACCGATCGCGCCGGGCCAACCACTGGCGTAGGTTCGCCGCAAAGCCAGCACTAAATAGATGATTAGCATCATCGAGAACAAACCATCCACACGCAAACTTGCCAGCTCAAGCAACACCGTTAACAGATATAGAAGATATACAAAGGTGTGGTAATGCAGCGCAAAAACCAGGTGCTGCAAGTAATGGAAGGGCGATGTTAGGTAAACCAGCTTCAACAACAGCGCGAATAGCGGCAGCATAATGAACATCACCTGTGGGAGATATTCAAAGAGCTGACCTATATAGTCGCCAGGATCGTCGCTCACCTGACTTGCATTCGTTTCTATGCGTTTTTCGAGCTCCGTCACCCACTCGGGACCGCCATCAAGCAGGTTTACCGTAACCTCTCCGGACGCTGACTCAGAGTCTAAGCCGGCCTCGAACTCCTCTAAAAACTCCACCACTTCTACGTTACCGGCGGCACGCTCTTCGGCAATTTTTTTAGCTAATGCACTCTCGACATCCGCTGGCGGGGCATCGGATACCGCTGCCTCGGCATCGTCGCTTGTCGCGTCGACATCAAGGCCGAAAGTGACGGATGGCCCGACGGAGTCTTCATCGGAACCACCGAAATCGACGACATAAGTCGCCATCAGGGAGAGCGTCAAGAACAACAGAAAGGAGACGACGATGTACAACCGAAAGGGCGGCATGTATCGAGCGCGGCGCCCCACGTTGAACTCCGCGCTGAGGAATCCGGGACGGAACAGCAGAGAAATTAGCGTTCGCCAAACACGAGAGTCCCAGGTAAATACATCCCCCAAGATGTCGGTCACGGCTTCACCAAAGTGAAGATCACCACGGCCCTCCCGCTGACCGCAGCTTGTGCAGAATTGCCCGTCGAGAGGGGTGTCGCAATTACGGCAGCGCATCGTGGATACCTCCACCGGATCAGCTCCTGAACTCAAAACATCAGCCGTCAGTCTAGCAGCGGCTGACGCCTTTGTTTCATGAAGAGTCTTTAGCTAGCCTGAATCAATAAGCACCGCGAGCAAGCAGTACTGCAGGCACAGTGGCGAGCAACAAGCGAATATCCATCCATAAAGAACGCTCATGGATGTATCGGATGTCCAACTGAACCTGCTCATCAAAAGGAATATCGCTGCGGCCACTAACCTGCCAGATGCAGGTGATGCCCGGTTTTACAGACAAACGCAGGCGATCCATCGCCGTGTACTGGGCAACTTCTGCAGGCACGGGAGGTCGTGGGCCGACCAATGACATCTCGCCGATCCACACATTCCAAAGCTGGGGTAGCTCATCGATAGAGGCCTTCCGGATAAAACGACCGATGCGCGTGATGCGGGGATCATGTTTCATCTTGAAGGTCATTCCACCGTGCATTTCATTGTGCGCCTGCAGTTCGGTCTTCCGCGCTTCGGCATCGGTGTACATAGAACGGAACTTCCAGCACTTGAATGGACGACCACGACGACCGATACGTGTCTGCGAAAACAGAACGGGGCCAGGCGACTCCAACTTCACCGCAAGCGCAGTCAGGAGCAACAGCGGAAACAGCAGTAACAAAGCGACAGAGCTGACCAGTAGATCAATGCTGCGCTTCACAATCGGGTACAAGCCGTCGTGCGCATCTCGCAACCAGCCGGTGTAGCTGCTCGCCAGTACTTGGGTGCCTGCGGTGATGACTTCACCGGGTTGGGTAAGCACAGACATTTTTGGTTCTCCCAAAAGACATCAATTTATCCATGCCAGTAACACAGCAACCCCCGTGCCATACAGGAAAATCTTTGTATCTTGTTGTTTTATATGGTTATTATACGCTTACGACAATTGCCGCATAATTAGCAGGGCAATCTCGTTGCAGATAAAGTTGCATTTTGCAATGCGATAAAAGAATGTATTCGAAGTGTTTGTCCAGAAGAATACAAGGACGCACCTAAAAGAGAGATAAATTATTGTTTTAGTTACACATTTCTAATAAGTATTGAAACTGGCACGCCAACTGCTCCGTGTACGGCACTGACTGTTAAAGGAACCCTTAACGATGCAAACACTGCAGCCCCAGCAAGAAGAGCTCAGCATGATCACCTGCTCTTATGCGCCAGACTTTAATCGCTGCGAACGCCTGTGCCTGTCCGTAGATCGCTGGGTAAGCGAAGAAATCATCCATTGGCTCGTGGTTCCCAAGCGCGATATCGCGCTCTTCAAGGCCCTCTCAAATAGCCGAAGAAATGTCGTGGCCGTTGAGGACGCAGTACCTGGTCGCTTCCGCCAACTTCCCGCCAGCAACAAGTGGTGGCTAGACAATAGAGGCTGGCCCGTACGAGGCTGGGTGATGCAGCAGGTCACCAAGCTCTCCGCCAATTTTGTTACCGACGCCGAGCTCATCATCTTTGCCGACTCAGACCTTCAGTTCGTTAAGCCCTTTAGCCGAGATGATGTCCTTAATAATGGCCAGCTGCGGCTGCATCGGATCGCCGGCGCCAAAGACAGCGGTGAACACCTCCAATGGCATCACAAAGCGGCGGAACTCATAGGAGAACAAAAGCAATACTTTGGTCACGATTACATCGGCCAGCTAATCACCTGGCGCCGTAGCAATCTCGAAGGACTTCAACAGCACCTGGAACAGCAGCACGGTCGCCCTTGGTATAGAGGCGTAGCCCGCGCATTCAAGGTATCCGAATACATACTCTACGGTGCTTACGTAGACGCCACAGTGGGCATCGACAACAGCGGACATTTTGCCTGCGACCAAGATTTAGTCCACTGCTGCTGGTTCAGAGAAGATGCCGACGCCCTAGCTGACGGCACCGAAGCTTTAAGAGATCACGCCTTCGCCGTTCTCCTTCAATCGAATCTAGGACTCAGCGATCAAGAAGAGCTGCAGATCATTCGCGGCCTTGACGCTTCGAGCTCACGTCCCCAGGAGGGACTCTCGTCATGAAAAAGTTGCTTTTCCTCACCCCGGAACTCCCTTATCCACCGCAGAGCGGAGGTAAGGTAAAGAGCCTCAAGCTTCTGGAAGCGCTGGCAGAGCGCTACGAAGTCACTTTGGTCTCACCACTGAAGCTTGACGATGCGGATCACCGTCCCGCATTTGAGGAGAAGTCTCCTTGCGTACAGCACATACACCGACGCGTGAACGTGCCTCGCTCTGCAAAAAGCCTGGTCGGCAGCTACCTTCGTCGCAAACCTTTGAACGTGCACCGCAGCTATGACGGGGCACTCGCCCAACAGGTCAGGCGTCTCGCGCCATCCCATGACGTCATATTTTTAGATCACTATGAGGTGTCCGCCTACCTCCCTGACAACTACCAGGGCCTTGTCGTTTACCACGCGCATAATGCCTACCATCAGATCTGGGATCGCTATGCGCGACTCCCCGGAAACCCCGCTTTTAAGCTTGCAGCCCTGGTAGAAGCGGGGCGTGTGCGCCGTGCGGAACAAAAAATTGCGGAGCGCGCGGACCTTGTCTTCGCATCCCCGAACGACGCAGAAATGCTGATAAGCAGCGGTATCGATGCGAGTAAGATCGCGCACACCTATCACCTAGGTGACGACAGTCAGCTGGAACTCCCGCCCCTCGAGTTCGCAGCGACAAAGAAGAAGCTGATGTACGTCGGCTTGCTGGGCTGGGAAGCCAATGTCGTGGGTCTTCTCTGGTTTATCGAAAACGTCTGGCCACGATTGCTCCAGGAGCATCCGGATCTTGAGTTCGATATCGTGGGTAAGAATCCCGATCAACGCTTACTGGACGCGGTCGCCATTTACCCGGGCATCCGCCTTCGAGGTTTTGTTGCAGACCTTCAAGAGGTCTACAAGGATTCTAGAGTTTCCGTCGCCCCTCTTCTGTTTGGCAGCGGAATGAAGGTTAAGGTCCTGGACGCCATGGCTCGCGGCCTGCCAACGGTAACAACACCCGTAGGCGCTGAAGGCGTCGACTACGTCAACAACCAGCATATTTGCGTTGCTCAGAATGCAGAAGACATGGCCATCGCAGCACTCAATCTGCTCAAAGACGAAGCTTTGTGGAACCGTGTTCGAGACGAATCCAGACAGCTAATCGCGGAGCGTTATACCTGGCGTCAACTTTTCTCCAGCATGCACGACGCCTTGGATCAGGCCCTGAAAAACAAGCAGGGTCGGACCGGAACTAAAGGTGAGATGGAAGATGTAATCGAACATGCCTGATAGCGCCGCCAATAGGTCGGCTCCCTCCGCACCGAAGCTCTCTGCCGCAGTGTGGAAGGCCGGAGCACTAGCGATAAGCCGCGGCACGGGGATGGCGGCGCAAATGGCGGTGCAAATTGCCGTGGGCGCCCTCGCAGGGCCTGCCGGTATTGGCACGCTGCAACTTCATATGGCCTGGGGAAGCCTCCTTGGAGAACTAGTCGGCGCGGGAGAGCCCACCCGCGCTCTTCGGGATCACTCACTCAATGGAAACTCAGGATCCGCTGTTAGAGCAGGGTTACTGAAAGCCAGCAAAACCATCCTGTTTTATGGCGCGCTACTAGGAGCCTTCGTGATCCTGCTCGTAGTGTCAGGACTGGCCGCTGTGCTCGAGCTAAGAACCGGCCCTCTGTTGATTTCGATCGTGATCTCCGCCCCACTGTTTGCATTAACTCGTTTATTCGCCGAAACCTTGAAAGCCCTGGACAAGGCAATGTGGGCCATAACCGTGGAAAACACCGTGATGCCCGTGGTGATTCTTGGGCTCTGTGCCCTCATAGCACTGGACATTGTTCCCGTGTCTCAGGGCGCCATCCTTTCATCCGCCGTCGCGGGACTGCTCCTCGGGCTGACTATGATGACGATCTCTCTACGACGTCGCTGGGAAACCACCAACGAAAGCCAGGCCACCGAGACCGACGGCAAAGCAGCCATCAGTGTCCGCGGTGAATCCATGCACTTTTGGCTGAATGGGCTGCTGAATATTGCGTTCCTACAACTACCCTTCCTGATCATGCCCTGGCTGGTGAGTGTTGAAGAAGTGGGCCGTTACGCCGTCGCCCACAAGTTACTGAATGTCATCACCACTCTGCTCATTTTGCTGTCGGCTGTTTACGGGCCCAAATTCGCACGTGCCGCCGCCGCAATGAACCCTCAGGAACTCAGAGCGCTACTCGCCACAACCCAGCGAATCTCTTTAGCCATTTTCGTACCCGCTGCGGTCATCATGCTGGCATTGTCCGAACCTTTGGCCAAGATTTTCAGTCTGAGTCCCGGAAGCCTGTTACCGCTACTCGCACTTTTGTGCGGGGGGCAGTTGATTAACGCGGCTACAGGTTTGTCAGGCGTACTTCTGAACATGAGCGGCGCTGCTCACCTCGAATTTCGCCTGCTCATCGCCAGCTGCACCGCCACAGTTGTCCTCGCGATTCCCCTGGGACTCTATGCGGGCGCCAGCGGTATTGCTGCTGCTATTGCTGCAGGAATCGCTCTGCGCAATATCAGTAGCTACCTGGCGGTGCGAAAGCACATCAACAGTCTGGGGACTGACTAACCATGAAAACTCTGGATTTCATTATTATTGGCGCGCAAAAGTGTGCGACGACAACACTCTTTGAACTATTGAGACAGCACCCCGGCATCAGCATGCCTCTTGAAAAAGAAGTGCCATTTTTTACCCACGAAAATTGCGGCGCTGACGATTGGCCCGCCTTTGCGACTCAGTATTACGACGGCGCCGACGGCAAACTTTGGGGAAAAGCCAGCCCCCAGTACATGGCCGACGAGCCTGTACCTGCGCGCATTGCCGCGTTAATGCCAAACACCAAGCTGATAGCCGTACTCCGTGACCCTATCGATCGTAGCCGCTCACACTTTCGCATGGCCGTCAGGCGCAACACTGAAACACGCTCCTTTGACGAAGCAATGAACGACCGATTGACGCCCGAAGCCCTCATTGCGGGGCGTGGCGGCCTCGCGCCCTCCCACAGCGAAGGCTATGAGTCCGAAAGTGACTTTTACCTGGTATGGAGTGAATACGGACGAATTCTGGCGAACTATCGGGAGCACTTTGCCAAGGATCAGTTGTTAGTGCTTTTCACCACCGAACTGGAAGACGAGCCCGACATGGTGTTCGAAAGAGTCCTCAGATTTCTCCAACTGCCCGGCGACTTCCAGCCCAAGGGACTGGGAGAGGTGATGCATGCGGGCGGTGGCGGATCAAAAATCCCCCACGGCCTCAGGGTATGGCTTCGGGAGCGCTCTATCGTCGGCGGCCTATGGAACCTTGTTCCCCCTCAGCAACAGGGCCGCATTCGATTTCTCTATGAGCGCTGGAACAGCCAGAAACAAAAGGATCCGCTACCTCTTGAGCCTGCGACGGAAGCAGCGCTTCGAGCACATTTTGCCAAGGATATAGAACTGCTCGAGTCGCTAGGCGTAACACCGCCGCACTGGGCAAAGGACTACCCAAACGACGTTAAAGAAAGAAATTGACGACATTGATGAGTGTAGATTCTCGCAAACTGCGAATAAGGCGCTCGCAATATGCAATTCACTTTGCATGTTGCGGGAGCGACGAACAACCATGGAGTAATTAAGTAACTGTTTTTTAAGACGTTTATGGCATTTCGAAAGTTGGCACTCCAAATGCTATTGTTATTGTATCCAGTTTTGAGAGAACAGAGCCGTGAACAATAAATCAGCCAGCCTTTGCCACAGCCGCCCCATCGGCAGCCTCGTTGCCGCACTGGTACTTCTGTCGAGTGCATACACAAACCCCGCTTTGGCTCAGGATGAATACATTCCTTTCATTGAGCCTCTGCAGGTCACCCAAAAGCGCGCCTATTACAATGCTGCGCCGGCGGGGCAAGATGAACCTCTCAGCGTTCCGACGACCCCGATCTCGGTCCCCTTAGAAGTTGTCGTCGACGAAGAGTCTCGCTTGGAGGCACTTGCTCGGGAAAAGCAGCAGGCATTGTCTCTCGAAGAAAGCGCTCAGGATCAGACTCTCACCGATGAGCTGGAACAATTTGGTTACTCTATCTTTAACCGATCACCCAGCACCTTTGCTCCGGTCGAAGGTATTCCCGTGCCATCGGACTACCGCATCGGACCTGGCGACAACATCGTCATTCAACTGTTTGGCAAACGTAACGTTCAGTACAACCTAATCGTCACCCGGGAAGGCAAGATCCTCATTCCGGAATTCGGCCCTATCACTGTAGGCGGTATGAACTTTGATGACGCTGAAACCCTGATTACCAGCGGTTTTGAGCAACGTATGATCGGTGCCCGCGCCGTAGTCACCATGGGTAAGCTGCGCACCATTCAAGTTCGCCTATCAGGTGACGTGCGACAGCCGGGTATCTACACCATCGGCGGACTCTCGAGTCTCATCGACGCACTATTGACCACCGGTGGCGTTGCTGGCACGGGAACGCTGCGTGACATCCAATTGGTTCGTGGGGGCGAAATTGTCACGCGCCTTGATCTCTACGAACTACTTCTCGCAGGTAAGAGCGATAGCGATGCCTTCCTTCGTCACAACGACACTATTTTTGTTCCCGCGATCGGCGACATTGTTTATGTAGGTGGTGAAGTTCAACGCCCTGCAATATACGAACTACGCGGCGAAAGCAGCTTGCAAGACGTGCTGGAAATGGCGGGAGGAATGCTCCCCACTGCGTCGCTGAGCGAATCACTTATTGAGCGCATTCGACAGGGTGGTAGCCGCACTGTTATCGACTTTCAATCCCCGGGGGCCGCACAAGACACCGCAGCCATTCTCTCTACCAAAATGCGCTCCGGAGATGTGCTGCGCATACTTCCACTGGAAGATCGATTGGACGCAGTGGTGGTTCTTGACGGTCATGTGGAGCGCCCCGGCGCGTACCAGTTTGAGACGGGCATGCGCGTATCAAACCTTCTCAGCGGCACGGACGCATTGCTGCCCGGCGTCGACATGAACTTCGCTCTTATTGAGCGCGAAGACCGCCGAAGCCTTCAAAGCTCTGTGATCTATTTATCCCCCAGAGCGTCTTTGGAGAACCCCGGTAGCGATAGTGACTACTTACTTCAGGCGCGCGATCGTATTCGCCTGTTCCGCATGAACGAGAGTCGCGCGGACGCATTGACCGCTCTGAGCGAGAAGCTAGCGCGCCAAGCAACCGACCCACGTGCAGCAAATTTGCTCGAACTGCGAGGCGCTATCCGCCACAGCGGCCAATTCCCCCTTGATCAGGGTGCTCGTCTTCTTGACGCCGTGATGCTTGGCGGTGGCCTGCAGAGTGGTGGCGATTACAACCACGGTGTTATCGCCAGAACGGAACTTCCCAGTCTTAACTTAAAAACAATGTCGTTCAGTATTGCTGCTGCGCAATTAGATCCCAGCGGCGATGCCAACCCAGTGTTAATGCCAGGAGATCGCGTGTACTTCCTTGGTGAAGACAGCGCTCGAAGCCAGCTCCTTGGCGATGAAACCCAGCGTCTCAAGGATCAGGCACGCTATGGTGATGTCGAGCGTGTCGTCAGTATTTTGGGCGAAGTGCTGAGTCCGGGAGAATACCCGTTGGTTGAAGACATGAGAGCCAGTGACCTGCTTTGCACGGCTCGCGGCCTATCGCGCCGCGCCGATGGCTTGAGCATGCAATTGTCCCGTCGCAACGAAAACGACGACAGCTTGCATCACCAATCACTGGACACACGCGCACTAATGACACTCTGCGCCGATCTACACCGTGCACAGCGGGGAGATTTGAGCGCAGCAAGCGAAAACATCTTCGAGCAGCGCTATGCAGATGACGCCATTAACCCGGTACTCACTCCTCGAGATCAACTCGCTGTTAGCCTGCAAACAGGCTGGAGCGAAACAGCGTCGGTGACCCTGCGTGGCGAAATCGTAAAGCCCGGCGTTTATGCCATTGGCCCAGACGAAACTCTTTGCGAGGTGCTGGAAAGAGCCGGCGGTCTGACAGAGGCAGCCTACTCCTTCGGCGCAGAGTTCACGCGTCAATCGGTACTCGATATTCAACAGGAGACTTTGGACGAGCTTCATGATCAGCTCGATGACCTCATGGTTGAGCTCTCACTGTCGCACTCATTTCGCAACGATGAGAAGTCTTCTCATGAGTGGGCCGGCAAGCAGGACACCCTGCGCGTTATCCAACAGCTTGAGCGTGCCGAAGCAACGGGCCGCATGGTGGTCGATCTAGATCGCGTACAGCGCTGCCGGAGTCGCGACGCACTGGCATTGGAAAACGGTGATGAACTCACGGTCCCGCGAATGCCTAACCATGTGCAGGTCGCCGGTCAGGTTTATGTCGCCACATCGCACCTTTATGACGAAGAGCGCAGCATTAAGGATTACGTAGAACTGTCAGGTGGCTCCACCGTACTTGGTCGTCTCGACCACACCTACGTCATTCAAGCGAACGGCGAAGTACTCAACCTTAAAGGTAAGCGCAGCTCGCGTACCATCGCCAAGAAAAACGTTATGCCCGGCGCACGTATCTACGTTCCTATCAACGTGGATCGTATGAATCCCACCGAGAAAGCACAGTCCTGGGTGAGCACTCTTGCCCAGGCGGCAATCCTTGCCGGCATCGTACTGTGAACGGAGATCCTGCAATGACTCAAGCTAACGACGTCGTGGCACCCCAGCATACCGCCGCCGCCAATCTCGATCTCATGCCCTTTGTGAATGCGCTCATTCGAGCCAAGTGGTTACTGCTTGCCGGATTAATTTTGGGCGCCGCCTATGGAACCTACCACTCCTTCACCACGCCCTATAGCTACGTAGCGGGGGCCAAGGTAAGTATTGTGGACATTGAGGACCCAGGTGGTGTGTCTCCCGATGACCGCCGAGCATCGGAAGTACTGACCTTGGTAGAGCACGGCTTCGTCATGGGCACCACCCGTGATAACTACAGTGAAGTCATGATGGCGAGATTGCGATCGCGCACCTTTACCCTGCACTTTCTTAACAAGCACAACATCTATCGCCACTTTTACCCTGCAAAGTGGTCCGAAGAAACACAATCCTGGAAAGATGGCTTCGCGCCCGATGTTGGTGAGAGTTTCACGCGTTTTCGCGATGAGATCCGCATGATCACCGTTGATGAAGAAACGGACATTATCACCGTCGCGATGCGCTGGCCCGAACCTGTTCTACCGCGGGACTGGGCAAATCTTTACGTGCAGACTTTTAACGAATACATGCGCGACCGCACCAAGGAAGAAGTGGTTCGCAAACAAGCCTTTTTGGAGTTAACCCTCCGCGAATCTGACGTCGTAGAAATCCAAAAATCGATCTATCGTCTAATTGAGGCTCAAACCGCCATCATGATGCTGGCAAATGCACGAGAAGAATACGTGCTCGAAATTATTGACCCAGCAGCCCGCCCCTATCGCAGCGTGAACATGTCTCGAAAGAAAAAAGTGGTGGTAGGCGGCATTGTCGGATTAATGCTCAGCACCTTCGCAGTGCTAGGCATCACCTTATTGTTGCAACTCTGGAGCAGCTTCCAAACTGCCCGCAGCTTGCACCTTCAAAATAACACCACGAATACAGATATTTCCTGAGGTATCACCATGAGCTCTCTCACTTATAACCCCGGACGCGATTGTTTCAATTCTTTAGGTATTCCGGTCGACAATCTCACCCTCGACAGCGCTGTGGAGAAAATCATCGCTATGGCGTCGGCGAAGGATGGGCGGGCGCGTCTTGTATCCACCCTAAATGCAGACTTCCTGGTGAACTGCTTAGGTACGGCTCTCTCCCGTCCACGCCATCCGGAGCTTCTCGAGGTATTGCGTAGTTCAGACCTGGTTACCGCCGATGGATTTCCTATCGTTTGGTTAAGCCGTCTTCTGGGCAGACCCATACGCGAGCGCGTCTGCGGCTCAGATCTCGTACCAGCAATTGCTGAAAGAGCAGCC